>CACKYN010000005.1 GCA_902604355.1 uncultured Pelagibacteraceae bacterium
TACTTAACTCTGTTTCTTTAGTATTTGAAATGCTACCTTTTATTTTTTTAATAAGTACTCAATTTTTTTTTATAAATTTTTTTAAGAATAATGAATTAGAAATTTTTAAATATTCAGGTCTTAAAAACATTAATATTATAAAAATATTAAGTTTAACCGCCTTTTTAATGGGTATTTTGCTAGTAATCCTGTTCTATAACTTTTCATCAAACCTAAAAAATATTTATTTGGAATTAAAGTCTAACTATACATCAGACAATAAATATCTGGCTGTAATAACTAATAACGGTTTATGGATTAAGGATAAAATTGATGGAAAAACTCTTATTATAAATTCTAACAAAATTGAAAATAATCATTTGGTAGAAACTTTTATTAGTGAGTTTGACGATAATTTTAAAAATATAAGAAATATTCAGAGTGATAAAATTAATATTGAAAGTAATGAATGGTTAATTAAAGATGCAACAGTTTATAATCAAAATATATCCTCTAAAGTTAAAAATCTAAAAATTAATTCAAATTTTAATTATGAAAGAATTCAAACTCTATTTTCTAATTTATCTTCTTTATCTATTTTGGAATTATTAGATTTAAAAAAAAATTACAATCTACTAGGTTATTCAACTATTAAGGTTGATGTCCACTTATACAAACTTTCATCGTATCCCTTATATTTTATTTTAATTGTGATTTTTTCCTCAATTATTATGTTTAATTCTAAAAATTACAAAAGCACTGGTATTAAAGTTACGATTGGTTTATTTTCTTCAGTTTTAATCTATTATATAAATAATTTCTTTTACGTTCTTGGTAACACCGAGCGAATTTCAATAATAGTAGCAATTTGGTTTCCATTGTTAATACTTAGTTTAATAAATATATTAATGATAAGAAATATAAATGATAAATAAATTTAAAATAATTTTGTTAATTATATTGATATTTTATTCGAATAATCTATTTGGACAAGAACAATTCAATTTTGATGTGACTGAAATTGAAATAAAAGAAAATGGTAATAAATTTATTGGTTTAAAAAGAGGAACAATAATTACAGATAATGGAATAAATATAGATGCTGACAATTTTATTTATGATAAAATTCCGAATATTTTAAATGCTCAAGGTAATGTTAAAATTATAGACAAAGTTAATAATACTATCATTTTTTCAAATAAAATTAGTTACTTAAAAAATGATGAAATAATATTTACCAGTGGGGACTCTAAAGCTATAAATGATGAAACCATAATATCTGCTGAGGAATTTAATTACTCAAAAAAAACCAATGTTTTAGTTGGAAAAAATAAAGTTAATATAATTGACTCTAAAGAAGATGTTAAAATTTTTGCACAAGAAATGACTTACAATAAAAATGAAGAAATTATTTTTACAAAAGGTTTTACAGAGGCTCATGTACAAAATAAGTATAATTTTTATTCAAATGATGTTTTTTATGACAAGAAAAAAATTGAACTTTCATCTAAGAGTAAAACTCAAGTTTTAGATGATAAATTTAATCTCTACGAATTAGATGAATTTAATTATTCTAAAAAAAAATTTTTACTAAAAGGAAAAAAAGTAAAAATTAAAACAAATTTCAAATCCTTAAATAACTCAGATGAATATTTCTTCGAAAATGGTTTTTTTGATTTACAAAATAGAAATTTTAATGCAGGTAAAACTGCAATAAATATGCAGAAAAGTATATTTGGAAATATTGAAAATGACCCTAGACTTCTAGGTGTTACGTCTTTTAAAGAAAATCAATTAACTCAAATTAATAAAGGAGTATTTACTAGTTGCAAAAAAAGAGATGGCTGTCCTCCGTGGAGCCTTCAAGCTCAGGAAATTATACACGATAAAATAAAAAAACAACTAGTTTATGATCATGCATTATTAAAAATATATGATGTTCCTGTAGTATATTTTCCTAAATTTTTTCATCCAGACCCCACAGTAAAAAGACAATCTGGTTTATTAAAACCAATTTTGAATGAGTCTCAGGTCCTTGGGTCTTCACTACAATTGCCTTATTTTAAAGTTTTAGCTCCTGATAAAGATATAACTTTTAGACCAAACATTTTTGACAGTGATATTTTTATGCTACAAAATGAATACAGAAATAAAACAGAATATTCTACGTTGTTGGCTGATTTTGCGTTTACAAAAGGATACAAATCTTCTTTATCTTCTAAAAAGAAAAATATTTCTCACTTATTTGCTAAATATAAATTAAATCTAAATTTAGACAATTTTGCTTCAAGTGAATTAAATATCAATTTAGAGAAAGTTACTAATGATACATATCTAAAAGTTTTTGAGAGTAATTTATCAGAGATGGCAATCAAACCTGATAAAGATAAAATTACATCATCAATTGATTTGTTGTTAGATCATAACGACTTTAATTTTTCTACTGGCTTTACAAGTTATGAAACATTAAGTGGAAAAAATAGTGATCGTTACCAGTTTATCTTGCCCTACTATAATTTTTCAAAAAATATTTTTACTAAACAAAATCTGTTTAATATCAAATTAAATTCATCAGGAAGCAATAATTTAAAAAATACAAATAATTTAAGATCTAGAGTGGTAAATGATCTAAGTTTAGAAAGTGATGATTATATTCTTAATACAGGATTAAAAAATAATTTTGGCGCTTATATTAAAAACTTGAATACTTCAGGAAAAAATGATGATTTATATAAATCAAGTCCTCAAGTTGAATTAATGAGTATATTTGAAATGAATTCAAGTTTACCCTTAATTAAATACGGTAAAGTTTTCAATGATTATATTGAACCAAAAATTTCATTGAGGTTTAATCCAAGCGATATGAAAGACTATTCCGATAGTGGCCGTAAAATTAATAGTTCAAATATTTTTGAGATAAACAGACTCGGTCTTACTGACACATTTGAAGAGGGTAAATCTCTCACTATGGGCCTTGAGTACAAAAAAGAGAGCATTGAAAATATAAATAATTATTTTGAATTTAAAATTGCATCTGTATTTAGAGACAATGTTGAAGCAAGAATTCCCTCATCCAGTTCAATTAAACGAGGCGGAGATTTGATAGGATCTGTTAAAAGTAATTTAAATAAAAAATTAAATTTTTCATATGATTTTGCAATTGATAATGACATTAAAACAATTGAGTATAACTCACTTAATGCTGATTTTAGTTTAAACAAATTTTCGACAGGGATAAAATTTATAGAGGAAAATGGCAAAATTGGTGACTCAAATTCAATAGAAAATACCCTGGAATATAGATTTGATGAAAATAATTTTTTATCTTTCAATACTAGAAGAAATAGAAAAATTAATTTTACTGAGTATTATGATTTGATATATGAGTATAAGAATGATTGCCTTACTGCTGGTATAAAATACAGGAAAACTTACTATCAAGATAGAGATTTAATGCCAATTGAAAATTTTATGATCTCAATTACTATTTTCCCATTAACCACTTACGAAACAAATTTAGATAGCATCAACTAAAGTGAATATAAAAAAATATTTATTATTAATATTAATACTATTATTCATAAATCAAAATTTAAAAGCAATTGAAAATAAAATTCTTTTTAAAATTGATAATGAAATAATAACTAGTATTGAGATCTTTAAATATTCAAACTATCTGGTTGAAATGGATAAAAACATTAGAAACCTAAATGATAAAGAGGTATTTGAACTGGCAAAAAATTTGTTGATCAAAGAAAAAATTAAGAAAATTAAACTTAAAAATGAAGGTGTAAAATTAGATATAGATGAGAAAATACTTGATAATTATATTAAATCTATTTTTTCAACTAAAAGGATAAATAATTTTAATCAATATAAAGAATTCTTAAATAATTTAGAGATAGAAGCTGATTTTATGAAGGAAAAATTAATAATAAATTTAGCATGGAATAATTTAATATTTAAGAAATTTTCCTCAAAATTAAAAATAAATAAGGATGAGTTAAAAAAAAAAATCAATAATCAAAATAATATAAATTCAAAATCTTATCTATTATCAGAAATATTTTTTGAAGTATCAGATAAGTCTAAAGTAAATAAAAAATACAAAGAAATAAAAACATATATAGAGAAAGAAAGTTTTAAAAAAGCAGCTTTAATTTATAGTAAGGCTGATACGTCTAGAGATGGGGGAAGTCTAGGTTGGATAAACGCCAAAGCTTTAAATAAAAATATACTCAAACCGTTATCTGTATTAAATAAAAACGATATTACTAATCCAATTCCAGTACCAGGTGGTTTTTTAATTCTTCGTTTGGAGGATAAAAAAACAATTAAAGATATTTCGAATTTAGAAAATGAGCTAAATAATTTAATAAGAATTAAAACTAATCAACAATTAAGTCAATTTTCTAATATATATTTTAATAAAGTAAAAAAAGAAATTTTAATTTATGAATTTTAATAATTCTATATTAATTGTAATGGGAGAGCCCAATAGTGTATTTTTAGAAATTTTTTTTAAAACAATAAAAAAAATTAAAACTAAAAATCCATTAATTTTAATTGGATCGTATAAAGTACTCACACTTCAAATGAAAAAGCTAAATTTTAAAAAAAAGATTAAATTATTAGATCAAAATAATTTAAAAAAATATATACTTGATAACAAATCAATTAATTTAATTGATGTCAGATACGAAACAAATAAAGCTTTTGAAAATATTTCATCCAAATCTAATATTTATATTAAAAGATGTTTTGAAATTGCATTTAAAATAATTAGAAAAAATAAAATAAAAAAACTTATTAATGGGGCAATCAATAAGAAAACTTTTTTAAATAAAAAATACTTAGGTATCACAGAGTACATTTCAAAAGAATTTAAATCTAAAAAGACTGCTATGTTAATTTATAATAAAAAATTATCTGTTTGCCCAATTACAACACACTTGCCAATAAAATTAGTTTCAAATAAAATTAAAAAAAAAGATATTTCAGATAAAGTTTTTTTAATAAATAATTTTTATGTTAAAAAATTTGGTTTTAAACCAAAAATTGCAATTTTAGGTCTTAATCCACATTGTGAGAGTATTCATAAATATAATGAAGATGATAAAATTATTAAACCAATAGTTAAACATTTAAATAAAAAATATTATGTTTCAGGACCCTATTCTGCTGACACCATATTTTTAAAAAACAATAGAAAAAAATTTGACGTTATAGTAGGAATGTATCACGATCAAGTGCTAGCTCCATTAAAGACTCTCTTTGAATATGATGCAATTAATATAACTTTAGGTTTACCATTTGATAGGATATCACCAGATCATGGACCTAATGAAAATATGGTTGGTAAAAATGTCTCAAATCCATTAAGTTTATTAAAAGCCATTCAATTTTTGGAAAAATATTGATTAAAGCCAAAAAAAGTTTAGGACAAAATTTTTTAATAGATGAAAATATTCTAGATAAAATAGTTAGCTTGATTCAAATAGAGAAAAAAAATATTCTCGAAATAGGACCTGGTACTGGAAATTTGACATCGAATATTTTAAAAAAAAATCCAAAAATAGTCATAGTGATTGAAAAAGACAAAAAACTTGCAGAAAAACTAAAACAAAATTTTAGGAATAAGATAACAGTAATAAATAAAGATATCTTAGAAATTGATGAGACTTCATTGATAAGTGGAAAACTTATTGTATTTGGTAACCTTCCATACAATATTTCTACAGAAATATTAAGTAAATGGATTATAAATTTAAAAGATAACTTTTGGTTTGATCATCTTGTTTTAATGTTTCAAAAAGAGGTAGCAAATAGGATTATCTCTAAATTTAATTCATCAAGCTATGGCAGAATATCTATATTAGCAAATTGGAAACTCGAGATAATTAAAATTTGCGATATTAAGCCTGAGGCTTTTTATCCAAAGCCAAAGGTTGATAGTTCTTTACTACTATTCACTCCAAAAAATAAAATATTTAAGCTTAAGGATCCTAAAAACTTAGAAAAGGTTACAAGAGTTTTTTTTAATCATAGAAGAAAAATGTTAAAAAAGCCTTATAATCAACTTTTTAATGGTAATCAAAATATACTGGATAAGCTTAAAATTGATTTAAATCTCAGACCACAAAATTTAGATTTTGAAACTTACTACAAATTAGTTAGAGAATATGAATATCTAAGAAGTTAATTTCTCTATATGATTTCTAATATAATTGGCATCATAATCTTTTGAACCATTATTTATTTCTGCAAGAATTAGATTTTTTATTTTAGAATAACAAGTTTCAATTGTATCATTTATAATTACATAGTCATAATTAATCCAATGCAGTACGTCCCGTCCAAACTGCTTCATTCTTTCTTCAGCGATCAACTTATCTTTCATGTCTCTGTTTGAGAGTCTCTCAAACAAGATCTCTTTACTTGGTGGTAAAATAAAAAATGAAATCAATTTGTAATCTAAGTTTTTATTCCTTATTTGGTCAGCGCCTTGCCAATCAATATCAAATAAAACATTTTTACCTTTATTGAGTTTATCGATAACAGGTGTCCTAGTGGTTCCATAGAAATTACTAAAAACTTTTGCATATTCTAAAAATTCTTCATTTTTAATAAATCTTTTAAATTCAGTTTCCTCAACAAAAAAATAATCTTTGTTGGGTGTCTCATTAGGCCTAGGTTGTCTCGTTGTATGTGATATAGATATTTCAAAGTTATCTAGTTTAGATAACATCTTCACTAGTGTTGTCTTACCTGCTCCTGAGGGAGAAGATAAAATTATCATTACCCCATCTTTTTCTGAGGGCATTAAATTTTTAGTTTGCTTTTCCTTCAATAAACTTTACTGCATCACCAACAGTTAAAATTTTCTCAGCTTCACTATCTGATATCTCAGATCCAAATTCCTCTTCGAAAGCCATCACTAATTCAACTGTATCTAGACTGTCAGCTCCCAAATCATCTATAAAACTAGACTCTTCTGTAACTTTTGCTTCGTCGATACCTAAATGATCAGCAACAATTTTTTTTACTTTGCTTGAAACGTCTTCTGACATATTGATCCTTTTTGTTATGAATTCTTAATAGTTTAAAAACATTTTTTGTCAAGCCATATACATGCCTCCATTAACATGTAAAGTTTCTCCATTGATATAACTTGATAGATTTGAACATAAAAAAAGTACTGCATTGGCGATATCATCTGGGTTTCCAAGACGGGCTGAGGGAATTTTTGATATTATAGCTTCTTTAAATTTACCATCTAATTTATCTGTCATTGATGTTTTTATAAAGCCAGGAGAAATACAATTTATATTTATATTTTTTTTTGCATATTCCATCGCCAAACTCTTGGACATAGCTATTATACCTGCTTTAGATGCTGTATAATTAGCTTGTCCTAAGTTTCCTGTATGACCGACAACCGATGTAATATTCACAATCCTACCTGATTTATTCTTGAGCATTTTTTTAATTGCAGATTTACTCATCAAAAAAGTTGACGTTAAATTTATATTAATTACTTTTTGCCATTCTTCTAGACTCATTCTTATTGCAAGGTTATCTTGAGTAACTCCAGCATTATTAACTATACAGTCTAAATTTCCACCAAGTTCTCTCGTTGCATTTTCTACAAATTCCTCAATTTTATCACTTTGAGAAATATCAAATTTTAGAATTTTAATATTTTGATATTTATCTTTTAATTCATTTAGTTTTTCAATTCTTGTACCGGAAGCTAAAATATTCGCTTTAGCATAGCTTAATTTTTCAATTATTGAATTTCCAATACCACCAGAAGCACCTGTAACAATAATATTTTTACCTTCTAGATCCATCATATTTTTATGCTCTCAATATCACTAAGACTGTTTATCGTATCAATTTTTACATCTCTATTAATTCTTTTTACCAAACCTGACAACACTTTCCCAGGTCCAATTTCTATGAAATGATCTACATTATTTTCAATCATATTAATAACGCTTTCTCTCCATCTTACTCTACTCTCTATTTGTTTGATTAATAGAGTTTTAAGCTCGTCAAGATCTTTAATTTCATTGGCTGTCACATTTGAAATTAATCTATTTTGTCCACTTTTAAAATTAAGCTTATTTAACTCCTCTCTCATAATTTTGGTAGCATTTTCCATCAAATCACAATGAAAAGGTGCGCTAACTGGAAGTTTAATATTTTTAATCGAATTTTCTTTTAAAATTTGCATAACTTGTTTTAAGTCTTCTATTCTTCCGCTCAAAACTATCTGACCCTCAGAATTATCATTTGCAATTTCGGCATTAAATATTTTTTTATTATCAGCTAAAATTTTTTCAACTATATCAATTTTTGCACCTAATACCGCAACCATACCTCCTTCTCCTTTAGGAACTGCATTTTGCATAGCTTCTCCTCTAGTTCTTAAAATTTTTAAAGTTTCCTGAAAATCTAAATAATCAGCACATGACAAAGCTGAGTATTCACCTAAAGAATGTCCTGCAAAATATTTAGCTTTATTTAAATCTAGGTTGAATTCTTTTTTAATTATGTTGAATATTGAATAGCTGATTAAAAAAATTGCTGGTTGAGTATTAATTGTTAAATCTAATTCTTCTTTTGAACCTTCTAAAATTAGCTTAGAAATAGAGAAATTTAGAGTTTCATCTGCCTGCTTAAACAAATTTTTAACAATATCAAATTTGTCATAAAGCTCCTTCCCCATTCCCACCATTTGGGAACCTTGACCAGGGAAAATTACTGAAAACATATAAAAAAAACTAACTAATTTGCCTTTTAACTATTGTAATTGAACTTTTATAATAGTATATCCTCATTTTTTATTAAAGAACTTAAATGAATTTATACGAACATACTATTATTGCTAGACAAGATACTTCACCAAGTGAATTAAAGCAATTAACTGAAAAATATTCTAAAATTATTGAGAAAAATGAAGGAGAAGTTGTGAAGACTGAAAATTGGGGCTTAATTAACTTGTCATATTTAATAAAGAAAAACAAAAAAGGTAGTTATATTCATTTTAAAATCAAGGGTAGTGGAAAAGTTATTGTTGAGCTTGAAAAGAATGAGTCAATAGATAAAAAATTATTAAGGTATTTAACAGTTAGAGTAAAAAAGTTTGATTTAGATACAATGTACTTTGGTAAAAAAGAAGATAATGAAAAAAAGGAAAGTGTTAAAAATTAATGCCTAAAAGACAAAGTGGAAATAAAAAAGGAAAACAAAGTAATTTTGCAAAATTAAGTATTTTTCAACCTAATAAATATAAATTTAAAAAAACCTGTCCACTTTCTATAAAAGGGGCCCCAGAGGTTAATTATAAAAATATTAAATTATTAAAGAAATATATGTCGGAAAATGGCAAGATTTTACCTTCAAGAATAACTAATGTATCCCAAAAAAAACAAAGAGAATTATCTTTATCGATTAAGAGAGCTAGAAATTTAGCATTAATTTAAATGAAAGTAATATTATTAGAAAACGTTAAAAGAATTGGATCTATTGGTGAAGTAATAAATGTTAAAAGAGGTTACGCAAGAAACTACTTAATAGCTAATAAAAAAGCGCTTTATGCCTCAAAAGAAAATATTAATGAAGTTGAAAAAATTAAAATTGAATTATCTAAAAAGGATAGTGAGAAAAAAAAAGAAGCTTCTCAAATAGCCGAAAAAATTAATGGAAAAGAGTATTTAATTAAAAAATTAAGTACAGAGAATAAAGAATTATATGGTTCCGTTAAACCAACCGAAATTGCTAAATTAATTCAGGAAAAAGATAAGATAGAAATCAAGCCCTCAATGATACAGCCAATAAGAGAAATAAAATCACTTGGTAAGTTTAAAGTTAGAGTCTCTCTACACTCTGAAGTTGATGCAGAAATCTCTATAAATGTTTCTTCTGCAGAAATAATTCAATAATTATACAATTTTTTCCCCAGTAATAATTTTGAATTCAATAAATAAAGTTTTTTATATAAGTTGTTCTATATGGAAAATCATTTAAGTTTAGTTAAAAGTCAATTTAAAGAACTACCAAATAATATTGAAGCCGAACAAGCTGTAATTGGGTCTATTCTTGTTAGTAATGATATATTTGATGAAATAAACACAATTATTTCAAGTATTAATTTTTACGATCCTATGCATCAAAAGATTTTTGAAGCGATAGAAAGTTTAATTTATAAAGGAATGCTAGCAAATCCGATTACATTAAAAAATTATTTTGAAAATGAAAAAGATGATTTAAATATCCCAGAGTACTTAGTTAAAATTACAAAATTTTCCACATCAGTTAGACAGGCTGTTGAATATTCTAAAATTATTTACGATATGTTTGTTCGAAGAGAATTAATAAAGATCTCAGAGCAAACTATAGATAGTGCAAAATTAAATGATCTTGATACCAATGGACAAACCATTATTGAAAATTCAGAAAGGTTATTATTTGATTTGGCAGAAAAGGGTTCTTTTAACTCCTCATTAGTAAAGTTTGATGAGGCAATGAAGCAGACCATTGAAATGGCATCTGCTGCCTATAAAAATGAAGAAGGAATTGTTGGTGTCCCAACAGGACTTAGAGATTTAGATGATAAACTTGGGGGATTACATCAATCTGATTTAATAATTATAGCTGGAAGACCCTCAATGGGTAAAACATCGCTTGCAACAAATATTGCATTTAATGCAGCACAAAAATTACAAGATACAGGAAAAAAATCCTCTATTGCATTCTTTTCGCTTGAGATGTCCTCAGAACAACTTTCAACTAGAATAATCTCAGAACAAGCAAGAATTAGTTCAAATGATATTAGAAGGGGTAGAATTTCTGATGATCAATTTGATAAATTTTTAGAAACTTCAAAAAATATTTCTGAACTTCCACTTTATATTGATGAAACACCAGCAATTACAATTGCTGCCTTAAGTAATAGAGCAAGACGCATCAAAAGACTATTTGGTCTTGATATGATTGTAGTTGATTATATTCAGCTAATGAGAGGTACTACGTTTAACAAAGATGGAAGAGTTCAAGAAATCTCACAAATTACCCAAGGTCTAAAAGCAATTGCGAAAGAACTTTCTGTTCCAGTAGTTGCTCTATCTCAATTATCTAGACAAGTTGAGCAAAGAGACGACAACAAACCACTTTTGTCAGATTTAAGAGAATCAGGTTCAATTGAGCAAGACGCTGACGTTGTTATGTTTGTTTATAGAGAAGCATATTATTTACAAAGAAAAGAGCCAAGGGCAGCCACAGTTGAACATGCTGAATGGCAAGCAAAAATGAATGAAGTTGCACATCTTGCCCAACTTATTATTGGGAAACAAAGACACGGTCCAATAGGTAACGTAACTCTTGAATTTGAGGAAAGATTTACAAAATTTAAAGATACTCAAACTAATTAATTTCCAATATAAAAGAGCTAATGTTGGCGCATATGTATCAAAACATTGTTCTAAAGAATCCTAAAGCAATAATTGTATTACTAATAATCACCATCTTAAGTTTTTGTTATTATGCAAAAGATTTTAGATTAGATGCATCCTCAGAGACATTATTGATCGATGGTGATCCAGATTTAGGCTACCTAAAAGAAGTTTCTGAAAGATACGGATCTAGAGAGTTTTTAATTCTTACCTATACACCTAATGATGGGATGGTCACTGATACATCAATTAATAATTTACTGAGTTTAAAATATAAAATTCAAAGTTTGAATTGGGTTCATAGTGTTGTAACTCTTCTAGATATACCTTTGTTAAGTAATTCTGATGCCCCACTTCAAGAAAGATTAGAAAGTTTTAAAACTTTAAAAGACGAAGATGTTGACAAAGATAGAGGATTTAAAGAAATTCTTAATAGTCCTGTATTTAGAAACTTTGTTATTAGCGAAGATGGTAAAACAAGTGGCATAATTGTTTATATTAAACAATCTCAAAAACTTGAAAACATCGAAAGTAAATCAAAAGAGGAAATAGAAGATTATAAAGATCAAATCAAAAAACAGAATCATCAAAATATTTTACAGATCAGACAAGTTATCCAGAGTTATGGCGATGTAGGTAAGATTTATTTAGGAGGTATACCAATGATTGCTGATGACATGATGACCTTTATTAAAAGTGACATTGTGGTTTTTGGTATAGGTGTTTTATTATTTATTATTGCAACCTTATGGTTTGTCTTTAGGAAACTTATTTGGATTGTAGTTCCAATTAGCAGTTGTATTTTTTCAGTAGTAATAATGACTGGATTACTTGGATTGTTAGAATGGAAAGTCACTGTTATTTCATCGAACTTCATTGCTTTGATGTTGATTTTAACAATGGCAATGAATATTCATATGAGTACAAGATTTTTACAACTTAAAAAAAATTCACCTACTAAAAATAATTTTGAAATTATTTCTTTAACGACCAAAAAAATGTTTTGGCCGATTTTTTACACTGCTCTGACTACTATTTTAGCTTTTTTATCTTTAATCTTTAGTGAAATTAGGCCAATTATTGACTTTGGATGGATGATGACTTTTGGTCTAATTACTTCTTTTATAATTACCTTTACTTTACTCCCAACTTTTTTGAGTTTCGCTCCCTCAGATAATATTTCGCTTATAAAAGAACAAGATTCTAAATTCACTAATTTTCTAGGATCACTTTCTATAGGTAAAAAAAATTTAATTTTTTCAGTAACAGGAATTGTAACGATTTTAAGTGTTATTGGTATTAGCAAGCTAGAGGTTGAAAACAGCTTTATTAATTATTTTAACAAAAATACTGAAATCTATAAAGGCATGAAACTTATAGATGAAGAGCTTGGAGGTACAACACCACTAGAAGTAATTCTTAAGTTTCCTAAGAAAGATAAAGAAAAAAATTCAGCTGAAGATGACGAGTTTGAGGACTGGGGAGATGAAAATGATAAGAATGATGAAAAATATTGGTTTACTAAAGATAAAATTGATAAAATTGCATCTGTTCATAATTACTTAGATAGTCTTCCTGAAATTGGAAAAGTTTTGTCTTTTTCATCAATTATTGATGTAGCAACTCAATTAAATAATAATAAACCTTTAGGCACATTAGAAATGGGTGTGCTTTATTCCAAGATACCTGAAAGCATTAAAACAGAGATTATTGATCCATATCTTTCAATAGAAAATGATGAAGCAAGGGTTAGTTTAAGAATAATAGACTCTCAAGAAAATTTAAGAAGGAACGATTTGATTAATAAAATA
Source organism: uncultured Pelagibacteraceae bacterium (assembly GCA_902604355.1). Lineage (GTDB taxonomy): Bacteria > Pseudomonadota > Alphaproteobacteria > Pelagibacterales > Pelagibacteraceae > Pelagibacter. The sequence continues at coordinate 13,250 of CACKYN010000005.1, forward strand.
AATTTTGATCTTAAAGATAAGATCGGTCTAAAAGAAAGTGAATATAAACTTGCTGGATTATTAATTTTATTTAATAATTTATTACAGAGCTTATTTAAATCACAAATACTTACTTTAGGATTGGTAATGATTGGGATTTTTATAATGTTTTTAATTCTATTTAGAAATATTAAATTATCTTTAATAGGAGTGGTGCCAAACTTTATTGCAGCATTTTTCATACTTGGAATTATAGGCTTGCTAGAAATTCCTTTAGATATGATGACTATTACCATCGCTGCAATTACTATTGGTATAGCAGTAGATAATAGTATCCATTATATTTATCGATTCAAAGAAGAGTTCAACAAGATTAAAGATTATAATAAAACATTAAAATTATGTCATTCAACAGTAGGAGTAGCAATTTTAAATACTTCAATCACAATTGTGTTTGGATTTTCAATTTTAGTTTTGTCTAAGTTTATTCCCACAATTTATTTTGGCATGTTTACTGGTTTAGCAATGTTATTGGCTATGATCTTGGTATTGACTTTACTGCCTGCTTTAATCTTGATTATCAAACCCTTTGGTAAATCTGCTTAATGTTAGAAATTTTGGTAGATTTTTACAAAGCAACTTCCATTGTTGATTTGATTTATTTATTCATCACTATCTGGTCTTTAAACAGCTGTTACAAAAAAGGTTTTATATTAAGTATTCTGTCCATGGCAAAGTGGCTTTTGGCCTATGTGATAACTCTAATTCTATTTCCAAGAGTTAAACCTTATGTAAAGGACATGATTGATAATGAATATGTATTGGATGTTGGTCTTGGTATGGCAATTTTTATAATAGTTATTTTTTTAGTATTGTTGGTTAATAAAGGTATTAGTAAAGCTGTTAGATATACCGGTATTGGTGGTTTAGATACAACGTTTGGATTCTTTTTTGGCTTTATAAAAGCTTATATAATTTCTGTTTGTATTTTTTCAGGTATTCATATTGTTTATAATCATGATAAATGGCCAATAAATATGGACAAATCATACACCTTTCCATATTTAGAAAAAGGTAGTAGTTACTTAATTAAAGAATTTCCAAATGAAAAAACATATCAAGAATCTAGAGAAAAAATTAAAGATATTTGATCCAAAAATAAAAGAAGAATGTGGAGTATTTGGTATTAGTAATGCAAAAGATGCTTCGGCTTTAACCGCTCTTGGTTTACATGCTTTACAACATCGAGGACAAGAAGGTTGTGGAATTGTTAGTTTTGATGGTGAAAAATATTATTCTGAAAAGAGATTTGGTTTAGTTGGAGACAATTTTAATAAAGAAAAAGTTTTAAATAATTTAAAAGGTAATTACGCAATAGGTCACAATCGATATAGTACAACTGGTAATAATACTTTACGAAATATCCAGCCTTTTTTTGCTGATACTAATGCGGGAGGAATCGGAGTTTCACATAATGGAAATTTAACCAATTCAATTTCTTTAAGAAAAAAACTTGTAGAGGAAGGAGCTATTTTTTATACAACTTCAGATACAGAAACTATCGTACAATTGATTGCAAAATCTAAGAGATCAAAAACTATCGATAAAGTCATTGATGCAATTTTTCAAATTCAAGGAGGATATGCTTTAGTAATGCTCACTCAAAACTCTCTTATCGGGGTAAGAGATCCGTATGGCATTAGACCTTTATTAATTGGAAAATTGGGAAGTAGTTATGTCCTAGCATCAGAAACATGTGCATTAGATATTATTGGAGCAAACTTTGTAAGAGAAGTTGAAAATGGCGAAATTGTTTTGATTGAAAACAATCAACTTACTAGTATCAAGCCCTTTCCACCTAGAAAAGTAAGACCATGTGTTTTTGAATATATCTATTTTGCAAGACCTGATAGCTTAATTGATAATAAGACTGCTTATGAACATAGAAAAAATTTAGGTGTTGAACTTGCAAAAGAAAATGATATCGATGCAGACATTGTAGTTCCAGTCCCAGACTCTGGTAATGCGGCAGCATTGGGATTTGCCCAAAAACTTAAAATAAACTTTGAACATGGCTTGATAAGAAACCATTACGTGGGTAGAACATTTATTGAACCAAGCCAAAAAATTAGGAGCTTAGGTGTTAAGCTTAAATTAAATGCAAATCAAACTACTATCAGGGATAAAAAAATTATTTTAATTGATGACTCGCTTGTCAGAGGAACTACTTCTCACAAAATAGTAAAAATGTTATACGATGCAGGTGCAAAAGAAGTTCATGTTAGAATAGGTTGTCCAGAAATCAAATATCCTGATTTTTATGGTGTGGATACTCCAACTAAAAAAGAATTATTAGCTGCAAATAAAACAAATAATGAAATTTGCGATTATATTGGTGCTAAATCTTTAAAATTTTTGTCTATTGATGGTTTATATAGAGCTATTGGATTTGATAAGCGAAATGACACTTACCCTCAATTAACAGATCATTATTTTACAGGAGATTATCCAGTTGAACCTGTTGACGAACTAGGAGATAGTAAAATAACACAATTATCTTTGTTAAGTACTGCCTCGAATAACTAGTAAGATAAAAAGAGTTTAAAAAAAAAGAAAAGATACTATTTAAATAAGCATGATTGATAATAAAGAAAAAATAGTTGAGTATTTTAAATCCGGAGTAAAACAAAATAAAGATTTTAAAATTGGAATTGAGCATGAAAAGTTCTTATTTAATAAGAAAAATAATAAACGAGTGGATTATTCTAAAATTAAAGAAATGTTCAATGCATTATTAGAATTTGGATGGAACCCGGTTTTTGAAAAAGAAAATATTATTGCACTTAACAAAGGAGGAAAAAGCATTACTCTTGAACCTGGTAATCAAATTGAATTATCAGGAGATAAACTTAACCATATACATGGGGCTTGTTCAGAGTCTCAAGATTATTTATTTGAGCTAAAGCAAGTTACAAAAAAATTAGATATTGAAATTGTCAGTGCTGGTTTTGATCCTATTTCAAAATTAGAAGAAATCCCAAATAATCCTAAACAGAGATATAAATTAATGACTCAAGATATGCCCTTTGGTGGTGAATTAAGTTTAGATATGATGTATCGAACTTGTGGGACACAATTAAATATAGATTATAGCTCAGAAGAAGATTTTGTAAAAAAATTTAAAGTTACAAATTCAATTGTACCCATTTCTATTGCTTTATTTGCTAATTCCTCAATAGTAGAAAAGAAAAATAGTAATTATTTATCGTACCGATCAAAAGTATGGCAAAATACTTCTAGAGGAGGACTTCCAAAATTATTTTTTGAAAATTTAAATTTTGAAAAATATGCAGAATTTACAATGAATTTTCCAATTTTATTTATTCAAAATAAAAATGAATATATTTCTGGGAGAAAATATATTTTTAGAGATTTTATGGAGGGTAAAATTCCGGAAATTAATAACCGATTACCCACAGAGGGTGATCTTACAACACATTTAAGTACAATCTTTACAGAGAATAGGTTAAAAAAATATATTGAGCTTAGGTCAATGGATACTTGTGGTTGGGATTGCTTGTGTGCTGGACCTGCATTTAATATTGGAATGTTATATGGCAATCTTGAAGAAGTTTATGATGTTATTTCTAAGTGGGAAACAGATAAAGTTATTAATGCATATTTAGAAGCACCAAAAAAAGGATTTAATACTCAATTAATGGGTAAAGATCTTCTTTACTGGTCATCCACACTATTAAATTTATCAAAAGAAGGTTTGGAAAATAGAGATATTTTAAACAGAAAAGGAAACAACGAAACAATTTTTTTAAGTCACTTACAAAAAGTAATTGATAATAAGACAACAAACGCAGATCATATGATTAGCAAATTTTCAGCAAATGAAAATTTAGATGAATTATATGATAAATAAAATTGTTGCAATTCAAGGAAACCATCCCTCAAAATTAAATCCTGTTTCAGATACAAGTATATTTTTGGGTAATGAAATTCAAAATAAGAATTATAAAATATTCTATTATGAGCCAAAAAATCTTTCAATTATCAATTCAAAAGTAATTGCAAAAGGTTTTTTTATTAAATTTAACTACGCAAAAAAAAAATTTTTTAAAATATTAAAAAAATGTAGTTTAGACCTTACTAAATGTAAATTTATACTTATACGCCAAGATCCCCCGTTTAATCTTGAATATATTTCAACTACATATATTTTAGATACTATTAGACATAAGGTAAAAATACTTAACAACCCTACTTCTATTAGAAATGTCTCTGAAAAATTATACTCAGCTAAGTATCGAAAATATATGCCAAGTACTATTTTTACTAAAAATATCGATGAAATTAAAAAATTTTTCGAAAAAAATAGCAGTGTTATTTTAAAACCAATTCATAGTTACAGTGGAAACGATGTACATTTATTAAACAAATTTGACTCAAAACAAATCAATAGTTTTATTAAAAAACATGATCATATAATGTTGCAAAAATTTTTACCTAAAATTAGCAAAGGTGACAAAAGAGTTTTTATAATTAATGGTAAGGTCTGTGGAGCAATCTCAAGAATTCCAAAAAAAGGGTCCATTTTAAGTAACATGAGTAAAGGTGCAATACCTATAAATATTAAACTTAGTAAGCATGAAAATAAGATATCTAAGCTAATTGCTAAAGATTTAAAAAAAGAGGATATTTTTTTTGCAGGAATAGACTTTATTGATCAAAGACTGAGTGGAGATATTAATGTCACCTCTCCGACTGGATTGAAAACTCATTTCGATTTATCAGGCATAAATCTTGCTAAAATTTTTTGGAAAGAACTTAGGGCGTGAAAACTTTAAATGACCAGCAAAAAGGATCTTTGTTAGCCTTTATTGCTGTGATGTTTATCACTCCTGATAGTTTGTTTATAAGATTAGCTAGTGTGGATACCTGGAGTTTAGTTTTTTATAGAGGGATAATTCCTTTTTTTACTGTGTTATTTGGGATGCTACTTATTTATAAAGCAAATTTTTTTAAAATGCTTTTCACTAGTGGTCATCATGGAATAATTTATATAATAACATTTTCTATAACAAATATTGCCTTTGTCGTTTCTATTCAGAATACGAATGTAGCTAATACATTGGTTATGATTGCTATGGCGCCTATGCTTTCAGCAATTTTAGGGGCAATATTTTTAAAAGAGATGCCAGATAGTAAAACTTGGACAGCAATCGCAGTAACTTTTTTTGCAGCGATATATATATTTTATGACTCCTTACAATTAGGGAACATTTTTGGAGATTTATTGGGGCTTGTTTGTGCACTAGGATTGGCGGTTGGAGCCGTTACTATTAGATCCGCTAAAACAAAAAACCTAGTGCCAGCTGCTGTAGTTGGTAAGTTGTTAGTCGCAGTATTTGCCATTTTCTTTATTGAAACCTATTCTTTAGTGGGAAAAGACCTTTTAATAGTACCTTTAATGTGTGTAATGTGTGTTGCTATACCTTTTGTTTTGGTAACTATTGCACCAAGATTTATACCTGCAGAGGAAGTAAATTTATTCTTTTTACTAGAAACAATCGTCGGACCAATTTGGGTTTGGATGGTCATTAAAGAACAGCCAAGTCTTGAAACAATTCAAGGTGGTATAGTCATCATTTTGACGATAGCAATTCACTCTTTTCTTAAACTAAAAAAATCTTAGACCTATTACAATTAACTTGATTTGGCCACAAATCAGAAATAGATAGCGGTTCATATGAACAAGGTATTAAAAAATTCGTGGGCTTTATTTTTAGGTATGGGAGCAATTATGCTTGCCTACGGTTTTCAAGGTTCACTTCTTGGAGTTAGAGCTGTAAAAGAAGAGTTTAGTCTAACCGCAACTGGATTTATGATGTCTGGTTATTTCATTGGATATTTTATAGGTGCAATCACTATTCCTAAATTAATATCAAGAGTTGGCCATATCAGAATCTTTGCAGCTTTTGCGTCAATCGCATCTTTAGTAATTCTAGTTCATGCCGTATTCGTCAGTCCATTAGTTTGGTTTTTATTAAGAGTACTTACTGGTATCAGTATGGTCTCTATTTATACAGTTGCTGAGAGTTGGTTAAATGATAGAGCAAGTAATAAAAATAGAGGAAGTGTCTTATCAATCTACATGGTGATTTTGTATGGTTCGATGGGAATAGGAATGTTTTTTTTAAACTTTAGTAATCCAATAAATTTTGAACCTTTTATATTAGTATCAATAATAACATCAGGTGCATTAATACCAATTTTACTTACTAAAAGAAAACCTCCAACATTTAAAAAAATAGAAACTATGTCGATTCAAGAGGTTTATATTTCATCACCTTTCGGAATGGTTAGTTCATTTCTTTATGGAACAATACAATCTGCGTTATTCACATTATTAGCTGTGTATGCTGCAGGAATGAATTTTTCTATTTTTCATATTTCATTAGTTACATTTTTATTAGCTATTTCAGGTGCAATTTCACAGTGGCCAATAGGAAAATTGTCTGACATGTATGATAGAAGAAAAGTAATTATTTTTGTTAGTTTCGCTGCTGCTTTTTTTGCATTATGTGCAATTTTTTCATCAGCACAAATGTATTTACCTGAGGGCTTAGGAACAAGTAAATTTTGGTTTTATTTTTTTTTAATTTTATTCTCTTTTTGTAGTTTGCCAATGTTCTCATTAATCCTTGCTCATACAAATGATTTTATTCCTAAGGAAAAATTTGTTGCAGCTGGTGCGAGTTTACAATTTATTTTTGGCTTAGGAGCAATTGGTGGTCCATTTTTATGTTCAATTTTTATGGATATAGCAGGTCTGAATGGTTTTTTTGTTTTTCTAATGTTTTTTCATATTTTAATTGGAGTCTACGGTGTTTATAGATCTAGAATTAGACCAGCAGTTGAAAATCCAGATTCTCAATTTATTGCAATGCCTCAATCTATTACGCCTGCAGGTATTGAATTAAATCCTACTACAGAGCCAATCGAAGAGCCAACAAAAACAGGTTCAGATACTATCACAGAAGATATTAAAACAACTGATCAACAATCTCAATAAATTTAATGATCAGCGTCGTTTTGTAAAGTGAAGTATGTTAGCTTTATTGTTAATTTGAGTAGATACTTTTATGAATAATAACGACATTCAGTTTCTTTTTGAAAAAACACGAAATCAATCGATAAAAATTATTGAAAATTTAAGTCCAGAGGACATGAATATCCAATCAATGGAAGATGCATCACCCATTAAATGGCATCTAGCGCATACTACTTGGTTTTTTGAAAAATTTGTCTTAAGCAAAATAAAATCTAATTATAATTATTTCAATGAAGATTATAATTATTTATTTAATTCCTATTACGTTAAAGCAGGCCCAAGATATACAAGATCACTTCGAAATATAATTTCACGCCCAGGAATTGAGGAGGTTCTGGAATATAGAAAAACTATAAACCATAGAATTTCAGAGGTATGTCAGTCAAGCAACTCATACTTAAATATGATTGAGGTAGGCTGTCATCATGAAATGCAACATCAAGAATTAATGTTAACAGATCTACAACATGGTTTAAGTTTCAATCCTACTAGTCCCATATACGATCAAACTAAAAAAGATATTAAAAATGAAAATATAAAACAAAAATGGATTGGTTTTGAAAAAGCTATTAGAAGTGTTGGCACCGACAATGAAAATTTCTCCTTTGATTGTGAGCGACCTAAACATGAAATTTTAATCCTACCTTTTGAAATATCAAACAAGTTAGTAACAAATGGTGAATGGATCGAGTTTATCAATAATGATGGTTATAATAAAAGTGAACATTGGTTGTCAGATGGGTTTTCAACATGTCAGCAGGAAAATTGGCAATCCCCTCTTTACTGGAAAAAAGAAAATAGTAAATGGTATCACTTCACTTTAAACGGAATTAAAGAAATAGATATCAATGCGCCTGTAAGTAATATTAGCTATTTTGAAGCTGACGCTTTCGCAAGATGGAGTAATAAACGACTTCCAACAGAATTTGAATGGGAAGTTGCATCTAATGATCATATTCACGGAAATTTTTTAGAAGATAAGATATATCAGCCATATTCAAAAAAAAATGGTGTTGATTTAAATCAACATTGGGGACATGTTTGGGAATGGACTTCTTCTAACTTTTCTCCTTATCCAGGATTTAAATACCACAATGATGATATTAGTGAGTACAATGGTAAATTCATGGTCAATCAGATGGTTTTAAAAGGAGGGTCTTGCCTCACACCAAAAAACCAAATGAGAAAATCGTATCGTAATTTCTTTTATCCTCATCAAAAATGGCAAATGTCAGGATTACGACTTGCTAAATGAGATCATTTCTAAAAGAAGTAAGTCTCGGTTTAAGTAAAAAAAATAAGAAGTTAAGTTCTAAATGGTTTTATGACTTTCGTGGATCAAAACTTTTTGAACAAATTACTAAGTTAAAAACATATTACCCAACAAGAACTGAAAGAAAAATTTTAAAAGATAATAAAATTGAAATTGCTGATAAAATAGGGAAAAGGGCAGTCTTAATTGAACCAGGTGCTGGAGACTTCAAAAAAATAGCTATTTTTCTTAACAGTTTAGATAAACCAAAAAAATATATACCTTTGGATATTTCTGAGGATTATATAAATAAGATATCTAAAAGTTTTAAAAAAAAATTTCCAAAAATAGCTATTACTCCTAAAGGATATGACTTTTCAAGAAATAATAAACTACCTTTTAAAATAAACTCATCTGAAAATATAATTATATTTTTTCCTGGATCAACTATTGGTAATTTTGAAGAAAAGGATGCTGTTAAATTTTTAAAAATGTTAAAATCAAAATTTAAAGCAAAAAAAATTATCATTGGTGCTGATTTAGTAAAAGATATCCCAACTCTAATTACTGCTTATGATGATAAAAAAGGGATAACTGCAAAATTCAATAAAAATATTTTGCGAAGAATTAATACTGAATTAGGAGCAGATATAAATCTGAATTCCTATAAACATTTAGCAATTTATAATAAACAAAAAAAAAGAATTGAGATGAAACTAAAATCTAAAAAAAAAAATAATATTAGATTTAATGGTTCAAGTTATTTAGTAAAAAAAGATGAAGAAATTCATACTGAAAATTCTCACAAATACACAATTAAATCCTTCAAAAACTTAGCTAATAAAGCTGGATGGAAAATAAAAAAAACATGGGTTGATGACAAAAAACTTTTTAGTGTTCATTGTCTAAGTTAAATTTGTTTTACTCATCAGAAAAATATTCAACTTCTTTAAATCGATCTGTAGGGAAAAGCCAATAAAATCCAAATGTTTCATCGCTATTATTTTTAAGTGCATGTTTAGAGTTGTTAGAAATATAAACAACGTCCCCTTTTTTAATCTCTTCAAGTTCACCATCTTTGTTTAAAGTTGCAGAACCATTGGTTACTACATAAATTTCGTCTGGCAAATGATGATGTAAAGTTAATTTTCCACCTGGTAAAACTTCCGCAAAACCACATGAAATTCCTTTGCTTCCATCAATATCCGCATCAACTAAAAATTTCCATCTTACTCCTGGATATTTATCACTTGTTTGCCATTCCTGATTGGAGATTGAATTAAAATTTTTAACAAATATCATATTGGATTGAGATTATATAAATTTTCGATTTTTATGAACAAAATTAATGCTACTAAATTGTGGAAATTTATTCAGGAAGCTGGCGATTATTTGGACGGACAATTACCTGATCATCCTAATCATCCAAAGGGTAGGAATGCTTATGCGCATGTAGCTATTTGTGTAAAATCTAAATTTAATGCTAGTTACAAAGATATTCCTGATGAAAAATTTGAAGAAGTTTTAAAATATATAGAATTTTTAAAGCAAAATCCAAATTAAAGACTTATTGTTTAGGAAAATAATCCTTGAGCTCCCCTTCTCTGTATACGTCTGCAGTACAACAATGAAGTCCTCCTCCAAATGCATAAGCATCTCGTAGCTCGACCGGAACCACTTCCATTCCTAGTTTATCTAATTGCTCTGCTTGATAAGTCTCACTTTTTTCAACGCATACTGTTTTAGGATCTAAAGTTAACACATTCATAGATAACCAAGTTGATGAATAACATAATGGGGGTGGCTCATTGTGTGCTGGTTGTGCGCTATCAATTATTTCCCATCCATTATTTTCAAATAATTTTCTTTGTTCTTTTGGTAGTCTTCTTTGGGGATTATTAATTATTAAACCTTCTTTTATTGGTGTGAAAGTTGCATCAATATGAATTGGGTATGGATCACCAGGGAAATTCACTGCATGAACTCTGTGATTTATATAATGTCTTTTTAACCAATCAATTCCTTTTAAATTTGTAGTAAAACCATGTTGCACCACCAAATCTTTTCCAAATCTCAATACATCAGCAGCATCAAATAATGGTTCTTCCTCTGTTGTTACAAAATGTTTTTTTTCTGTCCATTCTAATCTTTTCTGAACCCCAATTTTATCTGATAAGTAATCTTTTCTATAATCAAGGTCTGTCAATCTAGGTTTTGGTGCAGACTCATGTCTCATATTTGGATCTTGGTTGTAATACTCTTGTAGAAGTGGTCTGTAACATAAATATTCAAACCATCGACAACGATAGCTCATTGTCGCTTCTAAAATTTCATTGCCAACAGTCAATAAAACATCTCTCGGCGGCATACAGCCAAACATAGTTTCTGCCTCCCAATCAGGAGTAGATGTTTTTTGATTAAAATCTATGGGTGTTGGTCGATCAACTTTAATTCCTCTTTTCTGAAGTATATTTGAAAAATCATCTAAAAGTTGATTGGCTTTATCGACTGTATCTTTAGTTCTTGGTCCAAACTGTCCTCGCATATCACTATCTTCAGGAACTTTAGCGTCAAGTGCTGGTTCGGGGGCTGGAATACAAGTACCATCAGCTCTTCCAATAATTACATGTTTTAGTGGATCCCATTCATTCCAACTATTAACAATAACATTATTTTTATCCATAGATTAATTTAAAGCGATGTATCTTTTATTCCATCTCATTATCAAACTGTAATAAAATATTGAAACAAAAAGAAAAAAACCTCCAATAATTGTATTTGTTGAAGGGACCTCATTGATACCAAATAGTGGTAGCCATACCCAGAATATTCCACCCACTACTTCAGTTAAAGATAGCAATGTAAGTTCTGCTGCTGAAATAGCTTTAGAGCCTATTGAATATAGAATTAAACCAAAGCAAACTAACGTTCCATGTAAAGAAAATAAAGTTCCATTATAACTTGATGAAAAAAATACTAGGTTATTTGTAATGATTGCTATTGATGAAAAAACAACACAAAAGATACCTGCAAAAGCGACTGTTGTAAATTTAGGAGTTTCTTTTCTCCACCTTAATGTCACAGAAAAAACTGAAAAACCAATTGAAGCTGTAAGACCAAATACAAATCCAATTAAGGATTTTTCACTGGTACTACCAAGTGCCATAATTACTATACCTGCAGTTGCTATTAGAATTGAAATCCAAACATTTAATGAAATTTTTTCTTTTAAAAACAAAAAAGCTAATAATGCTGTAAAAAAAGGCATTGCAGCTAAACAAAGTAATGTTACGGCAGCACTTGTATTAGTAATTGAATAAATAAAGGTGATCATTGCAACACCTAGACCGGAACCACCTATCATACCTGATAAACCAATTTTGAAATAATTTTTATAAAAATTTTTTCCTTCTTCGAAAAATAAGTAAAGATTTAATAAAATAAAAATAGTCAAACCTCGTCCAAAAATATACTGCCATGGTACTAGTTGTGGATTATCCATGTATCTCACAACTAATGGGCCAAATGACCACAGCAAGCCTGCAAATAAAACAACTGGTATAGCAATTTTGGGACTTCTAAGCTCAATCATATGCAGAAATCTAATTCTAAATAGAATTTTCTACAACAAAAATATATTTTAAATCTAATTATAAAATCAGTGATATATATGAAATAAAATTAAAAGTTTATATGGATTTAAAAATTTTAGAGATTGCTTCGGATACAGAAAATAACAAAAATATCAAAAATTATACTCATACTGCAAAATCCAAAAATCCTTTATGTGGTGATGAAATTCAAATTAAGTTAGTCATAAAAAATGAAAAAATTGTTGATTTTGGCTACCAAGGAAAATCATGTGTTTATTGTCAGGCTACTGCAAGTCTATTGTCAAAAAATTTGATAAACTCCAAAAAAAATAAACTTAAAGAGCTGTGTGATTATGCAAAATCTTTTTTTAATAAAGAACAAGAAAGTATTGAAAAAAAATGGTTTTTTTTAAGTAAATTGTTTGATCAGAAAAATAAATCAAGAAAAGAATGTATTCTTCTTCCTTTCAACGCTTTAAAAAAAATTATAGCAAACTAAATTATGGGAAATTTAAAGCAATCATTCTTCGCAGGATTCTTTTCGATTTTTACAATTGGAATAATTACTCTTTTAACTTACAAAACTGAATATGGAATATTTTTAATTGCTTCCTTTGGATCTTCAATGGTACTACTTTATGGATATCCTGAAAGTCCTTTCGCCCAACCAAAAAATGTTTTCTTTGGTCACGTCCTCACAACAATTGTAGGAATGATTTTTTTATACTTTATCCCTTTACCTTTATATTTAACTATCCCTTTAGCTGTAGGTTTTGGTGTAGCTTTTATGATATTGTTTAATGTAACTCACCCACCAGCTGGTGGTAATCCAATTATAGTCATAATGGGTAGTGTGTCGGTGGACTACTTATTAACCCCTGTAATTTCTGGTTCAATAATCATTCTATTTTTTGCAATTATTATAAATAAATTTATCTTAAAAAAAAATTATCCCTCTAAGAAATAATTTGTTTGCTAGCTCTTTGAAAATAAGGTTAGATGACAAAATAAATTAATATTTTATTACATACAGGAGATTAAATGAAGATATTGTGCGTATTATACGATGATCCTAAAGGAGGAATGCCAAAATCATATCCACTTAGTGATCTTCCTAAATTAGAGAAATATCCAGATGGAATGACTTTACCAAGCCCAAAAGGTAGAGACTTCACACCAGGTGAATTATTAGGATGTGTTTCAGGAGGATTAGGATTAAGAAAATATTTAGAGACTAATGGTCATGAATTTGTTGTAACAAATAGTAAAGATGGAGATGGATGTGAAGCTGATAAACATATCGTTGATGCAGATATTGTTATATCTCAACCATTTTTTCCTTACTATTTAACAAAAGAGAGAATAGCGAAAGCAAAAAATTTAAAAATGGCTATCACTGCTGGAATTGGTTCAGACCATGTTGATTTACAAGCAGCAATGGATAACAAAATTGATGTGGTAGAAGTAACATTTTGTAATTCAAGATCAGTTGCTGAACATATAGTTATGATGATTGTTTCAATGGTAAGAGATTATCACAATCAACATAGGATCGTTAATGAAGGTGGCTGGAATATAGCAGACGCTGTACAAAGATCTTATGACGTTGAAGGTATGCATATCGGAACAGTTGCTGCAGGTCGAATTGGTTTAGATGCACTTAGAAAAATGAAACCTTTTGATGTACATTTGCATTACTTTGATAGACATAAACTACCTGACAGTGTTGAAAAGGAATTAAATTTAACTTTTCATGAGTCTGTAGAGTCTATGGTCAAAGTCTGTGATGTGGTGACAATAAATTGTCCACTCCATCCAGAAACTGAAAACCTGTTTGATGATGCAATGATAAGTAAAATGAAAAAAGGTGCATACATTGTTAACACTGCTAGAGGTAAAATTTGTAACCGTGAGGCTATTGCAAAAGCTCTAAAAAGTGGACAATTAAGTGGTTATGCAGGAGATGTTTGGTTTCCACAGCCAGCTCCAAATGATCATGTTTGGAGAACTATGCCCAATCATGGAATGACACCACACACTTCTGGAACTTCATTATCTGCTCAAACGAGATATGCTGATGGCGTAAGAGAAATTTTAGAATGTTTCTTTGCAGGTAGTGAAATTAGAGATCAATATCTTATTGTTAAAGATGGCCAATTAGCTGGAATGGGCGCTCACTCATACAGTAAAGGATCGGCAACAGGTGGATCTGAAGAAGCGGCTAAATATAAAAAAAAATAACTTAAACTAATACTTATTAAAGGTAGTTTACAAAAAGTAGCTACCTTTAATATCATAGACTTAATTCTTTTTTTTTGTTTATGATGTTGGATGAAATTTTTAACTATCATAATTTTTATCATATCTTTCATTACAGCAGCAGAAGCAAACCAAAAAAGTAAGGCATATTTTGCTGGTGGGTGTTTTTGGTGCATGGAAGAGTCCTTTGAAAAATTGAGTGGAGTTGAAAAGGTAATATCGGGTTACTCTGGTGGGACTACAGAAAACCCGACCTACAAAGAAGTAGTTTATGGAAAGACTGGCCATTTTGAAGTTGTTGAAATTATCTATGACAAAAAAATCATTTCATTTAAAGAATTACTAAATATTTTTTGGAAAAATATAGATCCCTTCGATCCTTATGGGCAATTTTGTGATAAAGGATATAGCTATAGATCAGTTGCTTTTTATCAAAATAATGAGGAAAAAAAACTCATAGAAAATAGTATTAATGAGTTAGAGAAAAAATTTAACAAAGAAATCGTCACCTACGTAAGAAGTTTTGATAAATTTTACCAAGCTGAGGTTTATCACCAAGATTTTTATGTAAAAAAATTTCAAAGGTATTTGGAATACAAAAAAGCTTGTAGAAGAGAGGAAATTTTAAACAATATTTGGAAACTATAAAACCTGTGAAAAACTATATTAAATGGAATTTTGATAATTCTTATTCAAAGTTACCAAAAGCTTTTAAGGAGATTATTAAACCTGTTTCAGTTTTGAAACCTGAGTTGGTTATCTTAAATGAAAATTTGGCAAATGAATTAGGGCTTAATTTTTCTAAAATCGAAAAAAATGAATTATCTGCTCTATTTTCAGGAAATAATCTTCCTGAAGGAACAAGCTCAATAGCTCAAGCTTATGCAGGGCATCAATTTGGACATTTTACAATGTTAGGTGATGGAAGAGCAGTTTTAATCGGTGAGCATGTAACTAATCAAAAAAAAAGATATGATATTCAATTCAAGGGATCCGGCAAGACTTCATTTTCAAGAGGCGGTGATGGTCGTGCAGCTTTGGGGCCAATGCTAAGAGAATATATTATTAGTGAGTCAATAAACTCATTAAATATTCCTACAACTAGAAGTCTTGCTGTGACTAAAACTGGAGAAAAGGTTGTAAGGGAAAATTTATTAGATGGTGCAATATTAACTAGAGTTGCCTCTAGTCATATTCGAGTTGGAACATTTCAATACATCGCTGCAAAACAAAATATTGATGAGTTGAAAATGTTACTTGATTATACAGTTGATAGACATTTTCCAGAAATTAAATCTTCCAAAACAAAAGCTGTAGATTTGTTAAATTTGGTAATTGAGAAACAATGTCAGCTAATAGTTAATTGGATGCGAGTTGGATTTATTCACGGAGTAATGAATACTGATAACATGGCAATTTCAGGTGAAACTATAGATTATGGACCCTGTGCTTTTATGGATTACTATGATCCTAAAACTGTTTTTAGTTCAATCGATAAGTTTGGAAGATATGCATTTTCTAATCAGCCAGCAATTGGAAAATGGAATTTAGCCAGATTTGCTGAATGTTTGATTCCTCTAATTGATGAAGACGAAGAACAGGCTATTAAAACAGCAACTAAAATTATTGATAATTTTCAAAATATTTATGAACAAAAATGGTTGAATATGATGAAATCTAAACTTGGTTTGGTTGGTGATAATAAAGATGACTTAAAACTGATTAATTCTTTACTTAATTGGATGGAAAAAAATAAAGCAGATTACACAAATACATTTTGTTTTTTAATGGGAATTTATGATGGTGATGAAATTTATAAAAATAAAAGTTTCGAAGACTGGTTAGAAGCATGGAAAAATAGATCAAGTTTAAATAATTCTGACAAAGAAGATCAACTTAAACTAATGAAAAAAGTTAATCCAGTCATCATTCCTAGAAATCATAAAGTAGAAGAGGCTTTATCTGATGCAGAGAAAAATAATTATAAAACCCTTAATATTTTATTGTCAGTGATAGATAACCCTTATGACCCTAAAGTTGATATTTCAGAATTTCAGACACCTGCTCCAGCATCAAAAGAAAAGTATCAAACTTTTTGTGGGACTTAAAATTACAATACGTATGGTTCTGGCCTTGCGCTATTGCCTAACACTCTTTCGACTGAAAAATCACTAATATCAATTGTTTGGTAAGATCCCGTTGTAATTAGTTCTGTTAATGCTCTACCTATACCAGGTGCTTGCATTAATCCCCTTCCAGTAAAACCAGATGCCATATAAACATTTTCATATTTTGGATGCTTACCAACCACTGCATTGTTATCTAATTTGTTGCAATCGTAATATCCAGCCCATCCACCTGTTAGTTTCAGTTCTTCAAAAGCTGGGATTCTTTTTGCTAATGCTGGCCAAACTAATTCTTCAAAATCATTCCATGCTGGTTCTAAATCATTAGCGTCAAAAACTGAAATAGGTGATCCAGCTAGGTATTCACCACCCTCTGGTCTCCAATAAACACCTGTTGTTAGATCTCCTGTTAGAGGCATTTCTTTAATATATTTTGGACATTTAACCCTAAATACCGTGTGCTTCTGAGGTACTACAGGAATATCTTCAAGTAATTTTTTTGTCCAACACCCAGCAGCAGAAACAATAGTTTTAGCCTTAACTTCAGAAATGTTTTTAATTTCTCCTTTAATAAATTCAGCTCCAAGTTCAATTGCTTTACTTTTTAAAGCGGTATGAAAAAGGAAGGGGTCAATCCAACCTTCAGTTTGATTATCGGTATAAGTTGCTGTTTCTATTCCCTCATTATTTATATAGGGAAATATATCTGATAATTCTGACCCTTTAATATTTTTTGTTCCTGCTTCACACTTTTTATGATTTTCTAATGCTCTGTATTGTTCTTCAGCATGTTCAGGTCCGAACATTAATAAATAACCATTTGTTACCATACTAGCAGTAGGGTTTGGATTTTTTTTAGTTTTTAATAATTGTGGTATTTGATTAATAAATTCTTTAGCAAATTTTCCTAATAAAATATTTTCTTTTTGAAAAAATTGTCGTCTAAATCCACCTAAAGATAATGGGAATGATGCAGTTTTGTATGTTGGGTCTTTCTCGATTACTTTAACTTTTCTACCCTCTTTAGATAAAAAATAAGCTGTAGCTGCCCCAATAATTCCACCACCTATTACTACAACATCATCCATATTAGTTTATCATTATAAGATTAATATTGAGGAATAGTGCAAAGCAACACCAAAGTAAATAAGGAATCATTAAATAGGAACTAACTACATTGACACGTTTAAATCTTAAAATGAGATTAATTATCAGTCCAATTAATAAAATTAAAATAAATAAAGCTAAGACCATATTCTGAAAAACAAAGAAAACTACACTCCAAGTTGTATTAAACACTAGATGAATTAAATAAACATAAACAGTATTTTTATTCCTATTTTTTGAGTGCCAAAATAACCATATTGCAAGTGTCATCATCAAATATAAGGTCGTCCATACAGGTCCAAAAACCCAATCAGGAGGATTAAAGGTTGGTTTATTCAAAAGTGAATACCACGGCTCTTTATAATTAATTGTTGCTAAGCTTCCAATAACTGAAGCTCCAAAAGTTACCAAAAGAAAGGATATAAAAGTTAAAAATTTATTTTTAAACATGTTAGTAATATATACGATTAACTATGAATAAAAAAACAATATGGATCACAGGCGGAAGTACAGGTATTGGTAAAGCTCTAGCTATTAAATTTTCTAGTAAAGGATGGAATGTTGCAGTTTCTGCAAGAAGAGTGGAATTATTAAATGAACTTTGTGATCAATATGAGAATATTACAGCTTTTCCATTAGATGTTACTCATAAAGAAAATTGCTTAAAAGTATTCAATGAAATTAAAAATAAATTTAATGATATTGATATTTGTTTTTTTTCAACTGGGACATGGAACCCAAAAAAAGAAAAAGATATTGATGTAGAACAAATGGAAGAGGTATTTAAAGTTAATTTTTTTGGGACTGTAAATACCATAAAAGCTGTTGAACAACACTTTAAAGACAGAAAAAATGGTGTAATTACTATTGTTTCCTCTATTGCTGGTTACAGAGGTCTGCCTAATTCTACAGGCTACGGTCCATCTAAATCTGCACTAAACAATTTAGCTGAAAGCCTATATTTTGATTTCAAAAGATCTAACGTACGTGTTTGTTTAGTATCACCTGGGTTTATAAAAACTCCTATGACAGATAAAAATGATTTTAAAATGCCTTTCTTAAAAACACCAGAATATGCTGCAGATCAAATTTATGATGGTTTAGTTAATAAAAAGTCTTTTGAAATTCATTTTCCAAAAGCACTTACACTTACACTTAAAATTTTAAGTTTTCTACCTAGTAAGTTATATTTTAATTTAGTAGGTCGATTGACAAAATATCAAAAGAAATAATTAATCTTTAACAAATACTACAGTCAGCTCAGCAACTTTAAAACCAAATTTTGTCATTGTAGCTCTATTGATTGCGACACGTTCATCTTGTTTAAAAATCCAATCATCAAATGTGATTTTTAATTCTCTTCCTTTTACTGGAACTAATAAAACATATTCAAATTTAAAGGCTGGACCATATGAATAACCTTTAGCTTTACCTACAACATCTCCTGCAGTTCCCTCATAATTATGTTCATCAATTTTATTTATTGTCCATTCCCTGTCTTGGACTTCACCATCATCCCAATTAAATGTTTCTTTTAAAACTAATTTTTTACCGTCCCACGTCCCATTTAAATCAGCACTAAATTGTCTTGTAACTTTACCCGATCTATTTTGTAAAACACCCCATGCCTTCAAATTTCCACTTAAATATTCTTCAATTATCAACCTTGGTTCTTTATTTTTAAAATCTTCTGGTTTCATAGCACTATTGTTTGAACAACTTGTAATTAAGAAAGCACAAATTATCAATAAAATAGATTTAATTGTTTTTATATTTTGCATAAATGTCCTTTTATCAGTTATTTGTTTTGAAGTGAAAATTGAATCAGATCTATATTCTTTGATTTAAAGCCAGCTTCACAATAAGATAAATAAAATTCCCACATTCTCTTAAATTTTAAATCAAAACCTTGATTTTTAATTAACTCCCATTTTTTGATAAATTGATTCCTCCAAATTTCTAAAGTATCAGCATAATGATCTGCATATGAGATATATGAGTTAATTGTCAGTCCATTATCTGAAACATATCTATTTATGCTGTTTTTATTAGGAAGAAATCCTCCAGGAAAGATATATTTTTGAATAAAATCTTGTTTATTTTTATATCTATCAAACAAATTATCATCAATTGTTATTGCTTGAATAGCTGCTTTGCCACCTACTGATAAATTATTTTTGATTGTTTTAAAATATCCGTCAAGATAATTTTGCCCGACAGCTTCGATCATTTCGATTGAAGCAATAGAATTATATTTTCCCTGTAAATCTCTGTAATCTTTAATCTCAATATTAACTTTTTCATTTAAACCACATTTGTGAATTCGCTCTTTGGCATATTCAAATTGTTTTTTTGAAATAGTAATACAATCAAGTTTTACATCATATTTTTTACCTAAATACTCAGCAAAACCACCCCACCCACAACCAATTTCTAAAACTTTGTCACCATTATTCGGTTTAATAAGATCAATTAATTTTTGATATTTATTATTTTGTGCTTCAGATAAGTTTTTTGAATTTTCATTAAATATAGCACTCGAATAAGTTAAAGTATCATCAAGCCATAATGAAAAAAATTCATTCCCTAAATCATAGTGCTTAGCGATATTCTCCTTACTCCTACTCTTGGTGTTTTTAATGATTTTATTTTTAATATAATTAATTATGGGAATATCTAATAAACCTGAAAACCTGTGAATAATTTTTATATTTCTTGCAGTAAGCTCAATCAAATTTGAGAGATTATCTGTTTCAAATTCACCTCTCATATAAGACTCGGCAAAACCAATACTTCCACCACGTATTAAATTATAATTAAAATTTGGTTTTTTAATAATTATATTAGCACTAAGTGGTTCTTCTTGATTTCCAAACTTGAGAAGTTCTCCATCAAAGGTTTTAATCTCTAAATAGCCATAATCAATCTTACTCAAAAAATTAAATACTAATTTATCTG
Organism: uncultured Pelagibacteraceae bacterium; assembly: GCA_902604355.1. Lineage (GTDB taxonomy): Bacteria > Pseudomonadota > Alphaproteobacteria > Pelagibacterales > Pelagibacteraceae > Pelagibacter. The sequence goes on from CACKYN010000005.1 coordinate 33,647, forward strand.
ATATTTTGTTTAAAAACATTAATTCTCAACTGTTAAATTATTTTTAATATTAAGTTTTTTTTTAACTAATCTTATTCCTTTTAACCATAATTTGAACGCTTCAAAATGTATCGCAGAAATAATTTTTAGAGTCATTAAAGGATGTTTTAGATAAGATTTAATTAATTGGGTACTATTCAGATCATTTCTTACACCATCTTGAGAAGCAAACAAAATCTTTCCATCTTTATCATATTGATCAATAATTACTGATAATTTATCTCCTGGTTTTAATATTTTAAAAAAGTACTGACAGTCCATTTCAATAAATGGAGATACATGAAATTTCTTTGAGCAATTATTCTTTATTAAATTATTTTTGTTATCCACCCTAAACACATAAGTATGTTGTTCTCCAAAAGTATTTTTTACTTCATATAAAATTGATACCAACTGTTCTTGATTGTCGTAAATAAAAAAAATACTAAGAGGATTAAAAACGTATCCCAATATTCTTGGGTAACACAAAAGTTTAATTTTAATATTTTCTGATTTAATATTATTTTGTTTTAGGTGTTTTTCTACCCATTTGGTTAATGATGAACCGTCTCGTTCTCCATGATCTTTTTCTTGAAAACTTATTAAATTAAAACGATTTAGAGAAAAAAATCTTATTTTATCATTCAAAGTCTCAAGTTCAGATAAATCTATCAACAATGAAAAAACTTTATATTTAAAGAAGTGCTTTTTAGGTTTAAATCGTTTATGGATTACTGTTCCAGTATATATACAAGAGTTAATCATTAAGGTTATTCAGCATTTCAATAGATGATTTTATTCCATCTTCATGAAATCCGTAACCAAAATAACTTCCACAAAAAAGTAGATCTTTTTGATTTTGTAATTTAGAGAGCTCGTGTTGCGTATCTAATGCTATTTGATCATAATATGGATGAGTAAATCTAACTTTTTTAAGTATTTTTGACTTATCAATCTCAAAATATGGATTTAAGGTCAAAAAAATATCTTGTTCACACTTTAAATTTTGTAACAAATTTAACCAATAACTAATTGAGTTCTTTTCAACATTTTTATCGTCGATAGATGAATTCCAAGAACTCCAAGCTTTTTTGTTCTTAGGCATAGCTCTAACATCCGTATGAATATACGCGATATTTTCTTTATAGCTAAAATTAGATAGAATTTTTTTCTCGTCCTCTGTTGGATTATCGATTATTTCTAAAGCTTCATCTGCATGAGTTGCTATGACTACTTTGTCATAATCAAAAAACTCACTTTGCCCTCCATAGTATAAATCAATACCTGAGAGCTTTCTTTTTAATTTTTTAACTTTATAATTTTTATAATGCTCACCACTAATGTTTGATATGATGTGATTTACATAAGTTCTACTTCTATTTGATACCGTATACCATTGAGGTCTATTTTTTAATTTAAATAAACCATGATTTTGGAAAAATTTTAAAAAAAAATTTATTGGCATCTTACTTGCTTCTAATGGGGGCATTGACCAAATAGCTGAAACCATGGGAATTATATGGTAATCTACAAATGGTTTTGATAATCTATTTTTTTTAAGATATTCACCTAAAGTTAATTTTTCTTCTGAGATACTTTCTTGATCACTTTTTTTATAAAATTTAATTATATCAAAGAACATTTTTAAAAATTTTAAATTAAACAAATTTAATCTATTAGAGAAAATACCACTTATCCCTTTTCCACAATACTCAAAATTTGTATTATCAACTGAAACCGAAAAAGACATGTCACTTTTTTCAATTTCAATACTATTTTCTTTAAAAAATTTTATTAAATTTGGGTATGTTTGAAAGTTAAATACAATAAAACCTATATCAACAGAGACTTTTTTTTCTCCAAAAGTAAGGTCAATGGTATGTGAGTGGCCCCCAAAACGGTCTTCTTTTTCAAAAAGATCTACATGATGTTTTTTGGATAAATAGTATGCAGCACTTAAACCAGAAATACCTGAGCCGACAACAGCAATTTTCATTAATTTTTATGCTGCATCTTCTTTAAACTCATCCATACTTGGACAAGTACAAAAAATATTTTTATCTCCATAAACATTGTCTACTCTTGCGACTGGAGGCCAAAATTTATTTGTTTTCAAGAATTTTGCAGGATACGCTGCTTGCTGTCTAGAATATTTGTGTTCCCATTCATCTGACGAAAGTTCAATATCAGTGTGAGGTGCATTTTTAATTGGATTATCTATTTTATCAAATTTACCCGACTTGATCATTTCTATTTCCGTTTTAATATTTATTAAAGTATCACAAAATCTATCCATTTCTGTTAAACTTTCACTCTCGGTAGGCTCTATCATCATTGTACCAGCAACTGGCCATGACATTGTTGGTGCATGGAACCCATAGTCTATTAATCTTTTTGCAATGTCTTCCTCACTCACACCCGTTTCACTTTTAATTGATCTAATATCAATTATACATTCATGCGCAACATTCCCATTAGTACCTTTGTATAAAATTGGAAAATGGTTTTTTAATCTATGAGCTATATAATTAGCATTTAAAATGGCAACTTCTGTTGCTAATTTTAAACCTTGAGAACCCATCATTTTTATATACATCCATGAAATAGATAAAATACTTGAACTACCCCATGGTGCTGCAGAAACTGCGCCTATACCTGTTGCAGGACCACAATCTTTAACCACTGGATGATTAGGCAGATAAACTTGTAAGTGTCTTTTGCAACCAATTGGACCCATACCTGGTCCTCCACCACCATGTGGAATACAGAAAGTTTTGTGTAAGTTTATATGACAAACATCTGGACCAAAATTTCCAGGTTTTGCAATACCTACGAGCGCATTTAGGTTTGCACCATCCATATAAACTTGACCACCATGTTTATGAACTAAATCACAGATATCTGATATTTTTTCTTCAAAAACACCATGTGTTGATGGATATGTAACCATCAAAGCTCCAAGATTTTCTGAATGTGTTTCCGCTTTTTTCTTTAAATCTTCAAAATCTACATTCCCTTCATTATCACAATCAACTACTACAACTTTCATTCCAACCATTTGTGCGCTTGCTGGATTTGTTCCATGTGCTGAGCTAGGTATTAAACATATATTTCTATTTTCATCACCTCTGTCTAAGTGATATTTTCGTATTACCATTAATCCCGCATATTCACCTTGAGCACCTGCATTCGGCTGAAGCGAAACTCCAGAAAAGCCAGTGATTGATCTTAGCCAATTTTTAAGATCAGTGAACAATTCTCGATAACCCTCCATCTGTTCAACAGGCACAAACGGATGAGGCTCAGCTAATTCTCTCCATGAAATAGGTATCATTTCTGCAGTAGCATTTAGTTTCATAGTACATGAGCCTAGTGCAATCATGGTTCTGTTAAGAGCTATATCTTTATCTTCTAACTTTTTAAGATATCTAAGCATTTCTGTCTCTGAATGGTATGAATTAAAAACAGGGTGTTCTAAATATTTAGAAGATCTAATTAAATTTTTTGGTAAATTTACTAAATTTGCTAAAGGATCTTCTTTTTTAATTGACTCTGCTGCATTAAAAATTTTTAGTAGTTGGTTTACTCTATAAACATTTTTTCTTTCATCGAAAGATACTGATAACATTTCCGAATTTACTTTTCTAATATTAACTTTTTGATTTAAAGCATTTTCGAAAATCTGATCAGTCTTATCTTTGGTGATAATAGTTACAGTATCAAAAAAATAATCTGAATATAATTCATATCCAGATTGTTTTATTTTATCAGCAAAATTTTTTGCTAATTGAGATACTCTTTCAGAAATATTTTTAATTCCCTCTGGACCGTGATAAATAGCATATGCTGCTGACACAATTGCTAATAAGGCTTGAGCTGTACAAATGTTGCTTGTAGCTTTATCTCTTCTTATGTGCTGCTCTCTAGTTTGTAATGATAATCTATAGGCTTTATTTCCGTGTCTATCCACTGAAACTCCTACTAATCTACCTGGTAAAGATCTTTTATATTCATCTTTTGTTGCAAAAAATGCTGCGTGAGGGCCACCATAACCCATCGGAATTCCAAACCGTTGAGAACTACCCACGGCTATATCAGCACCTAGTTCTCTTGGTGTTTTCAATTTAGCAAGTGAAAGTAAATCGCATGCAAGTATCGCTTTACCATTCTTTTTATGGATTTTACTTATTGATTCACTTGGATCTTTAATATCACCTAAAGTTCCAGGATATTGTAAAATTCCACATACAACATCTTCTTTTAAATTCTCTAAAACTTTATCTTCATTACCGACAAGAACTTTGAGCCCCATAGGTTCTGCCCTAGTTTTTACGAGATCAATTGTTTGTGGATGACAGTTTTCTGATACAAATACTAGTTTGCAATCACTTTTATTTAACCTGTAACTCAAACCCACGGCTTCTGCAGCAGCTGTACTTTCATCAAGTAAAGATGCATTAGCAATGTCCATACCAGTAAAATCGACAATCATCTGTTGGAAGTTCAGTAACATTTCTAACCTACCTTGAGCTACTTCTGGCTGATAAGGTGTGTATGAAGTATACCAGCCAGGATTTTCTAATATATTTCGTAAAATTACATATGGAGTATAAGTTCCGTAGTATCCCATTCCAATAAAATTAGAGTAAATCTGATTTTTTTTTGAAATCACTTTTAATTTTCTTAGCGCTTCATATTCTGAATTAGACTCGCCAATATTTAGTTCACCTTTAAACTGTATTTTTTCTGGAACAGTATTTTTTATAAGGTCATCTAAAGAACTATATTTAAGTTCACTGAGCATTTTTTTTTGATCTTCCTCAGACGGACCGATATGTCTTCTCAAAAAATCTTTTTGTGAATTATGTAACATTAACTAGAGCTCTCCTTTGCAAACTTATCGTATTCCTCTTTATTCATTAAACTATCTAACTCAGAAATATCTTTCATTTTTAATTTAAAAAACCAAGCTGCACCCTCAGGATCCTCATTTATTTTTGCAGGATCATCAACAATAGCTTGGTTTATATCAACAACTTCCCCACTTACAGGTGTATAAACGTCACTCGCAGCTTTAGTAGATTCAACTACTCCAGCGGTTCCATCCTTTTCAACATTTGAGCCCTTCTCAGGTAATTCTGCAAATACTATATCACCTAGCATTTCAGTTGCGTGTTGAGTTATACCAATTGTGGCTACATCTCCTGCTAAAGTAATCCACTCATGTTCTTTTGAAAATTTAACTTCACTCATTAATTCACTCCTTTCACGTAACTTTTTTTGTAGAACGGTAACTTACAAATATTTGCTGGATGTTTTTTACCTCTTACCTCCAATAAAATTTTAGTATCGATTTTAGAAAATTCTTTATCAACATATCCCATTGCTATTGGACCATTAATACTTGGACCAAATGTGCCGCTTGTTATTTCTCCAATTGGTAACTCACTTTCATTAAAAATCTTTGTCTTTTCTCTAGCGATTAATCTGCCTTCAGGTTTAATTCCAACTCTTATTTGTTTTGCACCATCCTTAATTTGATTAATTATTTTATTAGAGCCAACAAAACCTCCATTCGATAATCTTTCCTTTGATATTGCCCATTTAAGGTTTGCCTCTACTGGAGTTTTATTTAGGTCTAACTCATGACCATATAAACATAATCCAGCCTCTAATCTCAAAGTATCTCTTGCTCCAAGACCAATTAATTCTGCACCCTTCTTAATTAAGCTTTTTGTGAATTCTTCAGCTAAATCATTTAGAATGGATATTTCAAAACCATCCTCTCCTGTATATCCTGATCTAGTAACAAATAACTTTTGACCATTATAATCAAACCAGTCACCAGTCATAAAAGTTAGGTGTTTAACCCCATTTATAGTTTCATTTAAAATTTCTACTGCTTTTGGACCTTGTATTGCAACTAGAGCTCTATCATTACTTAATTCCATTTTATATTTTTTAGATAATATATTGTTTAAAATTTCAAAATCTTTTTCTTTGCATGCAGCATTTAAAATAATTAAGTATCCATTTTCCAGTTTGGTAATTATAAGATCATCATAAATACCTGCCTCTTCGTTCATAAGAAAACTGTACTTAGAGCAATTTTGTTGAAGATTTTTTAGATCTAAAGGAAAAATTTTTTCAAGATCGGATGTTAGATTTTCATTTCCATAAATAAATAACTGACCCATATGTGAAACATCAAAGATACCAGCATGTGATCTTGTAAATTTATGCTCTTCTATGACACCTTTGCTATATTGAATTGGCATCTCATAACCAGCAAATTCAACAAACTTTGCCTGACAATCTTGATGTAACTTATTTAAAGATGTTTTTTTAATTTCCATACTAACTCTTTGTACCCATCTGTATATTTGCCTGAGAGTTTTACTCCTTCGGCGAGAATTTAATCTCTTTCCAGAGTTAATATGTTACGGTCCTTTTACCTGAGAGTTTCCTGGGTGGTTGCTCCTTCGGTGTCACAATAAAATCGTGATCTCTCCCGTGGAGAAATAATCTAACATATATTGGTTAATGTCAATATTTTAAGCAGTCTTTTTTTCTAAGGAATAAAGATTGTAAAATTGAAGTAATACTGCAAAAATTACAATTGCCCCTCCAATAATCACTATAAATGGTGGTTGTTCGTTAATAAATATCCATGCCCAAAGTGGTCCGAGAACTGCCTCTGTCAACATTATGATTCCAACCATAGCGGATGGTGTTCTTTGAGCACCAATTGTAATTAAAATAAATCCAAATCCTAATTGCATAAAACCTGCAAGGAAACCTAGAAAAATATCATGAGCAGAAATTAAAATTTTTCCAGACATTAAAAAACCAATAGTTAGAGCAAAAATTCCAGCAATAAATTGTGCTGGCACCATATCTACATTAGGATATTTTCTTACAACTAATATTAAAACTGCAAACGAAATTGGCATTATAAACGCAGCAACATTTCCTGTCATTTGACCTGGGGATAAAGAGTTTCCTACCATCAAGAGGATACCAGAAATTGCCAATATAATAGAAGTAAGTGTGATGACTGAAATTTTTTCCTTTAGAAAAAAATATCCAAAAATTGCTAAAAAGATTGTTTGAGTTTGAATTATGAAATTAGCATTTGCGACAGTAGTGTTATACATTGCAAAAACGTATCCACAAAAACCAAATGATAAAACAAAACCTCCAATAAATCCTGGAAATCCTAAATTATAGAATGAACGAAATACTTTTTTTTTGTAGGTTATGATTAAGTAAAGACAAATTATGATTAGAAAAAAAACTGTTCTCCAAAATAAGATTTGCCAAAGAGTTGCACCTTCAAACGACTTAACTATTAAACCGCCAAAACTTAGACTGCAAGCACCAAGAAATACTAATAAGGGACCTGGCAATTTTCTAATTACATTCATTAAATTTGACTAAGTAGATTGTCCGTATCCATCTCATACAGCTTAAACAATGTTTCTGCATCAGTTAATTGTATTTCTGTAAATTTAATTTCTGATCCTGGGGTTATTTGAACCAATCGGTCATAATCGACACTAGCTACAACCCCAATTTTTGGATAGCCACCAATTGTACCATGATCTGATAACATTATAATTGGATTTCCGTCTGGTGGAACTTGAATTACACCTTTAATTAATCCTTCAGACTTTATATTTGTATTTACAACATTATTTATTTTATTTCCTTGAAGTCTCATTCCCATTCTATCAGACAGTTTTGAAACTATAAATTTTTTTTCAAAAAAAGTTTTTATTCCTTCGTCTGAAAAGTAATTAAAATTTGTACCTTTAATAACTCTAATATTTTCAACTTTTGAATTGGTATAATCTATTTTTTTTTTGTCTTTGTTAGAATTTAATTTTAATAGTTTTATAGTCTGATTGTTTTCTAATTTCTTTCCATTATTAGAGCCTATTTTAGCATTGGTATTAATTGAGCAACTTTTCCACTGAAACTTTATATCAATTTCCCCACCAATAGCTAAATATCCATATATCGTTTTGTTAGTTGAGATTATATCTATTTCATCTCCGTTTTCTATTTGATAGCTCTCATAACAATTTCCAGTGTATTCAACACCATTTTTTATAATTTTAAAAATTACATCGCCAGTTATAGCAATAATTATTGTATCTCCTTGGTATTTTAGATGAGGACCTTGATAGGCAAATTCTAAAACAGGTGCATTTAAGTTATTGTTAACTAATTTATTTGCAATAAGAAAATTTCTATTATCCATGGCTCCACTATATGGAATTCCAATATGATATAAATTTTCTCTACCTTTATCCTGATAGGTTGTATTTATTCCAGATCTGATGAATTTAAAATAAGAATTAATCATGATAATTTTTATATTCACTAGAAGTTATTTCTTTGAAAATGACTGTATCTCCTGGACTAATTAAGTTTGGTTCATTTTCATTTAGATTATTGAAAATATTCAAAGGAGTGTTTCCAATAATGTTCCAACCACCGGGACTTTCAAATGTATAAATATTTGTAAATTGTTCAGTTAATCCAATTGATCCCTTAGGTACTTTAACACGTGGAGTTTCTAACCTATTAGCTCTCATATTTTCATCTAGATCCCCTAAGAAAGGCATACCAGCTATAAATCCAGTCATGTAACAAAAGTATTTTTTATTAAAAAATTTTTCTAGAATTTGTTCTCTGTTTAAACTCAATTTTTTTTCTAATCTTTTAATATCTAGAGAAAAAGAGCTTTCACAGCAAACTGGTATTTGTATTTCTTTATTAATAATTTTATTTTCATAATCGATATTTAATACCTCAATTTCTTTTTTTAATTTTTTAAAATTTGTGATTGATAAATTAAAAGAAATTATAAGTTTGTTGTATGAAGGAGTAACATTGGTAATACCTTCGATATTACTTTTTCTAACAGAATTAAAATATTTTATTACTTTAGAATTAATATCCTTATTTACTTCTTGTCCAAAATCACAATATAAAGCTGAGTCACCTAAATTTACAATTTTATTAATCATATTACTCTATATAATCAGTGGTTGATTATACATAAATAACTAAATGCTATAATTTTTTTCTATCCAATTACTAATAAATGTAGAAATTTCTTTGCTATTTTTTTCATGCATCATCATATGACCATTACCCATTATGTCGTGGTCCTCCAGCCTAATAAATTCGTGCTTAACCCCTGCTTGATTTAAAAAATTACTAGTTCCATGATCGTATGGTGCATGATATGAGGACTGACCTGTCAGAATAAGAATATTTGTTTTGGACAAATTTTTCAATTTTCTTGCAGGTTCTTTTTGTAAGAAACACTGAACCAAATCATCCTTTGTATTGTTTTTATCAAGCTCAGGAATTAATTTTTCATCTTTTTTTAAAGGAGGGTCATATGTCAATGGTGAATAGGTGATACCATTAATTCGATCGAGTTCAGAACTAGTTTGATACCAATCTTTATCATACTCATTTTTTTTGAATGTTTGCTTATCCAAATGAGTATGCTTAACACCTCCGTAAGAAACATTAAAAAAAGGAGGTCCATTTGGTTCCACAGCTATACAACATTTTACTTTGTCTGGTCTTAAATCAGCAGCAAGCCAACAAAAAGGTCCCCCTTGACTATGACCTAAAACTGCAGTGTGTCCTATCAAATCAATCAATTCGGAAAGTGCTTTTTTTGATATCTCTTCTATATAAATTCTATCTGACATAGTATTTACTTGTGAGGCCATGTATTGCTCAAAAATATTATCTCCTCTTAATCCAGTTCCAGGCCACTGAGTATGTGTTTTTGATTGTGGCCAATTTCCTTTTTTTGACATGCCCGTAAATCTTCTTTCAGCATCGTCTATATTTGTCTCTCTATCTATATAATTACCATATAATTTTTCTGAATAACCAGATCTTGCTCTACCTGGTTGATCTACAACATAAACTGTGTATCCTGAGGATAAAAAATCATGCATCCACCCTCGTCTGCCGTCCGCTGTAGTAATAAAACCTGATCCACTTTGTCCACCACCATGAATTAAAATAATATTTTTATTATTAGTTTTAACAGGTTCAAATTGCTCCACATACATTTGTCCTCTGATAACCTTTTTTCCATCAGCTAAAAAACTCTCCCCTCCTACAAAAAAAATTTTATGTTCTTTTAGATTAATTGCTGAATTAGTTTCCATGATAATGTGTAAATTAAATTACATTATTATTTTAATTATTAATATTTAAATTATTTTTTTTTCTTCATTATTTTTAAAATAAATGGGATAGAAAATATTATGAAAAAAATTCTCAAAAAATGGTGATAGCTTACAAAAAGTGGATCTATATTGTACGCAACACTTATTACAACCATTTCATGTAATCCACCTGGTGCAAAACTTAAAAAAGCTGACATAAAATCAAAGCCAAAGAATATTTTTAGTAAGTATGCAAAGAAAGCTGCAATTGCCAACAAAATTGCTGACATAATTGCTCCATGAAAAGAGTAAAATAAAATCTCTTTTGGAGCTAATCCACTTAGTCTACAGCCAATTGCAGATCCTAAAAATACAAAGGCAACATTTATAAATACATCAGGAAACTTTGCTGTAGTAAACTCAAATGTATAAAAAAAACCTGCAACAATCATTGCTGCAAGTATTGGTGCTGATGGTATTCTGAACCTTTCTAAGACTTTTGTACCTATTAGAGATACTATAATTAAAAATATTAATTCCCCAAAGTATCTCAAATCAAATGTTGGGGTATTACCAAAAGAATCTATTTCTTGATATCCAATCTGAGTGACAAAAATAAAGGGTAAAAATAAAACAATAAACAAGACTCTAGTGGCTTGAGGAATTACAACTTGCCCACTTTTTTTTTTATCTGTAGTGATATCATTAATTGCTCCAGCTATAACTACAAATGCTCCAGGTAGAGCTGCCAAAATAGAAACCAACTTGTTAAATTTACATATCTTATAAAAATAAAAAGATGCTGCGATAGTTCCTGCTATTGTGCATAAAATCATTGCTATTGAAGAGTAAATCCACAAGTGGATTTTATAAAGTAAAGTTATGTTGAAGGAACCTGCAAGAATTACACCTATAATCAAAAGGACGGGTAAAAAAATTTTTTTATCAAAAGTAACTTTGTAACTACTAAAGGATACAAAGAGGTTTAATAATAGAGCCCCCAACAACCAAGGTAATGGTAAATTAATTAACGTACCAATATATCCACCAATAATGCCAATAATAATACTTTTTAAACTACGTCTAAAGGCTAAATAATATTCTTTCATTTTCAGTTATTTTCAATTGATAAATACTTTTTAAAATTTAACAAAGATAAAGTATCTGATGCTTTGTTTTTAAATTTAGGATTTTTATTATTTTTAATTAATTTTAAAGTTGCATTGACAGTATCGATATAGCTATTCAAGAGTTGCTGAGAATAGAGAACGAACTTGAAATCGCTTTTCTTAATATCTGATATATTAAATTTTATATCTTGAGTAATATTAATTATTAATGGAATTTTTTTTAAATTTTGTTTAATTAATTTTATTTCTCTAAGACTATTAATTCCAGTTATAAATACGGCATGTGCCCCTAATTTTTTAAACATTTTAGCTCTTTTTATAGACTCTTTAATAGAGCCCACACTTAAAGCATCAGTTCTAGCAAATATCAAAATACTATTATTCTCTTTTGAAGCTTTAATTGCTGTTTTAATTCTTTTTTCAGATTTCTTTAAATCTAATAATTTTACTTTTTTAGTAAGTGCGCATCTTTTTGGAAAAATTTGATCTTCTAAAATAACAGCTGATGCACCTGCCTGCTCTAAATCTTTAATAGTTTTATATACATTAGCTAAACCGCCAAATCCTGTATCTGCATCAACAATTATCGGGTTCTTTGTCTGATTGCAAATTGATCTTGTTGCATCTACCAATTCTTTCTGGGTAATAATACTTGCGTCGGGATAACCAAGACTAGCAGAGGAAAGAGCGAAACCACCAATGAATGAAACTTTAAAACCTTTTTTTTCAATTAATTTAGCTGTCAAAGGATCATGACATGATGGAACCTTATATGAATTTTTATCATTTAAAAATTTTTTAAGTTTTGAAGTTTTTTTATTCACTTGAGTTATATTAATACTTTAATTTGGTCTTTATATTTCAATAAGGTTTTATAGAAACTTGATACTGTTTTGCTAGTAAAAAATTGTTTCCAGCCTGATATACTTAAAGTACCTCTAAAATTATTTTGATTATCAAAAATTGGAATTGCAACACTTGCTATATTATCTAATCTTTCACCTTTAGTGTAAATGTAACCTTTTTTTTCAATAGCATTTTTTAAATCGTCATTTCCACCAGTAAACGCACTTAAAACTTTTCCTGTTGCTGATTTTAATTCAAAAGTTGTACCCTCAACTACATAATGATTTAATTCAGATTTAGAATTCACTCTATATAAACAAACTTTTTTTGTACCAGCCTTGACCCAATAGCCTGCAGATTGACCAGTCGTTGCACAAATTTTACCCAAAATTTCTCTTATTTCCTCACCAGACCTGAAATTTGAGTTGTATATTGATCCTAATTTCCAACTACCTGGACCAAGACGGTAGCTTCCATTAATTTCATTTTTAATTAAAAAATTATATTTAATTAATGAATTACAAATTCTTAATATTGTTGATTTATTAAGTTTGGTAATAATTGTTAAATCTTTTAGAGAAATACTTTTATTAGCATCATCAAAAGAATTTAATATCTGAAAAGTTTTATCTAGAACTTTTATATTACTCATAAGTTTTACAATGTGAAACAAGATTTTATAATATAAAATTTGTTGACAATCTATAAATTTTTGTTGAAAATGTTTAATAACAGCAAAGGAAATCAATTATGGGAAAAGCTTACACGCCAAATATTCAGTCTGATAAAGGAAAAAATTTAACTAAATACGTTGCTCAATTTGTTAAGAAGAATAAGTTTAATTCAATTCCAAAAAATGTTGTTGAGTTAGCAAAAAAACATATTATAGACGGTTTTGGTTTAGCTTTATCTGGTTCTGTAGCAAGGACTGGTGATTATTTATTTAAACACATAAAACAAAACTCTGCAAAAGGTAGAGCAACAGTGATTGGCTCTAAAATGAAAGTAACTTCACGATTTGCTGCCTTAGCAAATGGAACAGGTATACATTCTGATGACTACGATGATACTCAATTAGCTGTACAAAAAGATAGAGTTTATGGATTATTGACACACCCAACTGCCCCATGCCTACCAAGCGCGTATGCAGAGGGAGAGTTAAAGAAAATTAGTGGAAAAGAGTTCTTAAATGCCTACTTGGTAGGTGTTGACGTAGAATGTAAAGTTTCTGAAGCAATGTCTCCAAGACATTATCAGCATGGTTTTCATTCAACATCCACATGTGGAACTTTAGCCTCAGCTGCAGCTGCAGCAAAAATCCGTGGCTATAATATTTCTCAAATTCAACAATCCTTAGCAGTGGCTGCAACTTTGAGCGCAGGGTTAAGAGAAAATTTTGGTACAATGACTAAACCCTTACATGCTGGAAGAGCAGCTGAAAGTGGAGTTGTCGCTTGTGATCTTGTGGGCTTAGGTTGGACTGCTACTGATAAAATTTTAGAGTCTCCTAGAGGGTTTTTTCAAGCTCATGGAGGGGGTTATAATTTAAAATCTATTAAAGGTCAGCTTGGAAGACCATGGACTTTTTCAAAACCTGGTGTTTCAATTAAACCCCATCCCTGTGGTTCATTAACCCATCCCGGAATGACAAAAATGTTAGAATTAATTTTGAAGCACGATATAAAACCTCAAGATGTAATTAAAGTTGATGTTGGAACTAATCATAATATGCAAAATGCATTAATTCATCATAGACCAACTAATGAGTTTCAAGCTAAATTTAGTATGGAATATTCTATGGCAATTTTGCTAGTTCAGAGAAGAGCATATATTCCAGAATATCAGGATAAAAGAATTAACAAACCGGATGTTCAAAACATGCTTAGAAAAATAAACTTTTATAAAAATAAAATAGCTGAAGCAGCTGGTTACGATAAAATGACTACAATTATTGATATTTATCTTAAAAATGGCAAAAAAATTTCAGGTAGAGGAGATTTTGGTAAAGGAAGTCCAATGATACCTATGACATACGATGAAGTAGCAGATAAGTTTATGGGTTGTTGTGAATTTGCAAAATGGCCAACAAAGAAGGCGAAGGCAATTATTCAAGCTGTTAGTAAATTAGAAAAAATGAAAGATATTTCTAAATTGAGTAGGCTTTTATCCAAATAAAATCACATTTTTATGTTAGCGATTAATTAAATCGCTAACACATTTCATATTATTAATTATATTTCAAATAAAGTAGGTTGTTTTATATTGTGAAATAAGATTTATCTTTTTTTTTTTTTTAAAAGAATATAAATAAAAATTGTGAAAAATTATGATGTAATTGTTGTTGGAGCAGGTAACGCTGCATTGTCTGCTGCTCTCTCTGCAAAAGATAATGGTGCAGAAAAAGTTTTAGTATTGGAGAAAGCCTCCTCTAAAGAAAAAGGTGGAAACAGCAGATATACAAACGGTGCTTATAGGTTTGCTTACAATGACTTTTCAGATTTAAAAAAAGTAATACCAAATTTAAAAAATTCTAACAGTATAGATTATGGAAAATATAGTGTCGCTGATTTTTTAAGAGACATGAATAAAGTTACAGACGGAAAAACAGATAAAAAATTATCTAAAATCCTAACATCAAAAAGTTTTGAAACAATTCATTGGTTAAGTAAAAAAGGTTTAAAATTTACACCCATTAAAGGAAGACAATCTTTCAAAGTCAATGGAGTGATGAGATATTGGGGAGGCTTGACTTTAGAGGTAAATGGCCAAGGTGAAAAACTAATAGACTCCATGCTTAAGATTATAAAAAAAAATAAAATTGAAATTCTTTATGATACAGCTGCAACTGATTTAATTTATGAAGATAATATTATTAAGGGCGTTGAAGTTATAAGTAAAAATAAACCAAAGACGATTACTGCAAAATCCGTAGTTTTAGCTTGTGGAGGTTTTGAATCCAGTCCTGAAATGAGAACAAGATATCTTGGTCCAGGATGGGAAATGGCAAAAGTCAGAGGAACAAAACATAACACTGGTGATGGATTAAGTATGGCGTTAAAAATAGGTGCCTCACCCTATGGAAATTGGTCTGGTTGCCATGCAGTATTTCACGATATGAATGGACCTGAGTTTAGTGATTTAAAGATAAGTAATAAATATCGAAAAATTAGTTATCCATGGGGAATTGTTTTAAATGCTAATGGAGAGAGATTTGTTGACGAAGGAGAAGATTTTAGAAATTTTACTTATGCAAAATTTGGAAAAGAAGTCATAAAACAACCAAATCAAATTGGATGGCAAATTTTTGATCATAAAGTGAGACATATGCTTTATCCAGAGTATGATGTTAAGTCTGCTACGATGGTTAGAGCTAACTCAATTAAAGAGTTACTTAAAAAAATATCAAGTATAAATTCGCAGAAAGCTCTAAAAACTATAAATGATTTTAACAAAGCTGTTAAAGAAGAAGTTAAATATGATCCAACAATTAAAGATGGAAGATGTACAGAGGGTTTAGCACTTAACAAAAGTAATTGGGCAAATAAAATAGATAAAGCTCCTTTTTATGCTTATGGAGTTACATGTGGAATTACTTTCACTTTTGGTGGATTAAGAGTAAATCAGAAATGCCAAGTGTTAAATAAAGTCATGAAGCCTATCAAAGGACTTTTTGCTGCTGGAGAAATGGTAGGTGGTATTTTTTATTTTAACTATCCAGGTGGTAGTGGTTTAACTTCAGGTGCAGTGTTTGGTAAGATAGCAGGCAAGTACTCTGCTAAACTTTAAATGGACTTCTTACATCATATTTTTTAGATAATTTCTCTAGTTCTTTAATAGTTTCTTTAGAGAGCAAAATTCCTTTTTTTGAGTTTACATTTTGATTATTAAATTCAGGCTCACCAGGATGTAGTATTTTTTTAAAGCCTTTTGCTTTTTTAAGTTTTTTTACCTCCTTAATTCCAAATTCAATTTTTTTTATAAAGTTCGTGTGTGATTGAAATAGATCAGTCCTAAGACAAATCATCAAATGACCTACATTTGAAGCTCCAGAAAAGTCATTAATTGCATTTTTAACTTTACCACTATGATTTGCACCTGTAAAAATTCCAGCTACTATATCCATCATCCATGATAATCCAGCACCTTTCATTCCTCCAAAAGGTAACATGATTCCTTCAAAAGCTTTTGCCCCATCATTCGTGGGTTTTCCAAATTTATCCAATGCATACCCAAAAGGTATTTTAATATTATTTTGAGCAGCAAATTTTAACTTTCCTCTCGCAACAGAAGAAGATGCCATATCAAGTATAAAGGGTTTATTGATTTTTTTTGTAGGACAGCCAAATGCAAAAGGACTTGTGCCAAAGAAAGGTGCCATCGCTCCATGAGGTGGCAAGGCTTTTGATGCGTTAGTAAATACCCAAGCAATACATTTATTTTTTGCAGCAATTTCTAAATAATTTGCTGCCATTCCAAAATGGTTGCTTTCACTTATTCCTACCAAACCAATCCCATTTTTTTTTGCTAGAGAGACGCATTTTTTTATTCCTTCATTGGCGGCTATATAACCCAGACCATTATCACCTGACAAATGAAAAATATTATTAGTTATTTTTTTAAATTTCAGTATTGGATTAATTTTAGCTGATTTTTTTTCAATCCTTTTTATATAAATTGGTAATCTAACAATACCGTGTGACCAAACACCTCTTTCATCTGCTCTCACTATTAAATTTGCAACTGTTTTTGAATTTAAGTTATTTAAGCCAACTTTTTTTAGAACCTTAAATGCAAAATTGATTAAATCTGTTTTTTTATATCTTTTTTTAATATTCATATTTTTAACTGTTATAACCTGATGTTTTAAAATATAGAAAATACTTTATATAATCTTTTAAAGTATTAAATTAAATAAAAACCATGATTTTTAAAAGTTTCAAAAAAATTGCTATTGATAATAAAGAATATCATTTTGCAGATATCAGTAAAATTAAGGATATAGAAAAAATACCTTATACCTATAGAATTTTGTTAGAAAATATAATTAGGCAGAATCTTTTGGGTCGTAATGATAATGCTGAAGCTCAAATAAAATCAATTTTAGAAAAACGATTAGGTGAAGCAATTAATTTTGCTCCAAATAGAATTTTAAGTCATGACATTTTAGGTAAAGTTATGTTGGTAGATTTTATTGCCTATAGAGAAGCCCTTCAAAAAAAAGGAATTGATTCTAAAGATATCCAACCAGATGTACCTGTAGATTTGGTGATTGATCATTCTTTGCAGGTTGATTATTTTGGAAATGATAAAGCTGAAATTGAAAACTTAAAAAAAGAGTATGAAAGAAATTCTGAGAGATTTTCTTTTTTAAGATGGTGTTCAAAATTTTTGGATAAAGTTAATGTAATTCCACCAGGGGTTGGTATTTGTCATCAGGTAAATATTGAATATTTATCTAAAGTCGTATGGAGAGAAAAAAAGAAAGATCTAAATCTTATTCATCCAGATACTTGCATAGGAACTGATAGTCATACTCCAATGGTAAATGCTATAGGTGTTTTAGGTTGGGGTGTTGGTGGAGTTGAGGCAGAAATTTCTATGCTTGGAAAAACAATACCTATGACTGTGCCAGAGATAGTTGGGGTAAATTTAAAGAACCAACTTAAGGAAGGAATAACTTCAACAGACTTAGTTTTATATATTACAAAATTATTAAGAAAAAATAAGGTTGTTGGAAGCTTTATTGAATTTTGTGGAGAAGGAGTTGAAAGTCTTACTGTTGGGGATAGAGCAACTATTTCAAATATGGCACCGGAGTATGGGGCAACTGCAGTCCTATTTCCTGTTGACAATTCAACTTTAGATTATTTGCGTATGACAGGAAGAACAGATGAAGAAATTCAAGTTGTTGAAGAATATTCAAAACATCAAAAACTATGGCGAAGATCTGATATTACTCCAGACTATAACAGAGTTTTAAATCTTGATTTATTCTCAATAGAACCTTGTGTGTCAGGACCCAAAAATCCTGAGGATAAAATTAATTTAAATAAGTTTTCAAATGAAATTAATTCTCACTCTAACATGCTTTACAGTCAAGATTTACGAGAGGATGAATTTGAAGTACCTAATCTTGATTACAAAGTAAAAGATGCAGACATAATGATTGCGGCAATAACAAGCTGTACAAACACTGCAAATCCAAAAAATGTTATTGCAGCAGGTTTGATTGCGAAAAAATTAGTTGAGCTAGGTTTTAAAAAAAATAATAAAGTAAAAACATCTTTTGCACCGGGTAGCAAAGTTACAGCAGAGATTTTAAGTAAATCTGGTTTGCAAAAATATTTAGATCAATTAGGTTTTAATGTAGTTGGTTTTGGATGTACAACTTGTAACGGCAGCTCAGGACCTTTAGACGAAAACTTAGCAAATACTATAGAAAAAGAAAAAATTTTTTCAGTTGCAGTGCTTTCAGGAAATAGAAATTTCCAAGGGAGAATACATCCAAATATAAGAGCTTCATACTTGGCATCCCCTGCATTAGTGGTACTGTTTTCTATAATAGGTAATGTCAAAATTAATCTTTTAAGTGACAGTTTAGGAAAAAGTTCTAATGATCAAAATATTTTTTTAAAGGATGTTTGGCCTTCAAATATAGAAGTGGATAAAATTGTAAATGAGTTTTACAAAGCAGAAACTTTTAGAGAAAAGTATGATCAGGTGTATCAGGGAGGAAGTTTATGGGAAAATTTAAATGTTTCAAATTCTCAAGATTATGACTGGCCTGATAGTACTTATATAAAAAAACCTCCATACTTAAAACATGCAGAAGATAATCAAACTAATGATATAGAACTAGCCCGACCACTAGTATTACTTGGTGACTCTGTCACTACAGACCATATTTCTCCCTCTAGTGTTATAACAAAAGGAACAGCAGCTTGGGATTACTTAACAAAACTTGGATTAGACTCTAAAGATTTTAATAATTATTTAACTCGAAGAGCCAATCATGAAATTGTAGAAAGATCTACTTTTGCTAGTTTAAGACTAAGAAATTTAATGGTACCCAATCAGGAAGGAAGTCTTACAATTAAATATCCAGAAAATAAAGTAACGAGAATTTATGAAGCTGCAGTTCAATATAAAAAAGAGAAAAAAGAAATTATAGTTATAGCAGGCGAAAATTATGGATGTGGATCGTCAAGAGATGTAGCCGCTAAAGGACCATTATTAATTGGTGTAAGAGCAATAGTTGCAAAAGGATTTGAAAGAATTCATAGATCAAATTTAATTGGAATGGGATTGCTCCCTTTAGAATTTGAAAATGGACAAGGTATCAATGAGCTAAATATTGAAAGTTCAGACCAGTTTAGCTTATTAGGGTTAAATGATATTACAAATGAAAATAAAAAAGTGCTCATGAAAATACATAAACAAACTGGTGATATTATTGAAGTTACACTTAATGCTAGATTAGATGTTCCAGAAGAGTTAAATTTTTGGAAAAATGGTGGGATTTTGCCTACAGCTTATAAGGAGGCTTAAGATTAATGGCACAAAGATGGATCAAGGCTACATATTATCGAGGTGGAACAAGTAAAGGTGTTTTCTTTCAAAAGAAAGATTTACCTACCTCAAATCAAAAAGAGTTAAATGATTTGTTTTTAAAAGTTATTGGAAGTCCAGACTTTAACAAAAGACAGTTAAATGGAATGGGTGGTGGTGTATCATCAGTTTCTAAGTGTGTTATTATAAGTCCATCAGATCGAGATGATGCTGATGTTGACTATAACTTTATTCAGATTGCTATAGATAAACCTATTGCAGAATGGAATAATAATTGTGGTAATTTATCAGGTGCAGTTGGACCCTATGCAATTCAAGAGGGTATAGTTAAACCAAAAGAAGGTGAAAATAAAATAAGAATTTACCAAGTCAATACTAACAAAATCATCCATTCAACTTTTAATGTTAAAGATGGAAAACCATTAATCGAAGGTGACTATTCGATTGCGGGAGTTCATGGAACTGGATCCAAAGTTAGATTAGATTATTTAGAACCTGGAGGGTCTGGAACAGGAAAACTTCTCCCTACGGGAAATGTAATTGATGAAATAGAAATTAAAGATTTTGGCAAAATTAGTGTAAGTATAATTGACGCCGCAACACCTCTTGTATATTTGCTTGCAGAGGATATTGGTTTAGAAGGTACAGAAACACCAGATGTACTTGATGCACAAATTGACAAAATGAATTTAATACAAAAAATAAGACGAAAGTCTGCACATATTATTGGTTTATCAAAATCAGAAGATGATGCACCAATGAACACACCTAGAATTGGAATTGTAACTTCTGCAAAAGATTATGTTAGTTTGGATGGAACCAAAATTAATTCTAAAGATCAAGATATTACAACTAGAATGTTTTCAATGGAAAAAACTCATAAAGCAATAATGGGTACTGCCGGAGTGAATATTGGTGTTGCTGCTGCAATTGAGGGTACTATCCCAAATAATGTGAAAAGAAAAGACTCTAACCCAATGGAACTACGCGCAGGAAATCCATCAGGAATAATGACAGCGGGAGCTGTTATCGAAAGTAAAGAGGGAAAGCCCTTTGCAAAATCTGCAATTTTTTATAGAACATTCAGACCACTTATGCGTGGTGAAGTTTTGGTCTAAGAAATTCTTATATCTCCACTTATTTGAGTTCTATGCATAACCCGTCTAGTATTTGGGTCAAATGAGTCTCTTTTGTGTAAGACAAAAAGATTTTTCCACATCAACACTTCGTTATTTTGCCATCGATGGGTAAAGGTATATTTTTCTTGCGTAGCATGTAACCATAATTCATTTAGTAGACTCTCACTTTCATCAATAGTCATTCCAACTATGTAAGCATGTGGTCTTCTGCCAAGAAAAAGTGATTTTTTTTGAGTAGTAGGATCTTTAAAAATAATTGGATGTTTTGCTCCTGGCGTTAGAGATGGATCAGCATTTTCTTTGTACCCTTTTCTTAATTGTCCAGCACTATTATGTGAGGCATCATGAATTAAAATTTTACCATGAATTTTTTTTATTAAGCGCTCAGGCATATCCTCATAAGCAGCAATCATATTAGAAAAGTGTGTATCACCTTGATTTTTTGGTACTTCTAACGAGTACAAAATTGCACCTTTTGGCGGAATTTCATTATAGGTCATATCAGCATGCCATGTGGCCTCGCCATCACCAAGAATACCAATTGGTTTTCCTTTTTCTTTAACATTTGATATTACGTTTATTTCTGGGTATTCAGGTGAAAAATTTATCCCATATGGATTAGGTGCAGGTAAGTCTAAATTTCCAAAGTATTTACTAAATTTTAATAATTGTGGATCATTTAATTTTTGATTTTTAAATGTCAAAACTAAATTTTCATCCCAAGCTTTTTGGATAAAATTAATCTGATCTACTTTTAAATCTTTTGATAAATCAATATTTACAATTTCAGCTGATAAAGCTTTTTTACTTTTAATTAAATTCATAATTACTCATAATATATAAATAAGTTTTCATTAATTACAAATAAGGCTCTAAACCTACATAAATTAATCTAAGCGCGCCAAATAGTAGTATGAAGGTTAATACTTTTTTAAAATATTTCTCTCCTTTAGAGACTAAAACAAGCTTGCCTATAAAAGTCCCAACAAAGCCAACTAAAATCATTAATCCAACTAGAAATATATATTCCTCAAAAGCAAAACCTATAAAAAAAAATGCTAATGATTTAAATAAATGTTGAAAAGTCATTAAAGAACCATGTGTGACCACATGTTTAACTGGATTAAAGTTAAAATTTTTAATCAACGCTGATATTAATGGACCTGAAGCACCAAATAACATCGACAATGTTGATGATACTGCCCCACCAAAAAAAATATACTTTTTTCCAAGTTTTGGAAATTTACCAAAGATAGAATAAAGTATAAATAACCCAACCCCTACCTGTCCAATTGAGGGATCTAATACTTCATAAATATTTACTCCCAAATATGATCCTATTAAACTACCAATAATGAACGGAAGAATAACACTTTTATCTAAATCTTTAACAGAGACAAATATTCTTGCAAAATTTGACCCTAATTGAACTATTCCATGAACAGGTATTAACGCAAGTGGTGGTACAACAAATGATAAACCCACTAACATTAGAATTCCACCACCAAGACTTAAGGCAGTGGATATAAAAGAACAAATTAAATTTAGAATTATTAAAAAAACTGCTGCATATATTGAAATTGTTTCAGGTAAAAGAGATGAAAAGTCCATTAATCTCAAAGATTAAGATCACACAACTTAACTAATTCACTGGCATTAAAGTCTTTATGTAAAATTAAATCAATAAGATCATCGGTTTGAGATGTTTTAAAAACTGAAAACAATCTTTTTGATTTCGCAATAATATCCTTTTCTTCCATGGGGTTATCTGGGGTTCCACGAACAGACTTTGCATGGTAAAATAGTTTTTTATCATTATTTAAGATAATTGTAATTTTAGACTGCCTTTCTGGTCTAGCAATTGCTAATTCCTCACTTGAAATAGATTTAATTTTTTTTCTCAAACTTACTACTTCCGAGTCGTTGAATAGTTGTTCATCATGTGCCTCTTCATATCCCATAGTTTTTTTTATTAAATGAACGGCAATTAAATGTTGTGCACTGATAGAAGGAATTTCTCTATCATTAACAATGTGAAAACGATCAGCTGGTATTTCTACTGTTAATTCTTTTATATCTTTGTAATTAAAGTCATTATTTTGAAGTAAATACTCTATTGCATCCATCATGGATTGAATTGGTGAGCCTACAGACCATTTTTTTAATGAAGCATTATCAATTTCAAAATTTTCACCTAATTTTTCGTTTAACAGTTCAGGTTTAGCATTGTGAGCAAAGCCTGCATGAAATCCCCTTTCTCCTAAGATCGGATCTCTCACAGATGTAAAATTATCTTTAGCTAATAATGCTGAATAAATGGCATTTCTTGAGGTCATTCCAGAGAATACAAATGCTTTCTCAATATGATCAGGATCTCTATTCCAACATGCTAATCCTGAAGCTTGTTGAACAGTATATGAAATCAAATAATTGCATTGTTCGTGAGTTAATTTTAATAACGCACCAGCAGAAGCTGCACTTCCAAAAATTGGTCCTATACTGTGAGTTGCAAAAATACTAGTTTTAGGTGTTTTATATCCAAGGCTTGTTGTAAACCTAACGCCAACATCATAACCCAAAGCAATACCTTTAAAAATTTCCTCACTGCTAAGATTTTCTTTCTCTGCGACTGCCAGTGTTGTTGGAATTATTGCGCAACCTGGATGAAATCTTCCTTTTGTATGTGAGTCATCAGTTTCGTTGGCATGAGCAGCCATACCATTTGAAAATGCAGCATTTATTGCCGAAACTTTAATATTATTACCTAATAAAGTGGCCTCCTGTACTCCGCCTTGATTTTTTGAAAAATTAAAACCTTTTTGCCCAGGAGGCAAAAGCCTCCCTGTAAGTATAGAAACAATCGCATCTAGTAAATGAAAACGTGTTTTGATTTTAGTTTTTTCAGGTAGATTATTACTTAAAGCTGTTGAAATATATTTTGTTAAATCATCCTGGATTTTCATTAGAAAATACCTTTTATATTATTTTTTTTGAAGTCTAAATGTTTTTCTTTGCAGACTATATTTAAAGTCTTTATTTCATTTGATTTTAATTTTTCCAGATTACCAATTAAATTTATAAATCTATTTTCTTCTTGTTTATGAATTATATTTTTAGTCAAAATTTTCATTTTATTAATATATTCATCTCTTCCAAAAGGAGTTTTTCCATTTGGATGAGCATTGGCAAATTCTAGTTGGTCAATTATTTTTAGTCCATTCATAAGCTCTATTTCTACTTTTGCTCCTTGTGCTTTTTTTAAAGGATCAGGTTCATCATAATACTTTTTATTCCAACTTTTACTTTCAAAAGTTTTTATTTTTCTCCATAATTTAATCGTATCAAGTTTATTTTTTCTTTTTTTAGAATAACTTTTTTCGTGGTGCCAAGCTCCATCTTCCAAAGCAACTGCAAAAATATACATTGCTGAATGGTCAAGAGTTTCTCTTGAGGCTTTAGGACTATACTTTTCATTATCATTGCTCCCACTACCCATCACAATATGGGTATATTTTTTTGAATAAATATTTATTTTTTTTATATGCTTTATATTTTTAATTTTTTTTCTCATCTTAAATGCTAAATCAATTAAAGCATTTCCATGATAACCCGCTGAATGTTCTTTTGTAAAAGTTCCTAAAATTCCATTTCTAGACTCATTTTTTTCAGGTAAATTAATTTTTATATTTTTGTTTTCTTTTTCTAATAAAATTGAAATGATACCATAATCACCCTCCCAAACTGGACTTGGTGATTTATCACCTCTGATTGCTCTATCAATTGCATCTATTGCATTTTTACCAACTAACCCAGGAGCATAAGCTTTCCAGCTAGATAAGTTTCCTTTTCTTCCTTGTCTTGTAAAAATAGACGTGTGTGCACTCCACTGTATCGCTTGATAAATTGTTTCTGTATCTAACTTTAAAAGTCTACCAATTCCACTAGTAATTGCTGGACCTAAATGTCCTACATGATCAATCTTATTTGGATTAAGAGCAATTGACATTGATAACCTTAATTGTGTTTCATAACTTGTTGCAATAGCTTTTATTAAATCTTTACCATTACAATTTCTTTGCTGCGCTACTGCTAAAATAGTTGGTATGCAGTCTCCAGGATGGCAAGTTTCTTTAGCCATTATATTGTCATGAAAATCTAATTCTCTCACTGCTACTGCATTTGCCCAAGCTGCCCACTGACAATCAAATTTTTTTTTTGAATTTAATCCAATTAAAGTCGCACCACTTCTATTTTCAAACTGCATCGCTTGTGCTCTAGCAATTTTAACTGCCTCCCTATTTAAAGCAGCAACTGCAACACCTGCATTGTCAATAATCCTATTGCCAACCATCTCAATTACATCTTTGTTTAAATTCCAATCTTCAGAAGCCATCTTAGCAATTAGCCAAGCTAGGTGATTTTTTTTACTTATTTTTTTTCCCGGTTTTTGAAGTTTAATTGGATGTGTTTTCATAAATAACTAAATAAATGAATTATGTTTCATAATATGAAATGACATTTTACATATTGAACTTAACTCTATTAATGTGTTAACCTTTGTCAATTTTAATAAAACTAACTGAGAGGGAAATTATGTTCAAACTAAATTTGAAAAAGTTTTTTGCTTTTTTTTCTTTATTCGCTCTTACTTACACATCGATAGCTAGTACATCAGTAGTTGCTGAAACTTTTGCTACTAAAGAGTGTGATCCAATACAAGTTGTGATTCATGCTTCTTATGGTGGAGGAACAGATACAACTGCCAGAATGATGTCTATCAGATCTAGAAGAACTCTAAAAGCTGATATGCAAATCGTAGGTAAAAGAGGTGGATCAGGAGCTAAAGCTCAAAACTACACTTTAACAAGACCAAAAGATGGTTGTACAATTATGGCTTTAACAGAGTCACACTTATACACAATGGCTAGAGGCAAATCTAACATGAAGATCGATGATCTTGTTGGAGTTGCTAGAGCTATGGAAGAGCCAACTTTTATAGTTGTAAATGCTGCAAATAAAGAGCTAAGTACAATTAAAAAGTTTATTAAAAGAGCTCAAAAGAAACCAATCATAACTGCTATCGCTTCTATTGGTGGTACTGAACACATTGGAATGTACAACTATTCTACAGTTGCTGGGGTTCCGTTTAAAGCTGTTTCATTTGGATCTGGTGCGCAAAGTTTACAAGCTTTGGCATCTGGAAAAGTTGAAGCATCGTTATTGAATCCATCAGAAGCAGCTGCTTTAATTGAAGATAAAAAAATTAAAGCAATTCTTTTGTTACATGACAAGAAAATGGCAGACTATCCAAAAGTTCCAACTTCATATGAAATGGGTCATGAAGTTAAAGTTGTTACTACAAGAGGATATGCTGTACTAAAAGGAACGCCTCAAGACAGAATTGATGCGCTTTCTAAAGGTATGGTCAAAGCTATGAAACATGACACTTTCGCTAATTATCTTAAAGGAGCTTCTCTAGATCCTGCAACTAGCCCAGCTGGTACAGAGGTTTGGGATAAGCAACTTAAAGAAAATTACGCAAAAGCTGCTGAGGCATTAAAAGGATTAGGTTTAACTAATTAATGTCTGAAGAAAAAAAAACTTTTGACTTTGCGCCCAGAACATTGGGCGCAGGGTTTATTCATAAAAAAGATTTAGTACTTGCGATCATATTAGTTGCTTTTGGGGCGTTCATGTACTACGAAGCTGGAAAATTTCCAGAAGCCCCTGCTATTTTAGGAGATACTTTAAATGCAGATGTATTTCCAAAAATGCTTATTACAATATTATTTATTCTAGTTGCGATTATACCTTTTGA
Source organism: uncultured Pelagibacteraceae bacterium (assembly GCA_902604355.1). GTDB lineage: Bacteria > Pseudomonadota > Alphaproteobacteria > Pelagibacterales > Pelagibacteraceae > Pelagibacter. The sequence goes on from CACKYN010000005.1 coordinate 60,378, forward strand.
ATTCAAACTTACTCCAGCAAAAATAGCAAAAATAGATAAAGATAGAGGTGATAGAACATTACCAATAACTTGGTTCACAATAGTTCTATTACTTGTAATAGTTTCTTTTGCTGAATTTTTAGGTGCAGTTGTAACAATGTTTATCACTTGTTTAGCCTTACCTCTTCTTTGGGGAGAAAGAAATTATATAGCAGTCGCTATATATTCAGTTGTGTTTCCTGGTTTTGTTTATTTATTATTCAATAAATTGCTAGGATTGTATTTTAATCCTGGAATACTGGAATTACTTAAATAAAAATTATGGAAGACGTAATAAGAGGATTTGTATTATTGATGGAGGTTCAAAACCTCTTATTGATTTTTGGTGGAGTTTTGGTTGGTGTATTAGTTGGTGCTCTACCTGGATTAAGTTCACCTATGGCTATTGCTTTGTTAATGCCATTCACGATAAGTCTTGATCCTGTTGCATCTATATCAATGATGGCGGCATTATATTGTGCAGGAACCTTCGGTGGTTCAATTACTGCAATACTTATCAATGCACCAGGAGCGCCTCCTGCGGTTGCTACTGCTTTAGATGGTTATCAAATGGCAAAAAATGGTGAGCCAGGAAGAGCTTTGGGTCTAGCAGCAGTTTCCAGTGTATTAGGTGGAATATTTGCAATTGTTATATTTTTATTTGCAACTCCTTTACTTGCTGACATAGCTCTAAAATTTGGACCAGTTGAATATTTTGGTTTATCAGTTTTTGCTTTATCTATGTTAGCTGCCATGAGTGGTAAATCATCTATAAGAAATCTTGTAGCTGGGGCTTTAGGAGTATTCGTATCAACAATTGGAGTTCACCTAGCCACAGGAGTTGAAAGATATGATTTTGGAGTTCAGGAATTAACTGAAGGTATTAAATTTGTACCAGTCCTAATTGGACTTTTTGCAATGTCAGAATTATTAACACAATCAAAAACATTAAACGCTGCTGTTGAAAGAATGTCTGCAAGAGCATTAAGGTTACCGACATTTGCTGAATTAAAAAGTTTAAAAGGTACCATACTAAGATCTTCAGGTCTTGGAACATTTATTGGAATATTGCCTGCAGAGGGTTCAACAGTTGCGGCTATGATGGGATACAACGAAGCTAAAAGATTTTCAAAAACTCCAGAAAAATTTGGTACAGGATGTGCTGAGGGAATAGTTGGACCAGAAGCTGCAAATAATGCTGCAGCTGGTGGTGCAATGGTTCCAACACTTGCACTTGGAATACCTGGAAGTGGAACTACAGCCTTAATTTTAGCGGCGTTAGTTATGCATGGTTTCAGACCAGGTCCTTATCTAATAACAGAAACTCCACATCTAGTGTACGCAATTTTTGGAGCTATGTTATTTGCTAACTTTGCATTTCTAGGAATTGGTTTAGCGGGTGCTAGATTTTTCTCTTATGTGACTTTTATTCCTAAAAGATTTCTATGGCCTTCAGTATTTATATTTTCTTTAATTGGTTCATACGCTTATAGTTCAGCTATTTTCGATGTATGGGTTATGTTGATATCTGGAATAATTGGTTATTTTGCTTTAAGAAATGGATTTTCACCTGCTCCTTTTGTTATGGGTTTAATTTTAGGAAAAATGGTTGAAGAAACTTTCACTCAATCAATGGTTATCTATGAGAGTAATTTCATGAACTTCTTTGACAGTGGAGTATTTATTTTATTTATGGTATTGACTGTAATTAGTTTATCAACACCATTTTGGGGTCAAATACGCTCTAAATTAAAACCTAAACCAGTTGAATAAAAAATTCACCAAAAACAAAGTAGTCGTAATAACTGGTGGCGCAAAAAAAATAGGTAGATCAACAGCACTAAAATTAGCTGAACAAGGTTTTAATATTTTAATTCACACTGGTGGCAAGAGTGTTAATGAAGCTAAAACAACTGTAAAACTAGTAAAAGAATTCAAAGTAAAAGCCCACTATGTTATGGGGGATCTTGCAAATACAAAAACAATTAAAAAAATTAAAATAGCAGCAGAGAAATTGGGTGTTCCATCTATTCTAATAAATAATGCTGGTTTGAGAATTTTTGAAAATTTTGAAAATATAAAATATAAGGATTGGAAGAAAGTGATGTCGGTTAATGTGGATGCTTCTTTCTTGTGTACCCAAGCTCTTATAAAACATATGACTAAACAAAAATGGGGAAGAATTATAAATATAGGAGGTTTGTCTGGTCATATCGGTGCTAAAGAAAGGGCTCATGTTGTTACTTCAAAAGCAGCTCTTGTTGGTTTAACAAAAGCCATCAGTATGGAGTTTTTAGAAAGAGGAATTACTTGTAATTGTGTTGTTCCTGGTTTTATTGAAGATTTTAGTTCTAAAGAAAAAAAACTTAAAGGACACTGGTTGCGTCATCCACAAACTCCAAATTTAGTGCTGAAGAGATTTGGAAATCCTGAAGAAGTAGCTGAAGTAATTGTTAATCTTTGTAAAAAGGAAGCTAGTTATATTAATGGACAGACACTTCATGTTAATGGGGGTAGTTATACCCCATGATAATTGCAGAAGAATTTTCTAGTTGGAGTAAAAACTTAAAAGTTAAAGATATTCCAGAAAAAACCCAGTTTACATTGAAGTTCTTATTGAAGGATATATGTGGAATTATTTTATCAGCAAGAAACGAGGATTATGTAAAAAGTTTAGTTGAAACTTATAAAGGATCAGGAAGCTTGATATCTTTAGGTCACAGTGAAAGATTTGATTTATTTTCATCAGCCATAATAGCTGGTACTGCAGCACATGGTGAGGATTTTGATGATACTTTTGAGGGAAATCCAATGCATGTTGGGGCTACAATGATCCCTGCAATGCTCTCTGCAGCTCAGAAATTTAATCTTGATGGTGATCAAATTTTAAAGGGACTAGCTGTTGGATCAGAGTTAATTTGTAGATTGGCTTTAGTAGCACCAACCGCAATGCATAAACAATCTTTTCACCCAACTGCAGTTTGTGGAACGTTTGGTGTTGCTGCTGGTTTATCATCAGTATTAGACATGTCAGAAAAGCAAATGGTATCAGCTTTGGGTATAGCAGGTAGCTTTACCTCGGGTATCATTGAATATCTTGCTGAAGGATCATGGACTAAAAGAGTTCATCCAGGTTGGTCAGCAAACTCTGGAATGAATGCTACACTGATTGCAAAATCTGGTTTTTATGGACCACGGACTGTTTTTGAGGGTAAGCATGGTTTCTTTGAGGCTTTTGCATTAAAAGAGATTGAGAGAGATTATTCTCATTTAACCAATGGATTAGGTAAAAGATGGGAAAATCAAAATTTAGCTTTTAAACCTTTTGCCTGTGGAACCATGGCACAACCTTTTGTCGATTGTGCTATTAAAATTAGAAAAAAAATCAAAAATTTAGATGAAATTTCCTCTATTACTGCAAAAGTTGGTGAGGGTACTGTCCACAGATTATGGGAACCTTTGAAAGAAAAAAGGCAACCATCAACACCTTACTCAGCCAAATTTTCAGTCCCATATTGTGTAGCTGTAGGATTTATTAGAGGAGATGCTGGTTTAAACGAATTTAACGAAAAAAGTATAAATGACAAAGAAATTTTAAGCCTAGCAAGTAAGGTAAATTACGAAATAGATCCAAAAAATGAATATCCAAAAAATTACACTGGAACACTGATTTGTAAAACTTCTGAAAATGAATTTAATGAACATCAGCCTTGCTTCAGAGGAGGTATTCGAGAACCACTGACTAAAGATGATATTGATAAAAAATATAATGCAAATTTAAATTATTCCAAAATTTCAGAGGAAAATAAAAAAAATTTAAATAATTTTATTGAAACTCTTTTTGATAAACCTGATTTTTCCAAAATAGCTTTTTAATCTTACATGGAAACTGATTTTGATATAGGTGCGTTATTTGCTAGTCTTGGAGTAATTGAGCTTACAATATTAATATTAACTGCTTTTTTTGCATCTGTCGTTTCAGGAATATCTGGATATGGAGGAGGTATGACTCTTGGTTTATTAGTATCACCTTTTATACCTGTAAAATTATTAGTACCTTTAATGTCAGTGTTTGTTTTGTTTTCAAATGTATCGAGAATGTATTATTACAGAAAAAATATATTTTGGAAAAAAGGTATTTACTTTGCGATAATTTCTACCCCATTCTTGATTGTAGGTACAAATTTCTATGCATCAGTGTCTGAAAAAACTTTATATTTCTGTTTGGGGTTTGGGTTAGCTTTCATTGTAATTCTAAGAAGAGTATTTAAGAAAATTAATCTTACTATTGGTTGGGTAGGATTAGGAGTAATGGCTGTATTTTATGGAACAATAAGTGGTGTAATACTAGGGCCAGGTTCTGTTTTACTAACAGCCCTAGCTGCAAATGGATTAGTAGGACCTCAAATTATAGGAACCGACTCCTTTATAACACTTATAAATGTAATCATACGCCTCATATCGTATTGGAATTTGGGATTACTGAACCTTGATGCGCTATACGTAGGTTCAATGATTGGTATAGTTGCTATATTTGGATCTTATACAGCAAAGAAAATAGCAGATAAGTTAGGTGTTAAAATGCACACAATTATTATTGAGGTCTGCGTAGTTATAGGTGGTAGTGCAATGATTTATAAAGCTTTAACGTTCTAAAAATTCCGATAAACTTTATAAATAATATGTTCAGGATTTTTTAGGTTAAAACTATTAGCTGAAGTCCAAGGGTATCGACATCCCCATTTATTAATTGTGGGTATCAGTGAGTGCTCCCAATTTAAATATCTTCTTGAATGATTTTTATTTCCTAGGTGCCTTTTAGGAAAAAAATGAGTGGGGTCAATTTTATTTGGTTGATACTTTTTATTAATGGATCTGGGTTTTCTAACCTGCCAAATTGCGTTATAGCCCATACGTCTTAACCAAATTACTGAAAATAATGATGAGGAAGGAATAAAAGAATATACAAAAATTTTTGACAAAGTGGATGCAATAAATTTATCTGTGTTCTGAATCAAAGTTGTTGCATTCAAGTTCCTCCATCCCTTAATATTTTGATAATTCTTTATTTCAGAATTTATTTGAAAAAAATAATTATTTAGATCGTGTTTGATTTTGATAGTCGTTGGTATTTTAAATTTTTTTGAAATTTCTTTAGATAATTTTAAGTCTTTATCTAAATTAATTTTTGTTTTTTTGAGCTGAGATTTATTGTTATAAACTCTTTTATTTCCTGATAAAACCCAGTTTTGAGTACCACCATTTAAAACATATTTTTTATTTTTGAAATTAAAATCTTTTAAAGTTTGATAAGCTATTATACTTCGAGTCCGACCTGCACAATGAACTATATAAGTTTTGTTAATATTCAAATTATTATTTAAAAAAATTGGTAATTCTCCTCCTGAGCAATGATGTGAAAAAGGGAGACTAAATTTTTCAAATTCAATTTTAGGCCGTGTGTCGATTTGAAAAAAATTATTTGTTTTATGAATTTTTTTTAAATCATTTGGAAAAATGTTTTTTATTTTTGATGACTTCTCTACCCATTCACCAAAAGCCTTAGAAAAGGTATATTCTCCTTTCCAAAATGGTAATTTATTTTTAATCCATGTTTTATAGTCTCCTTCAATTGTAAAATAACTTTTAAAGTTAAATTTATTAAGTATTTTAAATATTTTTTTTTTATTAGTATCATTTTCAATTCCAATTAATAAAATTATAGTTTTATTGTTAGGGACCAAATCAATTATATTTTCATTGAATTTTGCAACCTCACAATTAATCGAACCAAATGCAAAGCCTTGAACATATTTTTCTCTTTTTCTAACATCTATAAAAGCAATATTTTTATTTTTAGATCTCAGCATTTTGACTGCCTTGGAAATACTTATTTCATTCATATGTTGTATAATAAAAAAGTTTTGTTAAATTAAATATAGTTATTTATATTTTTTATAACCTTGTGCTATAATTTTTAATATATGGAAATAAATATAAATTGTGATTTAGGTGAAAAATCAGTCCATCATTCAAATAAAAACGACCCTGATTTACTTGCAATTGTTAATTCTGCCAGTGTCGCATGTGGTTATCATGCTGGTGACGACCAAACTATGAGTGAAGTTGTTCAAATATCAAAAAAAAATGGAGTAAGTATTGGAGCTCACCCTTCTTTTAAAGATTTAGAAAATTTTGGAAGAAAAAGAATGAATTTATCTAAAAACGAAATTGAAAAATTGATAATTGACCAGTATGAAATTTTACAAAAAATTGCTGAAAATCATGGGGAAAAAGTAACTCATATTAAGCCTCATGGTGCATTAAATAATATGGCTTGTGAAGACTTAGATTTATCAAAGCTACTTGCAAAAACAATTTATGATATTGATAAAGATTTGATTTACTTAGTATTAACAGGTTCAAAAATGGAAATTGCTGCAAAAGAAATAGATATGAAGATAGCATGTGAAATATTTGCTGATAGAACATACGATGATGAAGGCAACCTAGTTTCAAGAAAATTACCTCATGCTTTAATTACTAATCCATCTGAAGCTAAAAAACATGTTTTGAGCATGGTTCAAAATCAGTCAATCAATTGTCACAGTGGTAAACAAATTCCTTGCGAAATAGACTCCATCTGTGTACA
>CACKYN010000006.1 GCA_902604355.1 uncultured Pelagibacteraceae bacterium
GTTTAATTTTGATGACTTATTTTGATAGATTAAATTTTCACTAGTTTGAGCTTCTGATGTTGGAACATATTCAATTATTTCTTTAACTTCGACATTTATATTCTCTAAAATGGTTTCAAAATCTGCTCCTTCTGAGATTTGGTTTTCAATTTTATCAACCTCATCAAAAAATTCTTGGTTAAATTCCTCAATTCCAATTAAATTTTTAGGATTTAAAACTACATATTTAAAATCTATATATTCTCTTTTTAGTTGGTCTTCATTTTCTTTAATAAATACCTCAAGATCCTGATCTGTATACTCATTCTTCTTCTTATAAAGCCCTTCCATATTGAAGTACTCAATAATTAATGTCTTGTTATTTTCTTCGTATTTTTTATCAATCAAGAAATTAGGTGTTATTGTTCCAGCGCCTATAATATCAAATAGGTGTTTTTGTAATTCTCTGTTTTTTAATTTCAATTCAAACATTGGTGCTGATAAATTACTTGATAGTAAAAATTTTTCATATTTTACTCTTTGAAAAACACCATCTTTGTCTTGGAAATTTTTATTGTCTTTAATTGTTTTAAGAATTGTTCTCTCACTGATTGAAAGAGCAAAGTCTTTTACCTCAAGATCAATTAATGTAGTTGAAATCAAACCTGATAATAATTCTTCAATTATATTATTATCCAAATTGGTTCTAATAGCATCAAGTGATATGCCACTTTGATTCACATAATCCATAAAATCTTGGGTGGTTACATTTGTTTTATTTATTTTTGCTATATTGTTTTGATTATTTGTGCTGAAGCCACCACCAAATCCACCGAAACCAAATGCAATAATAATCACTATGATTAGGATCAAACCACCTAATTTTTTTCCACCAAAATTTTTTAAAGTTTCTAACATAAAGCCAATAATATATTGATCTGTAAAAAACAAATCTATAGATTAAAAATTCAATTATGACAAATAAATATCTATATTTTGTAGCTAATTGGAAAATGTACGGTGACTTAAAAGCACTTAATTCGCTGGAAAAAGTAATTAAATTTTCTGAGAGTGCAAAACAAAAAAAAATAAAGTTAATTTATTGCCCACCTAGCACATTAATTAATTCTTTATCTAATAAATTGAAAAAAACAAAAATTGAAGTTGGTGCTCAAAATTCTCACGAGAGCGATAAATATGGTGCGTTCACTGGTCAGATAAATTCTAAAATGTTAAAAAATGTTGGAGCACGATATGTTATATTGGGTCACTCAGAGAATAGGAAGATAGGTGAAGATAATAAAAAAATAAATTCGAAAATTAAAAGTGCATTAAAATCAGGTTTGAAAATTATTTTTTGTATTGGGGAAACGTTAAAAGAGAAAAGAAATAAAAAAACTAATCAGGTTTTAAGTAAGCAAATTAAGATGGGTCTAAAATTAATTCAAAAAAAATCGAGTATAATAATTGCTTATGAACCAGTCTGGTCGATTGGTACTGGTTTAATTCCAAAGCCAAAAGACTTGAAAAAATCAATTTCATTTATTAAAAAAAAATTAGGCAAAAGACCTTATAAAATTTTGTATGGAGGCTCTGTAAATAGTGACAACATCAAACAATTGAAAAATATTAATATCATTGATGGTTTTTTAATAGGTGGAGCCTCTCAAGATCCAAAGAAATTTATTGATATAATTAAAAAAACCATTAATTAGATCGCCATGGAAACTATATTATTAGTAATTAACATCATACTTGCAGTTATTTTGGTATTACTAGTTTTAATACAGAAATCTGAAGGTGGTGCATTAGGAATAGGTGTATCACAAGAAAACTTTATGTTATCAAGATCGGCTGGAAGTTTCATGACTAAAGCTACAGCAATCGTCGCAACTTTATTTATTATTTGTAGCTTAGCACTTACAATTATTTCAAGAGCCGAACTAACTCCCACAAGCTCCGTTTTAGATACAGTTGAGGAAAAAACTGAAGATACCCCTTCAATTCCAGAAAATAATTAATTAATACTTTTCAATCTCTTTTTTATTCGCTATAAGATAATTCCATGGCGCGATATATATTTGTCACGGGCGGCGTGGTCTCATCATTAGGTAAAGGTTTATCCTCAGCTTCACTTGCGTATCTTCTACAATCAAGAGGTTTTAAAGTTAGGATCAGAAAACTTGATCCATATCTTAATGTAGATCCTGGAACAATGAGCCCATTTCAACATGGAGAAGTATATGTCACTGACGATGGTGCTGAAACAGATTTAGATCTTGGTCATTATGAGCGATTTTCTGGAGTGTCTGCAAAGAAATCAGACAATATTACTACAGGCAAAATTTATAATGATGTTTTAAAAAAAGAACGTAAGGGTGAGTATCTTGGAAAAACTGTCCAAGTAATCCCACATATTACAGATCGCATAAAACAATTTATTAAAAACGATTCATCAAAAGAGGACTTTGTAATTTGTGAAATTGGAGGGATAGTTGGAGATATAGAAAGTTTGCCATTTGTCGAAGCAATAAGACAATTTGCAAACGACGTTGGTAAGAAAAATGCTTTATTTATTCATTTAACATTAGTTCCTTACTTAAGGGCATCAGATGAGATAAAAACAAAACCAACTCAACACTCTGTAAAAGAGTTAAGAAGCATAGGTATTCAGCCAGATATTATCATTTGTAGATCTGAAAGACCAATACCATTAGAGCATAGAAAAAAGATTTCTTTGTTTTGTAATGTTGATATCAATAATGTTATAGAAACTGTTGATGTCAAAACAATTTATGAGGCCCCAATAAGTTTTTTTAGAGAAAAATTAGATGTTCAAGTCTTAAATTATTTTAAATTAAAATCTAAAAAGCCAGTAAATTTAAATCCATGGAAAAAAATAACTAAAATAATTTTACAAAATAAAAGAGAAGTAAATATTGCAATTATTGGAAAATATGTTGAGCTTAAAGATGCCTATAAGTCATTGGATGAAGCATTAACTCATGGTGGAATAGACAATAAAATTAAAGTTAATTTAGTTAGGATTGACTCAGAAAAATTAAAAATTTCTGAAATTAAGAGAAAATTAATAAATATCTCAGGTATATTAATACCCGGTGGATTTGGTAAAAGGGGTACCGACGGAAAGATAGAAGCTATAAAGCATGCCAGAATGAACAAAATCCCTTTCCTTGGAATATGTTATGGAATGCAAATGGCAATTATAGAATTTGCCAGAAATCAATTAAATTTAAAAAATGCTACCTCAAGTGAATTTGATAAAAAAGGTCTTCCAATTATTGGTTTACTAAACGAATGGTCAAAAGATGGTAAAACTATTAAGGGTACTGATAAAGATCTTGGTGGGACGATGAGACTAGGGTCTTATGATGCTAAATTACAAAACAACACAAAGATCAGAAAAATCTATAAGTCAAAATTAATTAAAGAAAGACATCGTCATAGATATGAGGTAAATATTGCTTATAGAGAAAAATTTGAAAAAAAAGGTATGATTTTTTCAGGTTTATCACCTGATAATCAATTGCCTGAAATTATTGAGCTTAAAAATCACCCTTGGTTTATTGGGGTTCAGTTCCACCCAGAATTTAAATCTAGACCTTTATCGCCCCATCCTTTATTCTCTTCATTTATCAAGGCAGCAAAAAATCATAAATGAATAGCAAACAAGTAAATTGTGGAAATATAGAAATCTCAAATAATAATAAAATTTGTATTATTGCTGGACCTTGTCAGCTTGAAACCGAACAGCACGCAATGGACATGGCTGGCAAAATTCAAGAAATTACCAAAAAATTTGGTCTTGGCTTTATTTATAAAACTTCTTTTGATAAAGCTAACCGAACTAGTCTTAAAGGAAAAAGAGGAGCTGGACTTGAAGCATCTTTACCTGTTTTTGATAAAATAAAAAAAGAATTGAATGTTCCAATTTTAACTGACATTCATAATATTGATCAATGTTCAGAAGTAGCTGGCCATGTTGATGTATTACAAATTCCTGCTTTTTTATGCAGACAGACCGATCTTTTAATAGCTGCGGCTAAAACAAATAAAATTATTAATGTAAAAAAAGGACAGTTCTTAGCACCATGGGATATGGTTAATGTTACTAAAAAAATCTCAGATTCTGGAAATACAAATATTTTAGTCACCGAGAGAGGTGCAAGTTTTGGTTACAATACATTAGTCTCTGACATGAGGTCTTTACCAATAATGGCAAAGAATGGATATCCAGTGATTTTTGATGCAACTCATTCAGTTCAGCAACCTGGAGGACAAGGAGAGTCATCTGGAGGTCAAAGAGAGTTTGTGGAGTATTTAGCTAGAGCTGCTGTTGCAGTCGGTGTTGCTGGAGTTTTTATTGAAACTCATCAAGATCCAGAAAGTGCGCCATCAGATGGTCCTAACATGGTCCCATTGGATAAGTTAGAAAATCTGTTAAATCAATTATCAGATATAGATAAATTAATAAAAAAACAGTGAGTAAAATTTTAAAAGTAAAGGCCCGTCAAGTATTTGACAGTAGAGGAAATCCAACTGTAGAGGCCGAAGTTTATATCAAAAATAATAGTGCATCTGCAATTTGTCCATCTGGAGCATCTACTGGAACTTATGAAGCATTTGAGAAAAGAGATAAAAATAATAAACGTTATTTAGGTAAGAGTGTTTTAAAAGCTATTCTTTTAGTTAACACAAAAATTTCAAATAAATTAAAAGGTCATAGTGTTCACAACCAAGAAAGGATAGACACTTTATTAATTAATTTAGATGGAACAAGACAAAAAACAAATCTTGGTGCAAATTCTATGCTCGCAGTTTCAATGGCTGTTAAAAAGCTTTCGGCCAAAGTTAAAAAATTACCATTGTATAAAACTTTTTTTATAAAAAAAAATTTTCAATTACCTTATCCTTTAATGAATATTATCAATGGAGGAGCTCACGCGAATAATGGACTTAGAATTCAGGAATTTATGATCAGACCTGATAGTGCTAAGAGTTTTTCTGAATCAATGAGAATAAGCTTCATAGTGATTAAAAATTTATCAAAATTAATAAAAGCTAAAGGTTTATCTACTTCTGTTGGAGATGAAGGTGGCTTTGCACCTATGATAAGTAGTAATAACCAAGCTCTTGATTTAATTGTTAGCGCTATAAAGAAATCAGGATTTGTGAATGGTAAAGATGTTTCAATTTGTTTGGATGTAGCTGCAAATGAATTATTTAAAAAAAATAAATATTCAATTCATTCAAAAAATTACATTACTGTAGAAAAATCTATTAAAGAGTATCAAAAAATTATCAAAAAATATAAAATCAAATCCATAGAAGATCCTTTTGCTGAGAATGATTGGTTAGCCTGGAATAAATTGATGAGATCAATTAATAAAGTTCAAATAGTGGGAGATGATCTTTATGTGACTAACTTAGAAAGACTTAAAAAAGGGTTTTTAAATATTTCCTCAAATTCAATTTTGATTAAATTAAATCAAATTGGAACAGTTTCTGAAACATTAGATGTAATAAAATTTGCCCAAACCATTGGTTATAACACTATAATATCTCATCGATCTGGAGATAGTGAGGATACCTTTATCGCAGATCTTGCAGTTGGAACCAACTCTAGTCAAATAAAAGCGGGATCTTTAGCAAGATCTGAAAGAGTAGCTAAATATAATCAATTGATTCGTATTGAAGAAGAACTTGGAAAAAAAGCTAGAATGAATAAAATCAACTAATGTTGAGGTTAATAAAAAAAAATTATTTTTTATTAATATCAGTTTTCTTAATTCTGTATTTTGGCTTTAATCTTGTTTCTGGTGAAAGGGGGCTCTTTTCATATAATGAGAAAAAGGAACTTTTGTCCAACTTGAAAAATGATGAATTAATATTAATTAGTAAAATGAAAGATATGGATCATAAAAACTCACTATTAAGTACTAATTTAGATCTAGACTATATTGAAACTCTAATTCGTGAACGATTTCTATTTGGCAAAGAGGGGGAGACAATCTATATAATAAAAAATGATGAAAACAAAAATTAGACATCCTGAAAAAGTAAATAAACCTGTTAATCCAATTAAAAAAAAACCTGATTGGATCAGATCTAAGCTATCAAACAGTAAAGAATTTTTTTTAACGAAAACAATTGTTAACCAAAATAATCTAGTTACCGTGTGCCAGGAAGCTAATTGTCCAAACATTACTGAATGTTGGAGTAAAAGACATGCAACATTCATGATCATGGGTGACACTTGCACAAGAGCTTGTGCATTTTGTGATGTAAAAACAGGTAAGCCAGAAAAATTGGATCCGTTTGAACCTTACAAAATTTCAAATGCTGTGAGTAAATTAGATTTAAAACATGTTGTAATTACCTCAGTTGATAGAGATGATTTAGACGATGGTGGGTCAAATCATTTTTATGAAGTAATAAATGCAACTCGTAAAAAAAATCCCAAAACGTCAATAGAAGTTTTAACACCAGATTTTTTAAGAAAAGGGGACGCTTATAAAAAAATTTTAGAGGCAGATTTAGATGTGTTTAATCACAACATTGAAACGGTACCCCGTCTTTATTTAAAAGTTAGACCAGGTGCGAGATATTTTGGATCTTTAGAACTTTTGAAAAACGTTAAAAAAATTAACACAAAAGTTTTTACCAAATCTGGTTTAATGGTTGGACTTGGTGAAGATAAAGATGAATTAATTCAGGTAATGGATGACTTAAGATCTGCTGAAGTAGATTTCATAACCATTGGACAATATTTACAACCTTCTCCAAAACATCATCCACTAAGCAGATATTATCACCCAGATGAATTTAAAGATTTAGAAAATATTGCAAAATCAAAAGGATTTTTACTAGTGTCATCATCACCACTTACAAGATCGTCTTATCATGCAGACGAAGATTTTGCTAAACTCAAACAAAATAGATTAAAAAATAATTAATGCCTAAAGCCTCAGTAACAAGGCACATAGAAAGAGAAAAACAAAAGTTAATAGATTTTGTTTTGGACATTGAAAAATATCCAGAATTTATTCCTTTTTGTATTGACTCTAAAGTTTATGAGCGTGAGGATAAAAAAGAAGAGATAGCAATCATTGCAGATCTAACTATCGGCAGAAAACCTTTTGTAGATACTTATAAAAGTGATGTACGTTATGATAAAAAAAACGACTCAATACATGTTACTAATATTGGCGGTCCTTTGAAACATCTCCAAAATAACTGGAAATTTACTCAAAAAGAAAATTGTACCGAGGTTCAATTTGATGTTGATTTTGAAATTAAAAATAAGTTCTTAAACTTAATTATGGAAAAATCTTTCCAATTTGGTCTAAATAAAATAGCAGATGCATTTCAAAAAAAAGCTGAAAATCTCTAGATTAAAGAGTTAACTATATCTAAAGTTTTTTTGACTGTAGCATTTTGTATGCTAACTCTATTTTTGTTTTTAAATATATTTTTAGTAATTAATGTTTTATTACCTTTTTTTACTCCAATATAAACTAATCCAACTGGTTTAAGTTTTGTTCCCCCATTAGGTCCTGCAATTCCTGTAACAGAGATATTAATTTTGCTTTTAGAAATTTTTGCTAAATTTTTAACCATTGCCTCACAAGTTTCTGGGCTTACAGCACCATATTTATCAATAATTTTTTTATTAACCCTCAAAATTTTAATTTTTGCATTGTTAGAATAGGTAATTAATCCGATTTTAAAGTATTTGGATGCATTAGATAATTTTGTTAAGCTATTAGCCAAAAGGCCTCCTGTACAAGATTCAGCAACAGAAATAGTCAATTTCTTTCGAATTAGTTTTTTATGCAGAAGTTTGATGTTCATTAAAATTTAAGACTTATTAGATAAATTATCAACATTGTATAAAATCCAGCCATTATATCATCCATGATGACACCAAAGTAATTTTTAAAATTTTTATCAAAATAACTTACTGGAAATGGTTTAAAGATGTCAAAAAATCTAAAAACAAAGAAAGAAATAATATAATAAATTTCTATCTGCATAGATATCTGATTAGTTTGGTTCAAATGTAAGAGTAAAATTAACGGCATAGATTGGCCTAAAACTTCATCAATTACTATTTGTCTTGGATCTTTATTTAAAAATTCACTCTCACTATCTTTCACAGCATAGAATGAATAAAAAAATATAATAACAAAGAAGATAATTGAAAATCTTAAATCAGTGTATCCTAGATATTCATAAGCAATATAAATAAAAATTGTTGTTACTAAAGACGCTACAGTGCCAGGCATTTTGGTTAGATATCCGTTGCCAAAGAAAGTAGATATCAAAACGTTAATTTTTTTCATTGAGAAATTGAGCAAATTACCTCGCAAGCAATTGCTTTTTCCTTTCCTATTAATCCTAATTTTTCAACAGTTTTACCTTTTAGATTTATTAATGAACTATCAATATTTAATAATTTAGATAAAGATTTAATTATTTTATCCCTGTATTTTGAGACTTTGGGTTGTTCACATATTAAATTTATATCAAGATTATTAATGTAAAATTCGTTTTTATTCATCATTTCAATTACTGGCTTTAACATCTTAGTAGATCTTATATTTTTAAATTTTTTTTTATTATCTGGAAATAATGTCCCAATATCTTTTTTTCTCATTGCCCCTAATAGAGCATCGATAATAGAATGAATTATAACATCACCATCTGAATGACCTCTTAACCCTGAATGAAATGGTATTTTTAAACCCCCTAAATAAAGTTCTTTACCTTTAATTAATCGATGAATATCGAAACCTATTCCAATAAATATTTTATTAGAATTGATATCCTCTTTATAAGTAATTTTATTATTGGTATTTTCACCTTTTATAAATTTTACTTTTAAATTATTTTCAATAAATAACGTTGCTTCATCCTGAATTTTAGCATTTTGGTTTATTGATAAATTATAAAGATCATTAAATCTAAAGGCTTGTGGGGTCTGAGTTGAAAAGGAATGATCTCGATTTAAATTAAATAACTGTTTTTTAACTTTATACTTAATTGAGTCTTTCGTATTTACAGTTGGGATCACGGCCTTATTTTTCTTAAGTGATTCAATTAAATTTTTTAAAAGTTTTAAAGTAAAATTTGGTCTTGCAGCATCATGTATTAAGACATTTAATGGTTTTAATTTTTTGATATAATTTAATCCTATCAATGATGAGTCTGATCTTTCTTTTCCTCCCTTAACAATTATTACATTCTTGGGATATTTTTTATTGATTTGTTTTTTATTGTTAACAACTAGAATTATTTTTTTAAACAATTTTGACGCTAGGGCTTTATTAATAGAGTGTTCAAAAAGAGGCTTATTTTTATAGATAATATATTGTTTAGGTTTACTGGAATTAAACCTTTTGCTTTGTCCCGATGCTAGTATTATAAAATAATTGTTCATTATATATTGGTGATTTTTTACTCAAATGTCAGAATTTATTAAAAAAAACATATATCTAATAATATTATTTATTATCACATTATCGATAGGATTTTTAACCTTTTTAACTTTCATCGATAAGGGATTTATTGAATTAAATGATCAAAATTTACAGTACTTATTGATTATTAATATTATTTTACTGTTCTCACTTTTCATATTCATTTTTTTAGAAATTAAAAAAGCAATTAAAAATGATATTGATAATGACGGATTAAAATCTAATAAAAAATATATAACTTATTTTGCATTATTTACATTAATACCCTCCGTTTTAATTTCAATTTTTTCATTATTTTTATTTTCTTTCGCTTTAGAAAAATATTTTGATAAGAAAGTAACAACGGTAGTCAATAATTCATATGAATTAGCAAGAAGTTATGTGGAAGAAATTAAAAATAAAATTCAATCCGAAATAGTATTGATAGCTTTTGATGTCAACAAGAGCAAAAAATTTTTAAATGATAATAAAGATGAATATAAAAGATTTTTGAATACACAAAAGATTATAAGAGATGTTGATGAAATACATATTATAGATTTAAATAAAAAATTATTATTTACTTCTCTAGAGACTTCAAAAACATATAAAGCACCTGTAGACAAAGCATTAAATTTAGTTTTGGATGACGATAGACCTTTAAAAATTATTAATGCACCTGAAAATATTTCTGCCTCAATCATGAGATTGCAAAATTATGAAAATAGATTTTTATATGTTGTGAAATATTTAGATGAAAATATTTCTAGATACCTTAATGAATCTCAAGAAGCAATTAATTTTTATTATACAGTTGAAGAGAAAAGCACAGGAATTAAAATATCCTTTGCAATTATTTATATCATAGTAGTAAGTGTTCTATTATTTGTGTCAATTTCGATAGCTATTAGATTTTCATCAAGATTTTTTAGATCTATAAATAATCTTATTTATGCATCTTCATCAATTGGTGACGGAAATTTAAATGCTAAAGTCCCTGAAGTCAAAACCGATAAAGACCTGGAATTATTGAATAAAAATTTTAATTTAATGATTGATAAGTTAAAAAACCAACAGGAAAAATTAATCATTAACGAAAGGCATGAAGCTTGGGAAAGTTTAGCAAGAAAACTTGCTCATGAGATTAAAAATCCACTTACTCCTATTCAACTTACAATAGACAGGTTAAAGAATAAATATTCTAATCTTTTAGAGAGTAAAGAATCTAAAAATTTTGATGAAAATTTAAAAATAATCAATAATCAAATAAAACAAATTGGAAATTTAGTCAATGAATTTTCCGATTTTGCGAGGATGCCAAAACCAACTTTAAGATTTAATAATTTAATAAAAATTATTCAAGAAAATATTAAGTTATTAAATCAACTAGATACTTCTATTAAAATCAACTTTTCTTGTGATACTGATTTAATTAACTTTAAGTGTGATAAAGAGCAATTAAGTAGAGTTTTTTTGAACTTAATTAAAAATTCAATAGAAAGTGTAAAGCAAAAATCAGAAAAATACCCACATTATGATAAAAAAATAGACATTGAAATAAA
Organism: uncultured Pelagibacteraceae bacterium; assembly: GCA_902604355.1. Taxonomy (GTDB): domain Bacteria; phylum Pseudomonadota; class Alphaproteobacteria; order Pelagibacterales; family Pelagibacteraceae; genus Pelagibacter. Next base: position 11,024 of record CACKYN010000006.1, read on the forward strand.
TGAAAATGATATCTACATAATGTGTGTAATTATTGATAATGGCGTAGGTTTTAAAAATATTTCATCAAATATTAAAAATATTTTAAATCCTTATTTTACAACTAAAAAAAATGGGTCAGGTTTAGGGCTATCAATAGTGAATAAAATTGTTAATGATCACAACGGTACAATTAAATTTGTAACTATTGATGATGGAGCCAAAATTATTATTGAATTTATTAAATAATTATGAATGCTGAAATTTTAATTGTTGATGATAATGTTGATATTAGAAATATAATAAACGAGTTAATTTTAGATGCTGGTTATAAAACAAGACTTGCTGCTAACTACAATCAGGCGCTTTCAGAAATAGATAAAAAATTGCCCAATGTTGCAATATTAGATGTAAAATTAGATAAAGGTGACAATGACGGTATTGAATTACTTTCACATATTAAAAAAAAAAATAAAGATGTTCCTGTTATTATTATTTCTGGTCATGCCAACATAGAAATGGCTGTGGAGTCTTTGCATAAAGGAGCTTTTGAATTTATTGAAAAACCATTTGATCAAGAAAGATTGTTAAATTTTGTTAAAAGAGCAGTTGAAAACTATGATCTAAAAAAACAAAATAAAGAATATGAGGATAAACTTTTTTCATCTTATGAATTAATAGGAAATAGTAAAAATATTTTAAATATTAATGATCAAATAGACAAAATATCTATTAGAGAAAGTAGAGTTTTTATCTACGGACCATCGGGTTCAGGTAAAGAATTAATAGCAAGAAAAATTCATAAAAATTCAAACCGTAGCAAAAATCCATTTGTTATATTAAATGGAGCTTTATTGGACTCAGATAAATATGAATTAGAATTATTTGGTGAAGAAAAAGAAAATGGATCTATATCTTATGGTGCACTTGAAAAAGCAAATAAAGGCACATTATTGATAGATCAAATTTCTGAAATTCCATTAGATATTCAATCTAAAATTTTAAGAGTTTTGACTGATCAAAAGTTTAAAAGAGTAAATGGTAGCAATGATTTAACTGTAAATGTTAGATTAATATGTTCTTCTAGCAAAGATTTAAAAAAAGAAATTGAAGTTGGTAATTTTAGAGAAGATTTGTTCCATAGAATAAATGTGTTTCAGATTAATGTAGAGCCATTAAGTCAAAGAATATCAGATATTCCACTTTTAATTAAATATTTTTCAAAAAAAATATCTGATAATTATAATATTAAAGAATTAGAAATTGATGAGAACAACACATATATTTTAAATCATAGTTGGCATGGCAATGTAAGAGAACTAAGAAATGTAATTGAACGAATTGCTATTTTACAACCTGATTCAAAAGATAAAATTTCTAATATTATAAAAGAGTCACTAAAAAATAATACTTTTGACGATCAATTAGCCGAAAACAGCCTTTCTGTGCCATTAAAAGAAGCTAGAGAAAAGTTTGAAAAAGAGTATTTAACTATTCAGTTAAAAAAATTTAATGGAAATATTTCAAAAACAGCAAACTTTGTTGGTATGGAAAGAAGTGCCTTACATAGAAAACTTAAAGGCTTAGGTATTAAAGAATATAATTAATGAACATAATTATTTGTGGTGCAGGAAGAGTAGGGTTCACTATTGCAAAGCAATTAAGCGAACAAGGTCACTCTATTACTGTAATCGATACTTCAAGTGAAGATATTCAAAAAATAGATGATGCTTTAGATGTTAAAGCAATTGTAGGTAAGGCTACTTACCCATCTATTCTTGAAAAGGCTAATGCTGCAGAAACCGATATGATTATAGCTGTTACCAGAAATGATGAAATTAATATGGTTATTTGCCAAATAGCATTTTCAATATTTAATATTCCAAAAAAAATTGCAAGAATAAGATCACAAGATTATCTAAACCCAAAATTTACAACCGTTTATAATAAAGAAAATTTACCAATTGATGTAATTATTTCCCCAGAACTTGAAATTGCAAAATCAATTCAAAGAAAGTTAGAAGCCCCAGGAGCTTTAGATAGTGTTCCTTTTGCGGATAATAAAATACGACTTTTGGAAATTCTTATTAATGACGGCTGTAATTTAATAAATATAAAGCTTAAAGATCTAACTAAAAAATATCCTAACTTAGATGCAAATGTAATAGGAATTATTAGGGATGAAAAGTTTTTAATTCCAAAAAAAAATAATGATATTAAGAAAAATGATAAAATTTATGTAATTATTAATTCTTCTCAAACCTCAGAAACTTTAGAGGCTTTTGGTCATATAGAAAAAGTTTCAAAAAAAATTCTTATTGTAGGAGGTGGTAACATTGGTTTTAATCTTGCCAAAAATATTGAGGAAACACTAGATGCTGCAAGAGTTAAAATTGTGGAAAAAGATAAAGAAAGATCGGAATTCCTTGCCTCAGAATTAAATAATACCATAGTTATTAATGGCAATGGGTTAGATGAAGAAGTGTTAGCTGAAGCAAATTTAGAAGAAGCCGAAACTGTTCTTGCTTTAACTAATGATGATGAAGATAACTTGATGGTAAGTGTTCTTGTTGAAAAATTTGCTAAAGATGAAAAAGATATTGAGGATAAAAGAACTATGGCATTAATTAATAAACCCAATTATTCATTGTTACAGGACTCGCTTAAAATTGATGATTTAATAGACCCAAGAATGAATACTGTTTCAAGTATATTAAAACATGTTCATAAAGGTACCATAGAAACAGCTTACACAATTATGAATGGTGAATATGAAGTAATTGAAGCTGAAATTATCGAGACATCAGAGTTAATTAATAAAGAATTAAAGAATTCAAATTTACCTGATGAGATTAGAATAGGTGCAGTTTTGAGAGCGGATAAAATAATTATTCCACGTTCAGATTTTGTTTTTCTAAAAGACGATAAAGTTGTTTTTTTGGCTAAGAAAGATTCTATTTCAGTTGTAGAAAACATATTTAGAATTAGTTCAATCTAATTAAATGCCATTATTTAGAGTAAAATATTTAAGTTTTTTCTTTATACTTATTTCAGTTTTTTCATTTTTTAATATAATTTATTCTTACTATTTTAACTTATATCTTAATTTAAATACGTATTATGTAAGCTTAATACTTTCAGGTTTAATAGGAATTTTTTTTTATTATTTAAAATCAAATTTGAAAAAACCATCGGTTTTTGAAAAAATTTTGACAGTATTACTTGGCTATATATTAATACCTTTAGTTTTATGTATTCCTTTTTACTTAAGCATTTATAATTTAACCTTTTTAAATGCTATTTTTGAATCTGTTTCAGGATTTACTTCAACTGGCTTTACTATTTTTGATAACATCAAACACATAGACCAGGGCTTAATATTATGGAGATCTTCAATTCAATGGATTGGAGGACTTTACTTTTTATTTTCAATAATCTTTCTGATTGATATTTACGATGAAAGTTTAAAAAAATCTTTAACAAACTTTTTATCTTTCAACACTTCTGAAATTTTAAAGCAAACTATTAAAATTTTTCTTTTATATTCAGTTTTAACGATGTTTATTTTTATTGTGTTAAATATATTTGGTATCAGAACATTTAATTCTCTTAATCTTGCAATGACAGCTATTTCTTCTGGAGGTTTTTTACCTGAAAATGAACTGTCAAAAATATTATTAACAAATACTCAAATAATTGTTTTCTCTCTTTTAATGTTAATATCTTTCTTTAGTATATTTTTTACTTATAATTTATTTTTTTTACGTAAAAAAAATATTAATTTTTTTTATGAAGATATTCATTTATTTTTGTATTATTTAATATTGGTAAGTATTTTTTTCATTTTTTTTAGTTACGACAAAAATTTTTCTTTTAACTTTTTAAATTTAACAAGTAGCATTTCAAACATTGGCATATCTTTGGAGGTAGAGCAAAAAAATTTAAACTTGACCTATTTAATACTAGTAGTGATTGGAGGTTCTTTTTTCTCAACAAGTTCAGGACTAAGGTTTTTAAAAATTTATTCTCTTTCAAAATATTCAATCAATCAAATTCTTTCTTTTAGTAAACCAAATAAAGTATTTATGAATAAACTTATTTTTTCTAAAACGATTTTTGATACTGCTGATATTGATAAATACTTTTTAACAGTTTTAATATTTGTTATTTCTCTTTTTTCATTAACAGTTTTATTATCATTAAGTAATATTGATTTTGAAAATTCATTTAAATTGGCAATATTAACTCTGATGAATACAGTAAATTCTTCTGCTTATGGAATTAGTGATTTTGACTTTCAAAACTTACATTTTTTTACTAAATATTTTCTTATTTTTTTTATGATTATAGGTAGGGTTGAGTTGTTATCGTTGTTATTGATAGCTAAAAAATTCCTTTTTAAATATTAATTTAGTATTATAACAGTATCATAATAACATTGCGCCCTTAGCTCAGCTGGATAGAGCATCGGTTTTCTAAACCGAGGGTCGGAGGTTCGAATCCTCCAGGGCGCGCCATATTGTTCATTTTAGGTCAAAATAACCAAGAAATTTTTCTTGATGGTAAATATTTAACATGCTTAAATTATGAATATTCAAAAGTAATTTTGAATTATTTGTTAACAAATAAAAACAAAAGGAAGAATAATGTTTAAATACTTAAAACAATTAACTTCTTTAGTTGCTATGGTCGCTTTGTTGTTTACTTTTACAACTGAAACTATGGCTGCTAAAAAATCTAAGACACTTAAAAACACTCAAAAAAAGGGTTTTGTAAGATGTGGAGTATCTCAAGGTCTTCCAGGATTTTCTAATGCTGACGCTGCAGGAAATTGGACTGGTGTTGACGTTGATGTATGTAGAGCAGTAGCTGCTGCGGTATTAGGTGATGCAAGTAAAGTAAAATATACACCACTTAGTGCTAAAGAAAGATTTACAGCTTTAACATCTGGTGAGATTGATATCTTATCAAGAAACACAACTTGGACTCTTTCTAGAGACGCTGATATCGGACTTACTTTCGTTGGGGTAAACTTCTACGATGGTCAAGGTTTTATGGTCAGAAAAAGTTCTGGTATTACTTCAACAAGCCAATTCAAAAATGGAATCTCAGCTTGTACTAACATTGGTACAACAACTGAGTTAAACATGAGAGACTTTTTTAATTCTAGAGGAATTTCTTATGAGCCAGTAGCTTTTGAAAAAGCTGATGAGGTCGTAGCTGCTTATGATGCTGGAAGATGTGATACTTACACTACTGATAAATCAGGTTTAGCTGCACAAAGAACTAAAATGTCTAATCCAGATGAACACATCGTTTTACCTGAAACTATTTCAAAAGAGCCATTAGGCCCTGTTGTTAGACAAGGTGATTCAGTATGGGAAGATATCGTAAGATGGTCTTTAAATACTATGATCGAAGCCGAGGAGTATGGAATTACTTCTGGTAATGCTGACATGATGAAAACTTCAGATAACCCAGCAATCAAAAGATTAGTTGGTTCTGAAGGTGAATTAGGTGCTGCATTTGGTCTTGATAATGACTGGAGTTACAGAATTATCACTCAGGTTGGTAATTATGGTGAAAGTTATAAAAGAAATATAGCTGATACTGGAATTTTACCAGACAGAGGTCCAAACGAGTTATGGACTAAAGGCGGAATTTTATACGTTCCACCTGCAAGATAATTGTAAATCAAAACAATTTTAAAAAGGGCTAGATTTATCTAGCCCTTTTTTTAATATTAAATATATTTGCTTTTAATGAAGCTTAAAAAAATTCTCCCTCAACTAGCCACTCTATTTGTTGTGGTTCTTATTTTTGGTTTTTTTACCATGAATGCTCAGTTAAATATGGAAAATAGAGGGATAGATTTTGGATATGGATTTCTTACTCAGGAGTCTTCATTTGACGTTCAGTTTTCATTAATCGAGTACAGTGGTTCAGACAGTTATGGGAGAGCATATCTAGTAGGTCTTTTAAATACTCTTTTAGTTTCAGTTTTAGGAATTATTATATGTACTATTATCGGAGTTATAATTGGTATTGCAAGACTTTCACCAAACTACTTAATTAGAACTACAGCAGCATGGTATGTTGAATTTTTTAGAAATATACCTCTACTTTTACAAATTTTCTTTTGGTATTATGCAGCATTGAGAGCATTACCATTACCTCAAGACGCGGAAGCTATTTTTGGTGCATCATATTTAACAATTAAAGGTTTTTATACCCCATCTTTGATTTGGGAAAATTTAGATATTTTTATTTATTCAGTTATTGCTGCAATAGTTGCAATAGTATTTGTAAGAATTCATGCTAAAAAACTTAGAGAAAACCAAGGTAAACACTTACCTGTTTTAAATATTTCAATAGCTATTCTTTTTTTATTACCACTTCTAACATTTTTGTTTGGTGGAGTTAATGTAGGGTATGAAACACCAGAACTTAAACAGCTGGCAAAAACATCATTTAAGTTTGAAGGTGGTTTAAGCATACCGCCTGAACTATTGTCATTAGTTATAGCTTTGTCACTTTATACAGCAACATTTGTTGCTGAATGTGTAAGAGCGGGTATTCAGGGTGTTGGAAAAGGTCAAAGAGAAGCAGCCGCATCTATTGGTTTAAATAGAAAACAAGTTTTAAATTTAATTATTATGCCTCAAGCACTAAGGATAATAATTCCACCGACAACCAATCAATATTTAAACTTAACCAAAAACTCTTCATTAGCTGCTGCTATAGCATATCCTGATTTAGTTTTGGTTTTTGCTGGTACAGCATTGATGCAAACAGGAAAGGCAATAGAGATTGTTTCAATTACAATGCTTACATATTTAACTTTAAGTTTATCAATTTCATTTTTTATGAATTGGTATAACGCTAAAATCGCAATCGTAGAAAAATAATGAGTACATTAAATTTATTAAATCCTTCAAAAGATAATCTACAAACTAATTTATATTTAGGATCTTTTTTTGTTGGAATTTCTTTATTGGATGTATTTCTTAACTCATTTTTAAAATTAAATATTACTTCTTTTTTACCATCTATTATAAGTATAATTTTACCTTTTTTATTAGGAATGTTTGGTCTTCATTTAATGAGAATTGAATTTTCTGGAATAAAAAACCTTGATAGGTTAAACAAAAATATTAATACAAACAATTTTAATGCAGCATTAACCTTACTAATAATTTTTTTAATTATTAAAGCAATACCACCTGTAATAAGTTGGATGATTTTGGATGCCAATATTTCAGGTGATTCAAAAGACGCATGTACAGGATCAGGCGCTTGTTGGACTTATATAAAAGTTTGGTTTAAAAGATTTATGTATGGGATGTATCCAAATGAACAAATTTGGAGAGTAAACCTAGCATTTATTTTTTTAGTCGTTTTAGCTTTTGTTGGTTTTATAACTCCACAAAAATATAGAAACCTACTGACTTTATATTACGTTGTCATCTATCCAATAATTGCATTTATATTAATTTATTACTTAATATCTGGTGGTGAATTTGGTTTGGAGTGGGTAGAAACAGGTGCATGGGGTGGCCTATCATTAACATTTATTGTTTCTTTTTTTAGTTTAATTTTTTGCTTTCCATTAGGAATGGCTCTTGCATTAGGAAGAAGAACTGAATTACCAATAATAAAATATGTATCAGTTGGTTTTATAGAATTTTGGAGAGGTGTGCCTTTAATTACAGTTTTATTTATGTCATCTGTGATGTTTCCAATGTTTTTACCTGAAGATTTTTTCATGGATAAGCTTGTTAGAGTAATTATTGCTATTTCTTTGTTTGAAGCAGCATATGTTGCTGAGGTTATCAGAGGTGGTCTTCAAGCTCTTCCTAGAGGTCAGTATGATGCTGCAAAGTCTCTAGGTATGGGATACTGGAAAATGCATATATTTGTAATATTACCTCAAGCGCTAAAATTAGTAATTCCAGGAATGGCAAATACATTTTTAGCATTAGTGAAAGACACTCCCTTAATCTTTGTAGTAGGTTTAGCAGAACTTGCTGGAATGTTACAAATGGCTAAAACAAATCCTAAATGGTTAGGTTATGCAATGGAGGGCTATGTTTTTGCAGCGATAATTTTCTGGATTATTTGTTACGCTATGAGTAAATATAGCTATAATTTGGAACTCAAATATAAAACTGATAGGTAGCAAATGTCTGAAGCAATTATACAAATCAAAGATGTAAACAAGTGGTTTGGTGATTTCCAGGTTCTAAGTGGAATTAATCTTGAGGTAATGCCAAAAGAGAAAATTGTAGTTTGTGGACCATCTGGATCTGGAAAATCCACTTTGATTAGATGTATTAACCGACTAGAAGAACATCAAGAAGGTAACATCATTATTGATGGTACTGAAATTTCAGAAGATACTAAAAATATTGAACAAGTAAGAGCTGAAGTTGGTATGGTTTTTCAACAATTTAATTTATTTCCACATTTATCTATTCTAGACAATTGTACTCTTGCACCTATTTGGGTTAAAAAATTACCTAAGAAAGAAGCTGAAGAATTAGCACTAAAACATTTAGAAAGAGTCCAAATATTAGACCAAGCTCAAAAATTTCCAGGTCAACTATCTGGTGGTCAACAGCAACGTGTTGCAATTGCAAGAGCTTTATGCATGGAGCCAAAAATTATGTTATTTGATGAGCCAACATCAGCACTAGACCCTGAAATGATTAAAGAGGTTCTAGATGTTATGGTAAATTTAGCAAATCAAGGTATGACAATGATTGTTGTTACACATGAAATGGGATTTGCTAAGGAAGTGGCAGATAGTATGATATTTATGGACGAGGGAAAGATAGTAGAAAAGGCTGATACAAAAGAGTTTTTTGCTAATCCTAAAAATGAGAGAACTAAGCTATTTTTAAGTCAAATTTTATAAAAACATAATTACTAGACTAATCATTCATCTAATAAATCAAGCTTAATATATGTTTTTATTAGCAACTTATGCTTGACAGGTTTTAAAATTACCTAAAAACCTAATGAAATATAAAAATTTTTCTGTTGCAGGGGATTTAAATATTCTGTTGAATGAGATTTTAAAATTTAATTAAGAGGGGTCTTAATGGAAGATAATTTCAACAAACACTTAGGCAACAAGCTTAAACTAAGAAGATTAGCTTTAGGTTTGACACAGACCAAAGTAGCAAAAGCAATCAACGTAACATTTCAACAAATTCAAAAATACGAAAAAGGTACTAATGGAGTAAGCTCAATTCGATTATTACAACTATCAAATTATTTAAAGGTTCCAATAAATTATTTTTTTGAAGATTTTTCAGAATACTTAATTAATTTAGAAAAATCTCAAGAAGGTCATATGAATGTGAATTATAATTTTTTAACAAAATTATATTCCGAGTTAACAGCTGATCAAAAACTAAAATTTAATAAATCTTTACAGATTTCTTCAGTTGGAATTTCAAAAACTGGCTAAATTAAAAATTTAGTTAAGACCCATAAGTAAATTTTACAATTTTATAATTTATATTTATTAATCAGAAAATTTTTTTGGCTCCTCGGGCAGGACTCGAACCTGCGACCAATTGATTAACAGTCAACTGCTCTACCAACTGAGCTACCGAGGAATATAAAAAAGCAACTTACTTTTTTTTATAACTAAAACAAGATCTATTTTGGAGGCAACGCCCGGAATCGAACCGGGATACAAGGATTTGCAATCCTCTGCGTAACCATTCCGCCACGTTGCCATCTTATTTTTTGACTTATAGCTACAGATGCCTTTTTATATTAAATATTTTTCATTAGTCTATTAAATAACGATATAAATTGATTATTGTTAATTTGGATTATTAAATTATAAACTTTAAAATCCATGAGTAACGATAAATATATACATTCTGATGTTGAAGATAGAATTTATTCGTATTGGGAAAAAAATAGTCTTTTTAAACCTAAAGAAAATTCTAAAAAATTTTCTATAGTAATACCTCCACCAAATGTAACAGGAAGTCTTCATATGGGTCATGCTCTGAATAATTCTATTCAAGATTTATTAGTTCGATATCATCGAATGAATAATTACGAAACCTTATGGCAACCAGGAACTGATCACGCAGGTATTGCTACCCAAGCCTTAGTTGAGAAAAAACTTAGTTCTGAAAAAATTGATAAAAATGAAATTGGTAGAGAAAAATTTATTGAAAAAGTTTGGGAGTGGAAAGATCAATATGGAGACATAATTATCAATCAATTGAAAAAACTTGGTTGTTCATGTGACTGGTCCAGAAATGCCTTTACGATGGATGAAAACTTATCAAAATCAGTAATTAAGGTTTTTGTTGATCTATATAATAAAGGTTTAATTTATAAGGATAAAAAATTAGTAAATTGGGACACAGTTTTAAAAACAGCTATTTCAGATTTAGAAGTTGATCAAAGAGAAGTAAATTCAAAAATTTATTATATTAAATATCCAATTGATGGAACGGATCAATTTATAACAATTGCAACCACAAGACCTGAAACAATGTTGGGTGACACTGCAATAGCTGTTAATCCAAAAGACGATCGTTTTAAATCTTATGTTGGTAAAACTGTTACAATCCCAATTGTTGGAAGAAAAATAAAAATTATAGAAGATGATTATGCAGATCCTGAACAAGGAACCGGTGCTTTAAAAATAACTCCAGCGCATGACTTTAATGATTATGATGTAGGTCAAAGAAATAATCTTGAAATTATAAATATTTTTACTGAAGCAGGAAAAATAAATGAAAACGCTCCAAAACATTACGTAGGTCTTGATCGCTCTGAAGCAAGAAAACAAATTTTAAAAGAGCTTAAAGAAAAAGAATTTTTTGTAAAAGAAGAGAATATTAAAAATAAAGTTCCTTACGGAGATAGATCCAATTCAATAATTGAACCTTTCCTAACAGAACAATGGTTTGCTGATGCTGGAAAATTATCAGTAAAAGCAAAAGAGGTAGTTAATTCAAAAAAAACTAATTTCTTTCCTGAAAATTGGTCAAAAACTTATTTTCAATGGATGAACAACATTGAACCTTGGTGTATTTCGAGACAACTTTGGTGGGGACATCAAATACCTGCTTGGTACGGACCTGATGAAAAAATTTTTGTTGCATACAATGAAGATGAAGCAAAACAATTAGCTAACAAACATTATGGTAAAGATGTAGAATTAAATAGAGATCCTGATGTTCTAGATACATGGTTTTCATCTGGACTTTGGCCATTTGCAACACTTGGATGGCCTGATGATAAAAAATTTGTTAAGAAGTTTTATCCAACATCAGTTTTAGTAACTGGTTTTGATATCATTTTCTTTTGGGTCGCAAGAATGATTATGTTTGGAACAGAATTTTTAAACAAAGAACCTTTTAAAGATATTTATGTTCATGCTTTAGTTAGGGATGAAAAAGGACAAAAAATGTCTAAATCCAAAGGCAATGTTATTGATCCTTTAGATTTAATTGAAAAGTATAGTGCAGATGCTTTAAGATTTACGCTTCTTTCAATGGCTTCACCTGGAACTGATGTTAAACTTTCTGAAGATAGAGTTAAAGGTTATAGAAACTTTTTAAATAAACTATGGAATGCTAATAATTTTTTAATAACCAATGAATGTGATTTTAAAAATACAGATCAAATTCCAGAATTAAAAGTTAATATTAATAAATGGATATATTCTGAGTTAGTTGAGACTATAAACAAGATTGTTAAAAACTTAGAAGATTATAGATTTGATGAAGCAGCTAAAAACGCTTATCAGTTTACCTGGCACTCTTATTGTGATTGGTATTTAGAACTTTCTAAAACTATTCTTTTTTCAGATGATGAAAGTACAAAAGCAGAGGTAAGAAGAGTTTCAGCCTACGTATTTAAACAAATACTAGTTTTATTACATCCATTTATCCCCTTTGTTACTGAAGAAATTTGGCTCAAAAATAAATTTGATAATAAGGGTAATGATTTTCTAATGTTTAAAAATTGGATATCTGCAAAATCAACTAAAGATTCACATACAGATCAGGTAGAAAATATAATTAACATAATATCTGAACTAAGATCCTTTAAAAATGAGCTAAATGTAAGCCCTGGTTCATTTATAGACATCTCAATTAACAATATAAACAAAGATCAAAAGCAATTTGTTAGTTCAAATGAAATAATTCTTAAAAAGTTAGGTCGAATAAACAATATCTTTAATGATGATTTAGACAAACCAGCTGCGACAATGGTTGTTTCAGGTGATTTATTTAAGATCTATTTTGATAAAGATGTTGATTTAAAATTAATAAAGGAAAATTTAACTAGTAAACAAGAACGATTAGTACAAGAGATGCATAAGATATCTCAAAGATTAGAGAATAAAAGTTTTGTAGATAGGGCACCAAAAGAGATTGTTGAACAAGAAAAAACTAATTATAATAATTTAAAGAACGATGTTGATAAGATATCAATAACAATAAAGGGTATATAATGGCAAAATTTAATAAGAAGAAACTTCCAAGCAGACATACATCATTAGGAGCAGATAGAGCTCCACATAGATCATTTTATTATGCAATGGGAGAAACTGAAAAAGATGTTGCTAAACCCTTTGTTGGGGTAGTTTCTACGTGGAATGAGGCAGCTCCTTGTAACATAGCATTAATGAGACAGGCTCAATCTGTTAAAAAAGGTGTCAGATCAAATGGAGGAACCCCAAGAGAATTTTGTACCATCACTGTTACCGATGGAATTGCCATGGGTCATGAAGGAATGAAATCCTCTTTAATATCAAGAGAAGTTATTGCAGACTCAGCAGAGCTTACTGTAAGAGGACATTGTTATGATGCATTAGTTGGTATTGCAGGATGTGATAAATCTTTACCAGGATTAATGATGTCGATGGTTAGATTAAATGTTCCAAGTGTATTTATTTATGGAGGTTCAATTCTTCCAGGAAGATACAAAGGTAAAGACGTGACGGTTGTTGATGTATTTGAAGCTGTTGGAAAACATTCATCAGGTAAAATGACAGCTGCAGAATTAAGAAAATTAGAGTTAGTTGCTTGTCCTAGTGCAGGTGCTTGTGGAGGTCAATTTACTGCAAATACTATGGCATGTGTATCAGAGGCTATTGGATTAGCATTACCATATTCAGCAGGAACTCCAGCTCCTTATGAAGAAAGAGATAAGTATGCAAAAGAAAGTGGTAAAATGGTTATGCAACTTTTAAAAAAACAAATTAAGCCAAGAGATATTGTAAACAGAAAAGCATTAGAAAACGCTGCAACAATTGTTGCTGCAACAGGGGGTTCCACTAATGCAGGATTACATTTACCTGCGATTGCAAATGAAGCAGGTATAAAATTTGATTTAATGGATGTTGCTAAAATTTTTAAAAGAACTCCGTATCTAGCTGATTTAAAACCAGGTGGAAAATACGTTGCAAAAGATATGTGGTTAGCAGGCGGTGTACCAATGTTATTAAAAACTTTATATGAAGGTGGCTATATTCATGGTGATTGTATGACTGTTACTGGAAAAACTATGAAAGAAAATTTAAAAAGTATTAAATTTAATCCTAAACAAAAAGTAATGAGATCTTATAAAGATCCATTATCACCTACAGGAGGGGTTGTTGGTTTAAAAGGAAACTTAGCTCCAGATGGAGCGATAGTAAAAGTTGCAGGATTAGCAAAATTACAATTCACTGGAAAAGCAAGATGTTTTGATAATGAAGAAAAAGCAATGAAAGCAGTTCAAAGCAAAAAGTATAATGATGGTGATGTAATTATAATTAGATATGAAGGACCAGTTGGTGGCCCTGGTATGAGAGAAATGTTATCTACAACAGGTGCAATCTACGGACAGGGAAAAGGAGAGAAAGTAGCTCTTATAACTGATGGGAGGTTCTCTGGAGCTACCAGAGGCTTTTGTGTGGGTCATGTGGGTCCTGAAGCTGCCCTGGGAGGTCCTATAGGCCTTTTACGTAATGGAGATATCATTGATATCGATGCCAAAAAAGGAACTATCAATGTCAGACTTTCTAAAAAAGAATTAGCTTCTAGAAAAAGAAAATGGAAGGCTAGAAAATCTGATTTTGGATCTGGCACTTTATGGAAATATGCGCAAACAGTTGGTCCAGCATTTTTAGGCGCACCAACACACCCAGGTAAGAAAAAAGAAGTTAAGGATTATTCAGAGATTTAATGAAAATTCGTCCAGTCATTTTGTGTGGAGGTGCTGGAACTCGACTTTGGCCAAATTCTAAAAATCATCAAGCAAAACAGTTTATTGATTTTGGTAATTGGACATTAATTGGAAAAACATTAGAGAGAACAAAAGCATCTATATTTGATGCACCCATTATAAGTACAAATGCAAAGTATTTAAGACAAGTTAAACAACATTTAAAAAAACATAAAATAAAAAAATTCAAGATAGTTTTAGAGCCAGCTAAAAGAAACACAGCACCAGCTATTTTAAGTACGGCATTAATTAAAGATATTCCAAATGAACAACCTTTAATGTTCTTGGCCGCTGATCATTTGATAGAGGAGGTAGGGTTATTTAATAAAGCTATTAAAAAAAATCAAAAGAAACTTACTCATAATAATATCTTTATCTTTGGAATTAGACCTACGATGCCTTCCAGTGAATTTGGTTATTTTTTAACAAAAAATACTAAAGTAACTAAATTTATCGAAAAGCCCAAACAGGCCAAAGCTAAACAAATAATTAGTAAAAAAGGTTATTGGAATTCTGGAATGTTTTATTTGAGAAAGGACTCAATTATTAATAATTTTAAGAAATACCAGCCAAATATTTATCGAAACTGTAATAAAGCTGTAACAAAAGCAAAATATAAAAGTAATGTGTATTATTTAAACAAACAAGCATTTAACAAGGCAACAGCCAAGTCTTTTGACTATGCTATATTAGAAAAAACTAAAGATATAAATGCTATTAAATTAGATATTCCCTGGTCTGATTTAGGGTCTTGGAAAGAAATCTGTAAGATGTATGGACGAAATAAAAGACATTATTTTAAAAAGAAGAATGTATTCCACAGACCATGGGGTAGTTATGTAAATCTATTTAATGGTAAGGAATTCTTAATTAAAGAATTATATGTAAAACCCAAAGGTATATTAAGCCTTCAAAAACATCATCATAGAGCTGAGCACTGGGTAGTTACTCAAGGTAAACCTAAAATTACTTTAAATAAGAAATATTTTACAATGAAACCTGATGAAACTATCTTTATCCCTTTAGGATCAATTCATAGAATAGAAAATCCATATAAAAAACCAGTAAAAATTATTGAAGCTCAAGTAGGCTCGATTTTAAAAGAAACAGATATTGTAAGATTTCAGGATATATACGGAAGAGTAAAATAGTTTATGGAATTATTAACATATGTTTTGTTAATTATAATAGCTATTTTGTTATTCTTTCTATTGAAGAAGGAGAGAGTTTTAGGAATTAATACAGAAGAAAAAAAAGAAGAGATCAATAAAGAGCAAAATGAGAATAAAAAATATAGAGAAACTATTTATAACCTTTTAAATTACATTCCAGAAGGAATTATAATTTTAAACAAATCCAAGGAAATAATATTTAGTAATAGTTCAGCCAGTAAAAGATTTCAAACAAAATTGAATGAAAATATAAGTGGCTTTTTAAGAAATCCCGATTTGTTAAGTTCAATTGAGAAAGCTTTCAATGGAGAAAATTCTAATGATCTTGAAATAGAATTACGAAACCCCTCAGTTCTTAGAATGAATGTAACAATTTACCAAGATAATCATAATTTATTCTTTGATGAGCCATCTTGTTTGCTTTTTATGAGAGATTTAACTGAATTTCATAAATTTCAACAATTAAAATCAGACTTTGTTGCAAATGTTTCCCACGAACTTAGAACCCCATTGCAATCAATTAAGATGGGACTTGAGACATTTGAAAATAATTCAGATTTAAAAAAAAACTCTGAAGTTACTAATTTATTACCAGTAATGAGCTCTCAATCTGAAAGAATGGAAAATTTAATAAGAGATTTGTTATCACTATCAAAAATTGAGCTGCAGGAGCATATAAGGCCTACACACGAAATAGATTTAATAGAAGTGCTTAGTTACGTGATTAAGACTTATGAAAACATTGTTAAAAAAAATAACATCAATTTAAATTTGCAAAAAACTGAGAATTTCAAAATTATTGGTGATCGGGATAAATTGATAGAAATTTTTACTAACCTTATTGATAATTCAATTAAATATAGTGAGAAGGGTAAAGAAATTAAAATTGCCACAAAAAAAGAGGGTGATTTAAATATTGTCTCTATATCAGATCAAGGAATAGGAATTCCTAAGGAATTTATTCATAGAATCACTGAAAGATTTTTCACTGTTGATCCTAGTAAAAGTCGGAGTGTTGGTGGAACAGGGCTAGGACTAGCTATTGTTAAACATCTTGTTTCTCAACATAGAGGCGAAATGATTATTAATAGTGAGGAAAACCAAGGAACTACTATAGATTTGAAATTTAATTCAATTTAATTCAACTAAAAAGTTAGCCTTTGTAACAAAACTTTAACTTTCCTTTAATAAAATATTTAAGATTCAGATTTATTTGTTGATGCATAACGAATCTAAAAAAGGAGAAATATGAATAGATTAGTAAAAATTTTATTAGGGTTTCTTTTAGTACTTAGTTTTACAACAACAAGTTACGCAAGAGATCAAATAAAAATTGTAGGTTCTTCTACTGTTTACCCATATGCTACAGTTGTAGCTGAAAAGTTTGGTAAAGGTGGAAAATTCAAGACGCCAGTAATCGAAAGTACAGGAACTGGTGGAGGAATGAAATTGTTCTGCGCAGGTGTAGGAGCAAATCATCCTGATATAACAAATGCATCAAGAGCAATTAAAACAAAAGAAAAAGCTCTATGTGAGAAAAATGGAGTTGCTGAAATTATTGAAATAGTAATAGGTAATGATGGTATTTCATTTGCACACTCAGTGAATGCTCCAGATGCTGACTTCACAAAAGAACAATTATGGAGAGCTTTAGCATCTAAAGTAGACATTGATGGAAAACTTGTTGAAAATCCATATAAAAATTGGAGTGATATAGATGCTAGTCTTCCAAATAAAAAGATTGAAATATTAGTTGCACCTCCAACATCAGGTACTAGAGATGCATGGAATTCATTAGTTATGGTTAAAGGATGCACTAAAACAGCTAAATCTCTTTATGATGCTGAAGGTAAAAAAGCTAAAAAGGAATGTGCTAAAATTAGAGAAGACGGATATGCTGTTGAAGCTGGTGAAAACGATACTTTAATTGTACAAAAACTTTCATCTAATCCTGATGCATATGGTTTTTTTGGTTATAGTTACTTAGTTGCTAACAAAGATAAAATCAAAGCATCATCTATTAATGGTGTTCAGCCATCATTAGAAGGTATCCAAGATTATTCTTATCCAATTGCAAGACCATTGTTCTTTTATGTAAAAAAAGCTCACATTGGAGTAATTCCAGGCATTAAAGAGTTTCTTAAAGAATTTACTTCGAAAAAAGCAATGAGTAACAGAGGTTATTTAGCTGAAATAGGACTTGTTCCTTTAGCTTCAGATAAATACAAAGTTACTAGAACAGCTGCAGTAGATCTGAATACAATCAAGTTAAAATAATTTTCATTTATCCCCAAAAAAAGGCCAGTAATAACTGGCCTTTTTTGTTTATTCAATCTTAGATTTAATTTGTAATATTTCTGTAACATTAAGAATATATCACTCAGGGCGAATGAATATCGTTCTAATATTTTTAATCACTATATTTTCTGTCTCTTTGTTCTTCTATGGAAAATCAAAAACTAAAACCATTTCTATCAAAGATAATATCAAATTAAATGCTCTACCAAAATTTTATGGATACTATCTTGTTTTGTGGTGTTCAATACCAGCATTAGTATTTTTATTGGTCTGGTCATTATTTGAACCCGTAATCATTAAATCTATAATTATTGAAACAGCTGCAAATCAAGGTGCAATTTTTAGTGATAAAAATGAAGCAAATTTAATATATGAAAAAATTAAGGCTATTCATTTAGGTACTTATTTTGGAGATTTAGACAGTATATTGAGAGAAAGTGCTCTTGCTTATGCAAAATTTATAAATCTTTTTACAAATTCAAAAGTAGTTTTAATTTTTGGAATAATTATAGCCTCAGTTATTTACTCTTTAAAAAAAATAAAAAATAACAATAAAGCTAGAGACGATGTGGAAGTTATTTTAAAGGGTTTATTGTTTGTATCTTCTTTAATAGCTATTTTAACCACTCTCGGAATAATATTTTCACTACTTTTTGAAAGTATAAAGTTTTTTTCAGTCATTAATATTTTTGATTATCTATTTGGTACAAATTGGAGTCCACAAAGAGCCTTCGTTAGAGATGCCTCATCAATAACTGCAGCTGAATTTGAAGAGTTAAAAGACGCTTTTGGCTTTATTCCATTAATTGCAGGTACATCTTTCATAGCTTTTATTGCAATGTTGGTAGCTGTTCCTATTGGTCTATTTTCAGGAATTTACATGGCTGAATATGCTTCAATTAAAGTAAGAAGAATTTCAAAACCAATTATTGAAATTTTAGCAGGAATACCAACTGTAGTTTATGGTTTCTTTGCTGCATTAACTGTTGGACCTTTTTTTAGACAAGTAGGTGAAAATTTAGGATTAACTGTTTCATCTGAAAGTGCTTTAGCTGCAGGATTAATTATGGGAATAATGATTATTCCTTATGTTTCATCTTTATCTGATGACGTAATTAATTCTGTACCACAATCATTAAGAGACGGTTCATATGCTGTAGGAGCCACTAAATCAGAAACAATTAAACAAGTCGTAATACCTGCGGCTCTTCCAGGGATAATAGGATCAGTTCTATTAGCAGTGTCAAGAGCGATAGGTGAAACAATGATAGTTGTTATGGCAGCTGGCCTTGCTGCAAATCTTACAATTAACCCTTTAGAGTCTACTACAACAATCACAACTCAAATTGTAATGATACTTGTTGGTGACCAAGAATTTGATAGTCCGAAAACTCAATCTGCTTTTGCTTTAGGACTTACATTATTTATAGCAACATTAATATTGAATTATATCGCTCAAAGAGCAGTCAAAAAATATAGAGAGAAGTATGACTAAAGAAGAAAGATTAAAAAAAAGACACCGAGCAGAAAAAAGATTTAGATTTTACGGATTAATATCTATCTTTGTTGCTTTGTTGTTTGTTGTTATTCTAGTTCAAAATATTTTCTCAAAAGGAAGTTCAGCCTTTAAAAAAACAATAATTACCACTGAAGTTTTCTTTGATCAGGAATTACTAGAAATTCAAAATGGTGCATCCCAAGAAGAAATAATGGAAGCTGATTTTTACGATATTATGATTGAAAATTTAATAAAGGCTTATCCAGCAAAAAATAGAGATGAGGAAGATGAATTATTAAAACTATTTAGTGGTGATGCTGAAATTGAGATTAAAAAAGCTTTTTTAAATGATAATAACTTAATAGGTAAAACAATTACATTAGATTTAACAGCCTCTGATGACATTGATCAATTACATAAAGGTAATTATCCAAGAGATTTACCCGAAGAAAGAAGAAGAATTTCTGATTTTCAATTAGTTATTTACGATTATTTTGTTGAAAATAAAAAGATAAGTAAAAATTTTAACAATTATTTTTTTAACAATGGTGACTCTAGAGATCCAGAACTAGCAGGTATAGGTGGAGCTTTAGTTGGATCATTTTATAGTATTTTAATTTGTTTATTATTAGCTTTTCCAGTGGCTGTTCTAGCGTCGATTTACTTGGAAGAGTTCGCTCCAAAAAATAAAATTACAGATTTTATTGAAATTAATATAAATAATTTAGCAGCAGTGCCATCTATTGTTTACGGTTTACTTGCTTTACAAATTTTGCTTGCAACTATCCAATTACCGAGATCAACACCATTAGTTGCTGGAATAACTTTAGCGTTAATGACTTTACCAAGAATTATTATTCCATGTAGAGCTTCATTAAAAGCTGTTCCACCTTCAATAAGAGAGGGCGCTTTAGCAGTTGGTGCATCTAAATTTCAATCTGTTTTTCACCATGTAGTACCGTTAGCACTACCTGGCACTTTATCAGGAACTATAATTGGATTAGCGCAAGCATTAGGCGAAACTGCACCACTTATATTAATTGGAATGGTTGCATTTGTTGTTGACATACCGTCAAGTCCAATTGATCCATCATCTTCTTTACCTGTTCAAGTATATTTATGGTCAGAGTCCGCAGAAAGAGGCTTTGTTGAGAAAACTTCAGCAACTATTATGATGCTCTTAAGCTTTTTAATTGTAATGAATTTTATTGCAGTATACTTAAGACAAAAATTCGAAAAACGATGGAATTAAATGAGTAATGTTAAGATAAAATCAAAAAATTTAAATGTTTATTATGGTGATAAACAAGCATTGTTTGATGTTAATTTAGATTTAAATGAAAAAGAAGTGACTGCTTTAATTGGTCCATCTGGATGTGGTAAATCAACTTTTATAAGATGCATTAACAGAATGAATGATGTAATCGATATTTGTAAAGTTACTGGAAATATTGAAATGGATGGTATTAATATTAATGATAAAGATCTGGATGTTGTCTCATTACGAGAAAGAGTTGGAATGGTTTTTCAAAAGCCAAATCCATTTCCAAAAAGTATATATGATAATATTTCCTATGGTCCTAAAATTCATGGAAAAGGCGAAACCAAAAGCGAACTAGATCAAATTGTTGAGAACAGTTTAAAAAAATCTGCTTTATGGGAAGAAGTTAAAGATAGACTAGATGAACCAGGCACAAGTTTATCAGGAGGACAGCAACAAAGACTTTGTATAGCGAGAGCTATATCTGTTAATCCTGAAGTGATCTTAATGGATGAACCATGTTCAGCATTAGACCCAATTGCTACTGCAAAAATTGAAGAATTAATTGATGAATTAAAAAAAACTTATACGATTGTAATAGTGACACACTCAATGGCTCAGGCTGTACGTGTTTCACAAAAAACTGGGTTTTTTCACCTAGGAAAGTTAATTGAAGTTGGAAAAACTGAGAAAATTTTTAAAAATCCTGACAATAAAATGACACAAGACTATATTACAGGTAGATTTGGATAAATTATGAGCAATGAACATACAGTAAAGTCATACGAAGAAGAGCTACAATTTCTTAAAGACTCTTTAATAAAAATGGGAAGTTTAACCGAGTCTCAATTGAGTGACGCAATGGATGCTGTAATTAAAGTTGATAAGGACTCAATTGATAAAATCATTAAAAGTGATGAAGAAATTAATAAATTTAGATCTAAAATAGATACTCAAATAATGAATTTACTGGTTAAAAGAGCACCTATGGCAATTGATTTAAGAGAGACCATAAGTTCATTAAAAATTTCACAAGATTTAGAAAGAATAGGGGATCTATCAAAAAGTAATGCAAAAAAAGTTAAGCCTTTACCACTAGATTTGCCAGATGAATTATTGGGAAATTTAAAAAGACTAGGAGAACTAGTTATGAAACAACTAAACGATGTTCTTGATAGCTATGTAAACAAAAACTTTGATAAAGCTAAAGAAGTCTGGGAAAAAGATGAACAAGTTGATGACTTAACTTATATTGCAATGGAAAGTGTAATTGACTTTTTATCTAAAGATAAAAAAAACTTAGATTTTTCTACACATTTAATTTTTGCTACAAAAAATTTGGAAAGAGCAGGCGATCATATAACGAATATTGCTGAAACAGTATGTTATTTAGTAAAGGGTGAATATCTAAAAGGTAGTAGGCCAAAGGGTAAAGTAATCCAAGAATAATTTGATGAAAGGAAAAATTTTTATTATTGAAGATGAAGCTTCAATAGTTCAATTAATCCAACATAATTTAGAAAAAGAGGGTTTTGTTGTCTCCTCATCATTAAATGGAAATGAAGGTTTAAAAGAACTAAAAAAATTTGAACCTAATCTACTCTTATTAGATTGGATGCTACCGGATTTATCAGGGATAGATATCTGTAAAAATATTAGAAGAGATAGTAATTTTAAGAGCCTTCCTATCATTATGCTTACAGCCAAAGGAGAGGAAGAAGACAAGATAAAAGGTCTTGAAAGTGGTGTAGATGATTATGTCACAAAACCATTCAGTTTTAATGAGCTATCTGCTCGAATAAAAGCTGTTCTAAGAAGATCTGATCCTAAAGTTGTTGCAAATGAATTAATATTTGAAGATTTAAAATTAGATAGAACAGAAAAAAGAGTTTTTAGATCAGATAAAGAAATTCAACTTGGCCCTACAGAATTTAGATTATTAGAATTTTTCTTAACAAATCCCAAAAGAGTTTATTCTCGGGATCAAATTTTAGAAACAGTTTGGCCTAATAATGTGAATGTAGAGAGCAGAACTATTGACGTTCATATTAGAAGACTAAGACAATCAATCAATATTGAAGGTAAAAAAGAGTTAATTCGAACAGTTAGAGCCGCGGGTTATTCTTTAATTTAAATAATTATTTTATAAATCCCTACTAAGAACAATGGAATTTGTAATCCAAAGTTAGTAAGTATCGCTTTGTCTTTGCTAACGAATCCAGCGATAGTCCATCCAACAACTCCTAAACCGTGGAAGTAAATATTGATAGGATAGATATTTAAATTAGTTAATAATATTCCTGTTAAAACAAGAGCTGTACTAATCCATTTTAGATATTTTTTTATAAACATAATTATCCTTTCTTATTGTTTATGACTTTTATGTTAAAGATTTATTAAAATTACTCTTTTAAATGAAATTTACTATGTACTTATGTATAAAATAGCCAACTACCAACAATAATAGGCCAGAGATGTAAATTATTGTAAAATTCATATTTAGAGATTTTGCAAAAAAGAATGGTAAGAAGAATAAATAGCTAGCAGGCACTGCTATAAAAATACTTTTTGTAAACATGATTGTCTTCTCTGTATCATTGTGCTCATAGTACGAGAATAGGATTGCAATCAAGGATACCAAAGGTAAGGCTATAATAAATCCAGCTAGTTTTGGATTTTGACCAGCTAACCAGCTTGCAAAAGCAATTATAATACCTGCACCAACAACTTTTAATAAAAAAAATAACATTAATAATCCTTACTCCAATTAATATAGAAATATGAAATAATATTAGCAACCTTAAAATGGATCTGTCATATTTTTAATCAAAGTAAAATAAAAATATATGATATTTGCAATTTTAAATTACTTTTTTAATGCATCTTCAAGATAATCTAATCGATCTTGACCCCAAAAAATCTCATTATTTAAGACATATGAAGGAGAGCCAAATACATCGTTATCAACCGCATCTTTTGAATTCTTTTGATACTCCAAGTTTACATCATCGGTTAAAGCTAATTTCATCATCTCTTCAAAATTTAAATTTAATTTTTCACAAATTTCCTGAAGTATAGTGTGATCTGAAATATCTTTATCCATCGACCACAAATATTTTAAACATTCATTTCCAAAATGAAGTTTATTTCCCATTTTATTTGAGGCTATTAAAAATTTTGCTGCTAAATGTGGATCTTTTGGTGGAAAAAACTTTGGCTGTTTAATAATTGGTAAACCTAATTTACTTGAAATTCTCTCCATTTCTAAAAGTCTGTACTTTTGTCTAGCGGGGTGTCTTTTGGGAACTGGCAATCCTCCAGTATTTGGAAAAATTTCACCAACTAAATCGAGTGGTTTTTCTATAACCTCTAAATTATATTTACTTACTATTTTTGTAAACCTATCAGCCCCCAGATAGGCAAAGGGAGACAAGATACTAAAATAATATTCAATTTTCATTTGTCTAGAGCTACATTTTTTGCAAGCCGAAAAATATTAAATTATATTTATCTTATTGCTTTAATTAATATTCCTAAAGTTATTAATATAGAAATATGAAGTAGTATTAGCAACCTTTAAATGATGCTGACATATTTTTAATCAAAGAAAAATATAAATCTTTACCTGGATTTAATGTTGCTCCTAATGGATCAACTACGCCAGTTTTTATATTCATATCTTTTGCTACAGCTTTAATTATATCAGGATTAAACTGTGGTTCTGAAAATACACATGCAACTTTATCGTGTTCGATTACTTCTCTAATTTCTGCTAATTGTTCTGCTCCAGGCATAACATCGGTATTAACTGTAAATGCACCTAATATATTTACACCAAATCTTTTTTCAAAATATTGATAAGCATCATGAAAAACAATTGAAGCAACACTATTACTTAATTCAGATGTAACATCTTTAGTAAGTTTATCAATTTCTTTGTATCCTTTACTTAAATTTTCTCTATAAATTTTCTCATTTTGAGGATCATTTTCAATTAAGTGCTTAGACATTTCAAATAAAATTACTTTTGCATTAATAGGATCTAACCATATGTGTGGATCAAATTCACCGTGTGCATGTCCTTCATGATCGTCATGTCCATCATGATCATCATGACCATCTTTTTTAGCATGTGAGTCGTGTTCGTGATCATCGTGATCTTCTTTTTTACCATGATCGTCATGTCCATGATCGTCGTGATCATCCTTCTTAGCATGTGAGTCGTGGTCGTGATCATCATGATCGTCTTTTTTACCATGATCATCATGTCCATGATCATCGTGATCATCAAAAATATTTCTTTCTCTAAACTTTAAAATTTGAAGTCCCTTAACTTGCATTAATTCAATTTTTTCAGCTTTCATAGCAATCGATCCTAATGGTTTTTCTAGAAAATTCTCTAAATCTTCACCAACCCAAAAAATTAAATCAGCATTTTGTAACATCTTTGCATGAGATGGCTTCATCGCAAAACCGTGTGGGGAAGCATATCCATCTACAATCAAATCAGGTTTAGTCACTCCATTCATTAGGTAACTAGCCAACGAATGTATTGGTTTAATTGAGGCAACTACTTTAATATCAGCATTGGCTGGTAGAAAAAAAGTAAATAAAGATAAAATGGATATGATTATTGAGAGTTTTTTTAGGTTTTTCATAAATATAGTATTAATTGATTGTTATATTATAACACTATGTAATAATATAACATTTACAAGTCAAGGGTTAAATGAATTCTAATAATAATATTTTAGTTAAATTAAATAATGCTGGTTTTCGCCAAAGCGAAAAATGGTTAGTGGAAGGTGTCTCTCTTACGATTGAAAAGGGTAAAATCGTAACCCTCATTGGTCCAAATGGTTCTGGTAAAAGTACCACTGCTAAAATTGCTTTAGGAATTTATAAAAATATTGAGGGGAGTGTTGAAAAATATACAACCAAAGTTGGTTATGTTCCTCAAAAAATTTCAATTGATTGGACTTTACCCATAAGAGTTTATGATTTTATGCTTTTGACGGAAACTATCGAAGATAGTGCTATTGATGAAGCATTATCATTAACAGGTGTAATTCATCTTAAAAATATAAATTTAGGTAGTTTATCTGGTGGAGAATTTCAAAGAGTTTTAATTGCAAGAGCAATTTCTAAAAAACCAGAATTATTAGTGTTAGATGAACCAGTACAAGGAGTTGATTATACAGGTGAGATCGCTTTGTACGAATTAATTAAAAAAATATCTGATACTTTGAATTGTGGAATTTTATTAATCTCTCATGATCTGCATATGGTGATGACTGCAACAGATCACGTAGTTTGTTTAAATGGCCATGTTTGTTGTTCAGGCTCACCTTTAGATGTAGCAAAAAATAATGAATATAAAGCTTTGTTTGGTGAAAAAGCTTCTCAAATTTTAACAACATACGAGCATAAACACGATCATGTTCATTCTGATGAAGGGGAAATAAAGAAAAATTAAATGTTTGATGATTTTTTTATAAGAGCACTAGTTGCAGGTATTGGAATAGCACTTGTAACTGGTCCACTTGGATGTTTTGTTGTGTGGAGAAGATTGTCTTATTTTGGAGATACCCTTGCTCATTCAGCTTTGCTTGGTGTTACAATGGCTTATACTCTTGATTTAAACATTGCAATTTCAGTGTTTTTAATTTCATCAATAATTGCTTTATTATTAATCCAACTTCAGAAAAGAACTAATTTACCAGGTGATGCATTGTTGGGGCTTTTAGCTCATTCATCATTGGCTGTTGGATTAGTAGTTATTGGTTTCTTAACATTTATAAGATTTGATATTATGGGTTTATTATTTGGTGATATATTAGCAGTAACTACGGATGATTTACTTGTAATCTGGACAGGTGGAGCATTAATTTTAATAGTACTTAAATTGATTTGGAAACCTTTGCTAGCATCAACTGTTAATTATGAATTAGCTGAGGCAGAGGGATTAAACCCCGATAGAGCAAAAGCTATTTTCACAATATTAATGGCAGCGGTAATTGCTATTTCTATCAAAATGGTTGGATTATTATTGATTACAGGAATGTTAATTATCCCTGCTGCAATGGCTAGAAATATCTCTGATAGTCCTCAGAAAATGGTTCTATTCTCTATAATTGGTGGCTTATTGTCAGTTATCTTAGGACTATACTCTTCCTTAGAATTTAATACATCTTCCGGACCCTCAATTATTGCAGCAGCGTTGATATTGTTCATATTATCTTTGTTTAAAATTAAACAATCGATTAAATTAAAAAACTAAGTGGAAATTTAAAAATGGAAAAACAACACAATCTTTCAAAAAACCAAAAAATTATTTTTGATTTGATTGATAAATCTCCTGAGCCGTTAAAAGCATATTCAATTCTTTTTAATGTACAGAAAAAAGGTATCAATGCACCATTACAAGTTTATAGGGCACTGGATAAACTAGTTGAAATAGGTAAAATCCATAAAATTGAAAGTAGAAACGCTTTCATTGCATGTCAGAATTCTAGTTGCCAAATTTCTAAGGCTACAGCATTTTCAATATGTGAAAGTTGTGAAAAAGTTTCTGAAATAAGTAATACTAAACTATCAAAATATTTATCAAACTTTGCTGATGAAGCAGGGATGAAATACAGTAAATACAATTTAGAATTTTTTGGTTTATGTAAGAAATGTAAATCAAAATAATGAACACTGTTTCATTAACCCTAGACGAAATTAATAATTTAGCGAAAAAAACTCTCTTAGCAAATGGATGTGATGATGATACTGCATCAATCCTTTCAGAATTAATTACAAATGCAGAAAGAGATGGTTCACTTTCTCATGGTCTATTTAGATTACCAGCCTATGTATTAGGATTAAAAAGTGGCAAAATAAATGGTAAAGGAAAACCTGAGATTAAAAAAATTTCACCATCTGTAATTAAAGTTGCAGGAAATAATTGTTTAGCTCCTGTGGTATTAAATAAAAGTTTACCAGAATTAAGTAAAGCTGCTAAAGAAAATGGTGTTGCTGTCTTAGCAATAAATAATTCACATCATATGGCTGCTATGTGGCCTGAAACAGAAAAATTAGCTGAAGATGGTTTAGTAGCTTTTGCATGTACTTCTTATAAGCCTGCTGTTGCACCTGCTGGTGCAATTAAACCTCTTTTTGGAACAAATCCAATTTCATTTGCATGGCCTAGACCCGGAAAGACGCCTGTAGTTTATGATATGGCAACTGCTTCAATGGCCATGGGAGAAGTTCAAGTTGCTAAAAGAGAAGGGCACAAAGTTCCATTAGGAACAGGTCTTACAAAAGATGGTAAAGAAACTACTGATCCAGGACAAATAGCCGATGGTGGAGTGTTGCTACCTTTTGGTGGTTATAAAGGTTCTGCAATTGCTATGATGGTAGAATTATTAGCTGGTGCTTTAGTGGGTGATAATTTTAGTTTTGAAACAGCTGCTAAAGATAACAATGATGGTGGCCCTCCAAGTGGTGGTGAATTTATTTTAGCAATTAGTCCAGATAAAACTTCAGAAACTGACTGGCAAAAACATGCAGATAAATTTTTTGATAAAATGAAGTCAATGGGTGAAGTAAGGCTTCCAGGTGAAAGACGGCATAAAAATAGATTAGATAAAGGACCAAGAAATATTAACGAGGAATTGGTTAATAAAATTAAATCTTTAAGCTAAGTTAATCTCAATTGGGGTGTGATCCGAGGGTTTTTCTCTTCCACGAGGATCTTTATTTATATTAATACCTTTAATATTATCAATTATTGAGCTTGATACTAAAAAGTGATCAATTCTCATACCATTATTTTTTTGCCATGCGCCCCTCATATAATCCCAAAAGGTATAGCCCTCTTTATCTTCATTAAAATGTCGGTATACATCACTAAATCCAAGATTTAACATTTCTCTAAATTTTTTTCTTATTTCAAGACGATATAAAGCATCATCTTCAAAACTTTTCGCATTGTAGACATCCTCTGCAGCAGGAATAACATTAAAATCTCCAGCAAGAATTATGTTAGAATTTTTCTTTGATAAGGATTTGAGTTGTTTAATTAGCTGATCCATCCAATTTTTTTTATAATCATATTTTTCTGTATCAACCGGATTTCCATTTGGAGTATAAATATTTATTAATTGAATATTTTTCTTCTTATATTCAACTTCAGCAGAAATAATTCTAGATTGCTTTAATTTGTCTTTGATTAAATCTGTTTTAATATTGGTTAATTTTTTTTTTGAAATAATTGCTACTCCATTATAGCTTTTTTGACCAAACACATGACTTTCATAATCCATTGAGGAAAAGTCGTCATAAGGGAAATTAATATCCTCAGTTTTTATCTCCTGCATCATTAAAATATCAGGTTTATATTTTAGTAGATAGCTTTTGATATTTTCTATTCTTGCTCTGACAGAATTAACATTCCACGATGAGATGAGCATTAAAGAGAGAATGAAACTCCACACCCACAAGATGACTTTGTTTGAGGGTTGGAGATTTTAAAAGACTCACCAATTAATTCTGATACATAATCAACTTCAGATCCTTTTAATAAGTCAGCAGATGTCTTATCAATTAAAATATTTTGATAATTAAGATCGTCAGCTTGCTTTGATTTATCAAAAGTAAACTCATATTGAAAACCAGAACAACCACCACCCTTAATAGCGATTCTAAAAAAAGAACCTTCGTCTTTCTTAGACAATAAATTTTCTATTTGTTTTAACGCTTTATCCGTAAATTTAATTTCTTTAATCATGACTGAACACTGATATTACTAATATAATACTTAATTATTTAAATTAAAGGATGAAAAAAGACACTTTGTTGGGCGTATTTAAAAGTAAAGGTAGACTTAATAAAGAAGCTAACTCTAAGTATCGATCACCTTTTCAAAGAGACAGAGATAGAATTATTCATAGTGCCTCGTTTCGAAGACTAAAGCATAAGACGCAAGTTTTCGTAAATACTGAAGGTGATCATTTTAGAACCAGAATAACTCATTCAATTGAAGTTGCTCAAATCGCAAGGTCAATTTCGAAATATTTAGACCTAAATGAGGATTTAGCAGAAACTTTAAGTCTAGCTCATGACTTAGGTCATACACCATTTGGCCATGCTGGGGAAGATGCATTGCATGAATGTATGGATAATCATGGTGGTTTTGATCACAACCTACAAACTTTAAGAATTGTTATGTTTTTAGAGAACAAATATTTAAAATTTAAAGGTTTAAATCTTACAATTGAAACCCTAGAGGGACTTTTAAAACATAATGGACCAATTAATGAATTAACCACAATTAATAAACTTATTGGATCAAAAGTTTTTAAAAATAAAATTAAATTTAATACTTTCCCCCCTTTAGAAGCACAAATTTCAGCTATTTCAGACGATATAGCTTATAATAATCATGATATTCAAGATGGAATTAAAGCAAATCTGTTTAAATTAGAAGAGCTATGTGAGATTAATTTTCTTAAAAATATTTATGTAAATTATAAGAAAAAGATAAATAAAAAAAATTATAAAATAGCAATTAATCAAATAGTAAGAGACTCAATTGATCTAATGATAAAAGACTTAATCACTAACACACAAAAAAATATAAAGAGATTAAAAATAAAATCTCTTAAAGATATTGCAAAATCAAAAGAATTAATAGTTTGTTTCTCTAAAAATATTCAAAGTTCAGAAAAAGAAATTAAATTATTTTTAAGATCTAACATGTATGATAATAAATCTGTTTTAAGAAAAAATCAAAGAGGTAAAAAAATTATAAAAAAATTATTCAAGATAATTCAATCTTCACCTAGGAAGTTTCTTACAAAAGAACAATTGACTAAAGATAAATATAGAGCTATCTCAGACTTTATTTCAGGTATGACAGATCGTTATGCAATCAACCTTTATAATGCAAATAAATGAATATCTTTGATACATATCTAGAAAAAATTAAATCAATACTTAGTGAACTTCAAAAAGATAATAAAATAATTGTTCCCAATAATTTTAATGGAATTAATGCCGAAATACCTCCACCAAAATTTAATTGTGATATCTCCACAAATGTTGCGATGGTATTATCTAAAATTAATAACAAATCACCTATTGAACTAGCAGAACAATTTGCACCTATTATAAAAGACAAAGATAAATTAGTTGAAACAGTTACTATTGCAAAGCCAGGTTTTATTAACATAAAGTTTAAGAAATCTTTCTGGGCAAATTTTACTAGAGAAATTAATGAAAATTCTGAAACTTTTGGAATAAATCAAAAAGAAAAAAAGAACAATTATCTTGTTGAATTTGTATCTGCAAACCCAACAGGACCATTACACGTAGGACATTGTCGTGGCGCAATACTTGGGGATGTAATTTCAAATCTTTTAATCTTTAATAATCACAAAGTTACCAAAGAATACTATGTAAATGACTATGGTAATCAAATTATAAATTTTACAAAGTCTGTATATTTTCGAATACGTGAAATAACTCATGAAGAAGCTTTTCCAACTGATAATGATGATTTATACCCTGGCGATTATTTAATAGATTTTGCAAAAAATATATCCTCTAACTCTAATTTAAATTTTGATAATTATGATCAAATTAGTGAGAAATTAACTGAATTATCAATTGAACAAGCATTGCTGCTAATTAAAAACAATCTTAATAGTCTTGGCATAAATCACGATAATTTTGTAAGTGAAAAAAAAATTGTTTTAGACAAAGAAGTTGAAAATGTTGTTAAATTTTTAGAAAAAAATAAGTTTGTTTATAAGGGAAAAATCAAAGCACCAGAAGGTGAGGACAATAATACTTGGTTAGAACGTGAACAATTATTGTTTAAATCAACAGATTTTGGTGATGATAAAGATCGTGCTCTTCAAAAATCTGATGGGTCATGGACATATTTTGCAAGCGATGTTGCCTATCATAAAAATAAAGTCGATAGAAAATTCGATTATCTGATTAATATACTGGGTGCAGATCATGCTGGATATATAAAAAGAATTTCATCATCGGTCGAAGCCCTTTCAGGAGAGAAAGATAAATTAATTTGTAAAATAAGTCAGTTAGTAAAACTTATAAAAGATAATAAACCTTTTAAAATGTCTAAAAGAAAAGGAGACTATATTACTGTTGACGATCTTATAGCTGAAGTTGGCAAAGACGCTACTCGATTTATTATGCTGAACAGAAGCAGTGATGCAGAACTTGATTTTGATTTTGATGCAGTAAAAGAAAAGTCAAAAGATAATCCATTATATTACGTACAATATTGTTACGCACGAATTTCATCTGTATTTAGACACATTAATAAAGATTTAAATAAAAAAATTGAAACTAATAATTTTAATTTTGAATATTCTGAAGATGAAATTAAAATTTTAAAAAAATTATCTGAATGGCCAAAATGTATTGATATATCAAGTACAAAACTTGAGCCACATAGAATTCCTGTTTATCTATATGAGTTAGCCTCAGAATTTCACTCATATTGGAATCTTGGAAAACAACAACCGGAAAAACGATTTATAAATAAACAAAAAGAAGTTCCGTTAGACAAGTTGGTATTTTTAAAAGTTATTTCTAATGTAATAAAATCTGGAATGGATATAGTTGGTGTTGATACTCCGTCTAAAATGTAATGTTAAAAGAAATCAAATATTTAATTTTTATAATAGTTATCTCAGTATTTATTTTTTTTACTGGCAGATACTATTTTTCTGATGAAAATTTAAAAAATTCTTATCGTTCCTTTAAAAATAATGACGAGAAAATAAAACTGTATTCTGAGAACTTACCTGTATTAGAAAATGATACCCAAGACATCATTGAGTATGTAAAACAAACAAATAAAGATAAGAAAAAAAAGTTTAATTTCTGGAAACTTCTAGAAAATGATAAGTAAAAGAAAAGCATTTATTACCGGTATTAAATCACTAAAACTAACAACTAGTGAAGTAAAATTTTTAAAAAAACAAAAACCCTGGGGAATAATATTATTTTCAAGAAATATTAAATCTATAAACCAGACTAAATTATTAACTCATAGCATCAGAAAGCTATTCAAAGATCCCCATTATCCTATTTTGATTGATCAAGAAGGAGGAAGAGTGAACAGGTTAAAAAATATTATAACTTTTGATAATTTGACAGGTGAATATTTTGGAAAATTATATGTTCAAGATAAAAGAAAATTTAATATAATTTATAGATTATTTATTGATAAATCTTCATATCTTCTAAAACAAATAGGTGTAAATATTAATACACTACCCGTATTGGATCTTAGAATTAAGGGATCGAGTAATATTATTGGTGATAGATCGTTCTCAGAAAATAAGAAAATTGTTTCAAAGGTAGGTGATATTTGTATTGATTTATTTAACCAAAACTCAATAGGCACTGTAATCAAGCATATACCAGGTCATGGACTTGCAAAGGTAGACAGTCATAATTTTACACCAGTTGTAGATAAGAGCATTAATTACCTTATTAAAAATGATTTCTTTCCTTTTAAAAATAAAGACAGTTTATTCGCTATGACTGCCCATATTATTTACAAAAAAATTGATCCACTTAATACTGCAACGCATTCTAAAAAAATTATAAATATTATTCGAAAAAAAATAGGATTTAAAAATGTTTTGATTTCTGATGACTTATCGATGAAGAGTTTAAAATATGACTTAATTACTAATACAATTAAAAGTTTTAAAGCAGGATGCAACCTAGCCTTACATTGTAACGGTAATTTCAACGAAATGAAGGTTGTTGCTGAAAATTCACCACTAGTAAATAATTTTATTATCAAAAAAACATCACTATTTTATAAAAATTTAAGTTAATATCGCGTTATGTCTGTGTCTGATTCTGCTTTGTTTAATGTCGATATAAATAACTATTATGGGCCATTAGATGTTCTTTTAGATTTAGCTAAAGCTCAAAAAGTGGATCTCGAAGAAATATCAATAACAAAGCTGGCAGATCAATTTCATGAATATATTACAAAAGAAAAAGACTTAAATTTAGAAATAGCTTCTGAGTATTTATTAATGGCAACATGGCTTGCTTATTTAAAATCTAAGTTATTACTACCAGGAACACCAGAGGAAGAATTTAAAGTTCAAGAAGTGGCAGAAAAATTAAAGTTACAATTAAAAAAATTAGAACTTATTCGTTTACTTTCTGAACAAATGCTTAAAAGAAAAAGGTTAGGCCGTGAAATAAGAACAAGAGGAATGAAGGGAAATATCAGATCTATTTATAGCACTGAATATAATTTAAGTTTATTTGAACTTTTAAAAATGTATTCAACTATTATTATGACTAAAGATTTTCAAAGAATGAACATTCCAAAATTACCAGTATTTACCACAGAAGATGGTATTAAAACTATTAAAGATTTTTTTGGAAAACTAGATGACTGGAAAAAACTGGATGAATTAATCCCTGCTAATTTTAAATCTGGTTCAAGATACAAAAGAACCGGTAAAGCAGGAATTTTTGCTGGGTCCCTCGAGCTTGCTAAAGAAGGCGATCTTTCTATTAAACAAGAAAAACTATTTGATGATATCTATGTAAAGGAAGTAAGTGATTAAAAAACAGAAAATTAACAAAGATAATGTAGTCAAGTTTCCCTCAAAATTAACTGAAATTGAGAAAGAAATAGAGGGAGTAATTTTTGCTGCTGCTGAACCACTTGATGTTGATACTATTGAAAGCAAACTTTCAAAAAAATTAAATGTTTCAAAATCATTAGAAAAATTACAACAAGAATACTCTAATCGTGGAATAAATTTAGTATGCATTAAAGACAAGTGGTCTTTTAGAACGTCTCCGAAGTTAGCAAACCTTATGTCTCAAGAAAAAACTGTTGAAAAAAAATTATCCAGAGCCGCGGTCGAAACTTTAGCTATAATTGTTTATCACCAACCAGTAACAAGAGCAGAAATTGAGGAGATAAGAGGTGTAGCTTTTGGAACAAATACACTTGATATTTTAATGGAGCTAAATTGGGTTAAACCTGGGGGAAGAAAAGATGTACCTGGTAGACCTATTCAATATGTAACTACTGATGATTTTTTAAGTCATTTTAATATCCAAAAACTATCAGATCTTCCAAATATCGATGAATTAGGTGCAGCAGGTATGATTGATAGCTCAAGTGTTGATAGCGCTATTTTTGGAACAGGTAAGTTTTATAAAGAAAAGCAGGAAGAAAAAAAAGAAGATATTTATTCTAATATTGATGAGATGCTGAATAGTACTCTTGATAGTGAAGAGAAAGACTAACAAAAAAGTAACTTTTAAAATTATAATAAAAAGGTTATAAGTTTCTATGAGTATAGGAATTTGGCAAATAGCAGTTGTTGTAATATTGGTAGTCTTATTATTTGGACGAGGTAAAATCTCTAGTTTGATGGGAGATGTTGCCAAAGGTATTAAAAGCTTTAAAAAAGGTATGGCGTCAGATGTAACTGACGATACGGAGCCAAAAAATATATCCGACGAAAATAAAGACTCTAATAACAAAGAATAACTCACATGCCTACTATTGGTTGGTTTGAGATATTGATAGTTGTTGCTATCGCTATAGTTATTCTTGGTCCAAAAGATTTTCCAGTTATGTTAAAAAAAGCAGGTTCATGGATTGGGACTGCAAAAAGATACGTCAGCAATATTCAAAACGAGGTTTCTAATTTAGAAATTGATGATGAAAAAACTAATGACGAAGTAAAAAAAGAGACAAAAAAAGATGAATAATGAAGAAAAAGATAGTGGCTTTGTTAGTCATTTAACTGAATTAAGAAAAAGACTAATACATAGTTTTATTTTTTTATTTATATTTTTTATTTTCTGTTACTTTTTTGCGGAATATATTTACGGTTTTCTAGTGGACCCATTTGCACAAGCTGTAAAAGATGACGGTTCAGATAGAAGATTAATCTTTACAGCACTTCAAGAGACCTTTTTAACTTATTTAAAAGTATCTTTTTTTACAGCATTTTTTGTAACCTGCCCCTTTATATTAATGCAAATATGGAAGTTTATTGCACCAGGCTTATATAAGCATGAAAAAATTGCAATTTTACCTTACTTAATAATTACCCCTATACTTTTTTTTCTAGGAGGTATGTTGGTTTACTATTTGATTATGCCGCTAGCAATTAAGTTCTTTTTATCTTTTGAGAGCACTGGTTTATCAACAAGTTTGCCAATTCAATTGGAAGCAAAAGTAAATGAATACTTGTCTTTAGTTATGAAATTAATTTTTGCTTTTGGAATTAGTTTTCAATTACCTGTTGTGTTAAGTCTTTTGGCAAGAATAGGTGTTGTAGATAGCCAGTTTTTAAAAGATAGAAGAAAGTATGTTGTGGTAATAATTTTTGCTGCTGCCGCCTTGTTAACACCTCCAGATCCAATTACACAAATAGGATTAGCAATACCATTGTTAATTTTATATGAATTATCAATATTTTCAGTAAAATTTATAGAAAACAAAAATTTAGAAAAAACTGATGCATAATTTAAAGGAAATTAGAAAAGATTTCCCTAGTTTTGAAAAAGCCTTAAAAAAAAGATCTATTAAAATTGATTTTAAAAAGTTGCAAGATTTGGATGAGAAAAATAGAAATTTAATTCAAAAAAAAGAAGCTATTGAAAAAGAAAAAAAAAATATTTCAAAATCTAAAGACGAAACTTTATTTGAAAAATCTAAAGAGCTTACATTAGAATTAGATAAAATAACGGATTTACAAAAAAAAATAAAAACAGAGTTAGATAGTTTATTATCTAATATACCCAATATTCCTCACGTTGATGTCCCTAGTGGTAAAGATGAAAATGATAACTTAGAGGTATTAAAATCAGGAAATATACCAGAATTTGGTTTTAAACCTAAATCTCACTATGAGCTCGGTGAAAATCTTGGAATGTTAGATTTTGACTTAGCGACTAAAACGACTGGATCTAGATTTGTTTTTGTAAAAAACCATTTAGCTTTACTAGAACGAGCCTTATCTAACTTTATGCTGGATACTCATATAAATAAAAATGGTTATCAAGAAATATCACCACCTTTAATTGTATCAGATAATACAATGTATGGAACTGGACAGTTACCTAAGTTTGAAAATGATCAGTTTGAAATTAAATTTGACGAAGGATCAGATAGAAAGTTTTTAATTCCCACAGCTGAAGTAATTTTAACTAACATTGTGAAAGACAAAATAGTTGATCAAAATCATTTGCCGATGAGATTTGTAGCATCAACACCTTGCTTTAGAAAAGAAGCAGGTAGTTATGGTAAAGATACAAAAGGTATGATCAGACAGCATCAG
Source organism: uncultured Pelagibacteraceae bacterium (assembly GCA_902604355.1). Classification (GTDB taxonomy): domain Bacteria; phylum Pseudomonadota; class Alphaproteobacteria; order Pelagibacterales; family Pelagibacteraceae; genus Pelagibacter. The sequence continues at coordinate 47,859 of CACKYN010000006.1, forward strand.
TTCTATAAAGTTGAACTTGTAAGCATTGTTGAAAAAGAAAATTGTTTAGAAGAGTTAGAAAGAATGACAAATTGTGCAACCGATATTCTTGATAAATTAGAACTACCTTACAGGAAAGTTATTTTATGTTCTGGAGATATGGGTTTCAGTGCTGAAAAAACTTATGATATTGAAGTTTGGCTACCATCTGAAAATAAGTATCGTGAAATTTCATCATGTTCATCCTGCTCAACATTCCAGGCTCAAAGAATGAAAACAAGATATAAAAATAAAAATAAAGAAACTGTCTTTGTTGGAACTTTAAATGGAAGTGGGCTTGCTATTGGTAGGACTTTAATAGCTGTTTTAGAAAATTATCAGCAAAAAGACGGATCGATTGTTGTTCCTAAAGTTCTTAGAGAATATATGAATAATTTAGAATTAATTTCAAAGAAATAAAGTTGTTTTAGAGATATAGATAGTATAAATATGCACCATACTTAAAAGGAGAATTATGGAAGGTTCAGGAATAGGACAATTTATACCGTTAATTTTAATATTTGTTATTTTTTATTTTTTCTTAATAAGACCTCAACAAAAAAAAGTAAAAGAACATAAAGCTATGGTTGAAAACCTTAAAAGAGGTGACAAAGTCATTACCTCAGGTGGTATTACCGGTACGGTTGAGAGACTTATAGATAATGACAAAGTTGAAGTTGAAATAGCCGAAAATATAAAAGTTGAAGTTGTAAAAGCTACTGGTATTCAAAGTCTTCAAACTACCCAAGAAGTTAAAAAATAAATAATTTTAGATAAGTGCTTTATTTTTCTAAGTTACGAATAGTTTTTATAACTATTTTTTCTTTATTATTTGTTCTAATTGCTTCATCAAATTTATTTAAGTTTGATGATGGTTTTTTTGATAAAAAAATTAATCTAGGTTTAGACCTTCAGGGTGGGTCTTACTTATTACTTGAAATTGATAATGAGCCTGTAATCGAACAAAAATTACAGAATCTTAGCACAACTTTTAGAAATTTTTTTAAAAGTAAAGATATTAGATTAAATAATATAAAAATAGATAATCAAAATATTTTTTTTAATGTAACAGAAGAAAATAAGCAAAAAGTTATAGATATTTTCCAAGATGAAAATAGTCAAATTAATCCTTATTATCCTAGATTTAAATCACACCAATTAGAAATTGAAGATCTTGGTCTAAATTTAAAAATTAATTTTTCACGTCAAGGTCTAATTAATCTTAAAACTTCCTCTCAGGATCAAGCTATTGAAATTGTGAGAAGAAGGGTTGATGAAGTAGGAACTAATGAGCCAAATATTTTAAAGAGAGGTAATAACAGGATTTTAGTAGAACTTCCTGGTTTAGATGATCCGATGAGAATTAAATCTCTTTTAGGTAAAACCGCCAACCTGACATTTAGGTTTGTAACTCAGAATGCTGATGAAAGATTTGGAGTAGAGAAATTAGAGTATGAAGATGGTACACCCGCAGTAAATGTGAGTAAAAGAATTATTATTAGTGGAGAAAACCTTTTAGATGCTCAGCCAAAGATGGATACGCAGAATAATCAAACAATTGTTTCTTTCACATTAGATAGAGTAGGCGCAAAAAGATTTGGAAAGGCAACTTCAGCAGGTATAGGTAAACAATTAGCTATAGTGTTAGATGGAAAAATAATAAGTGCTCCTGTAGTAAGGGATACTATTGCTAGTGGGGCAGGGCAAATAAGTGGTGGTTTTACCTTTCAATCAGCAACTGATCTAGCTTTATTATTAAGATCCGGTGCGTTACCGGCTCCATTAGAAATTATAGAAGAGAGAACTGTTGGCCCTGATCTTGGACAAGACTCTATTAATGCAGGAATGATAGCATTGGCGATTGGTTTTTTATTAGTGATAATTTTTATGTTTGTTAAGTATAGATTTTTTGGTTTGATAACAAACGTTACATTGATAATTAATTTATTTATTCTTCTAGGTATTCTTACTTTATTTGAAGCAACTTTAACGTTGCCAGGAATAGCAGGAATAATTTTGACTGTTGGTATGGCTGTTGATGCAAATGTATTGATTTTTGAGAGAATCAAAGAGGAACTTAAAGATGAAACAAATAATATTTTAGCATTTGATGGTGGTTATACCAAGTCTAGAACCGCTATTATTGATGCAAATATTACAACTTTATTAGCTGCTGTAATTCTGTTTTTTATGGGATCAGGACCAGTTAAAGGTTTTGCTGTAACTCTGGGCGTTGGTATATTTACAACATTATTTTCAGTTTATTTTATTGCCAGACTATTCACCAGTTTTTATGTGGCAAAAAATAAAAACAAAGGGAAGTTAATCTAATGGTTGCATTTAACAAATACTATAATCATTTTAATTTCTTATCTAGTGCATTAATTATAATCTCATTACTTTTGCTAATATTTAAGGGCCTTAATTTTGGTATAGATTTTAAAGGTGGAACGTTAATTGAGTTAAGATCTAACGATGAAAAAATAAACGTGAGTTCACTTCGTGATAAATTTAGACAAATGAATTTGGGCGATATTTCAGTTAAAAAATTTGGTTCTGATAATGATTTTTTAATTAAATTTGAAAATAAAGATAATAAAAAAAATATAATTGAAGAGATTAAGATAAACCTTGATAAGTCATTTGGTAATAACTACGACTTTAGAAGAGTAGAAAATGTAGGTCCCAAAGTAAGTGCTGAACTATTAAAATCTGGTGTAATAGCAATTTCTTTATCACTAGCAATAATGCTTATTTATATTTGGGTTAGGTTTGAATGGCAGTTTAGTCTAGGAGCTATTTTGGCCTTATTTCATGACGTTATCGTTACACTCGGTGTATTTTCACTATTCAGTTTAGAAATTAACTTATCAATTGTTGCTGCGGTGTTAACTATTGTAGGTTATTCAATGAATGACACTGTTGTAATTTTTGATCGAGTAAGAGAAAATTTAAGAAAATATTCAGATATAAAGATCTTTGAATTAACGAATATTTCAATTAATGAAACTTTATCTAGAACAATAATTACTTCTGCAACAACTTTACTTGCTTTACTTGCCATATATTTTTTTGGTGGCGAAATCTTAAAAGGATTTTCATTAGCTATGATTTTGGGAGTTGTTTTTGGAACTTATTCTTCAATCTATATAGCCAATACAGTATTGGTTAGATTAAGGGTTTCTCAAAAAACTGTCTTAAGAGAAGACGATAGTAAATAAATTAATAAATATTCTGAGCAGCTACCATTGTTAGTAACATTGGTAGGGAAAGAAGAGTATTTGTTCTAGAGAACAGCATTGCTGTTTTTGCAGATTTTGCTTTTGTTTCTGGATCAGTTTCAACAATACCTAGTGCTCTTTTTTGATTTGGCCATATTACAAACCAAACGTTAAATGCCATTATAAGACCTAACCACATTCCTATTCCTATAGCAGTATGTTTTGGAATTCCTGAACCAATACTAAAAGTCATTGCATCATGCAGATAACCATTTAACCAAGCTAAAATTAAACCTGATAAAACAGTAAAAGCTGCAGCCCATCTAAAATAAAATAAAGCTGCAGGTGCAATTACTTTTCCAATTGCTGGCTTTTGTTCATCTGGAATTTTAGCCATGTTTGGGATTTGAACAAAATTAAAATACCAAAGTAATCCAATCCACATTATTGCTACAACTACATGTATAAATCTAAATAACCAACTCCAAAACAGTGTATCAAAAGCAATGCCTTCATTTTGAAAAAACATTCCTACAAACAAAATTAAAGCTATTGCAAGAGAAGCATGAATTGTTTTAGGTAATGAAGATAATAAATTACTCATGATTCTTAATTTATACACTAAATTTTGGTAATTTTTAAGTTTTTATATTTAATTTAGTAAAGGCTTTAAAAATTGACCAGTGTAACTCTCTTTAATTTTCGACACTTCCTCAGGTTTACCCTCTGCGATAATTTTACCACCCTTTACACCACCCTCAGGACCCATATCAACAATATAATCTGCAGTTTTTATAACATCCAAATTATGTTCAATTACAACAACCGTGTTACCAAGTTTTACAAATGTATGAAGAATTTCTAAAAGTTTTTTAATATCGTGTTGATGCAAACCAGTTGTTGGCTCATCCAAAATATACATTGTACGCCCTGTGGATCTTTTTGATAACTCTTTAGCCAATTTAATTCTTTGAGCTTCACCGCCTGAAAGAGTTGTTGCTTGCTGCCCAATTTTTATATAGCCCAATCCAACTTTTTTTAATGTTAATAATTTTGTTTTAATATTGGATATATTTTCAAAATACTCACAGCCCTCGTCAACGGACATATCTAAAACATCTGCAATACTTTTACCTTTAAATTTAATCTCTAAAGTTTCTCTATTGTACCTAGTTCCTTTGCATTCATCACATTGAATATACACATCTGGTAAAAAGTGCATTTCGTAAGTAATAACACCATCACCCTCGCAAGCTTCGCACCTACCACCTTTAACATTAAATGAAAAACGTCCTGGTTTATAACCTCTTGTTTTAGACTCTGGCAAACTTGTAAACCAATCTCTTATTGGGCCAAAAGCACCTGTATAGGTTGCTGGATTTGATCTTGGTGTTCTTCCTATCGGTGATTGATCTATATCAATAATTTTATCAATTAATTCGACACCCTTGTAACCTTTAAAAGCTTTTGGAGCTTTTTTAGCTTTATTATTGAGCGTTAAATTTAAAGCATGGTATAGTGTTTGTAATATTAGTGTAGATTTTCCACTTCCTGATACTCCAGTAACGCAAGTAAAAGTTCCTGTTGGAATTTTAAGATTAACATTGTTTAAATTATTTCCTGTTGCACCATTGATTTCAACAAATCTTCCATTTTTAGCTAAACGTCTTGTATTTGGAATTTCAATTTTCTTTTTATTTGCAAGATATTGTCCAGTGATACTATTCTTATCTTTTTTGATCTCATCATATGAACCCTGAGATGATATTTGTCCACCATTAGTTCCTGCCTCTGGTCCTAAGTCTATAATATGATCTGCATTTTCCATAGTTTCAGTATCATGTTCCACAACTATTACTGTGTTACCCAAATCTCTTAATCTTTTAAGTGCATTGATAAGTTTAACATTATCCTTTTGATGTAAACCAATCGATGGTTCGTCCAACACGTAAAGAACACCAGTTAAACCAGAACCTATTTGAGAAGCCAATCTTATTCGTTGAGCTTCACCACCAGATAACGTTCCAGACTCTCTAGATAAAGTTAAATAATCCAATCCTACATT
>CACKYN010000007.1 GCA_902604355.1 uncultured Pelagibacteraceae bacterium
AATAATGGCTCCGGATAAAATCCAAAAAATAATGTTGGGACTGCTAAGCATGTTAATATTAGATACTCAGATCTATTTAAATCTACCATTTGCTTTAGGTCTTCGTTAACTAGTTTTCCAAAAACTACTCTTTTATAAAGCCACAACATATAAGCAGCTCCTAAAATTACTCCAAAACTTGCAATTACAGCTACCAAAAAATTATCTTTGAAAGCCCCCATTAAGATTAAAAATTCACCTATAAAACCAAAAGTACCAGGTAAACCCAATGCAGCTAATGTAAATAGCATAAATAAGATAGAATACTTAGGTATGATTGTGACTATACCGCCATATGTTTTAATTAGTCTAGAGTGCATCCTATCATATACAACACCAACACATAAGAATAATGCTGCAGAAACTAGTCCGTGGCTTAACATTTGAATAATACTTCCTTCTATACCTTGTTGTTGCAGTGTAAAAATTCCAAGTGTAACGAAACCCATGTGTGCAACTGATGAATACGCAATTAGTTTTTTCATATCTTCTTGCATTAAAGCTATAAAAGACGTGAAAATAATTGCTATCACACTTAAAGTATAAACCAATGGTGTAAAAACTTCTGAAGCCAAGGGAAAGAGTCCAAGAGAAAATCTAATAAAACCATAACCTGCCATTTTAAGTAATATTGCAGCTAAAAGAACAGATCCTGCTGTAGGTGCCTCAACATGTGCATCTGGTAGCCATGTATGAACTGGCCACATAGGTGTTTTCACTGCAAAAGAACTAAAGAATGCAAGCCATAATAGATTTTGGTATTTTGCATCAATACCTAGTTCGTAAAGTGCAATTACATCTGTAGTACCTGATATCCAGTAAATAGATATTATTGCAACCAACATCAAAACAGATCCTAGCAAGGTGTATAGAAAAAATTTAAATGCTGAATAAACTCTTTTTGGACCTCCCCAAATACCTATTATTAAAAACATTGGAATTAATCCAGCTTCAAAGAATAGATAAAAAACAACTAAATCAAGAGCACAAAAAACTCCAATCATGAAACTTTCCATAATTAATATTGCAATTAAGAAATCTCTTAATCTATTTTTGACTGTGTTGTTTACAGAAACAATACATAGAGGTGTTATAAAAGTTGTTAATAAAATAAATAAAATTGAAATACCATCTATTCCAACTTTGTAATTTATAAAATCTTTTATCCAAATTCTTTCCTCAACAAATTGAAAAGAAGAAGTTGTTTGATCAAAAGATATCCACAAATAAATTGAAATTAAAAAATTTACAATTGTTGTAAATAAAGCAACATATTTTGCTGTTAAATTATTTTCATTTTTATCTTTTGTAAAAAATAAAAATAGTGCTCCAACTATTGGTAGTAAAATTAGAGATGTTAAAATAGGAAAATTCATTATCTTACAATTAAAAAAGTTAGAAAGGCAGAAAAACCTACTAGCATTACAAATGCATACTGATAAATAAATCCACTTTGAAATTTATTTGCTTTAATCGAGCATTTTTTTATAAAAGATGAAATACCATCTGGGCCAAATCCATCAATTATTGTGCCATCAAAAAATTTCCACAAAAATAAACCCAAACGCTTTGAAGATTTAATGAACAAAACTTCATACAATTCATCAAAGTACCATTTGTTAACTAAAAAATTATATAAAGGTTTATTCAGTGCTACTATTCCGCTTGGAACTTCTTTGTTTTTAACAAATAAATAATAAGCAATAGGAATTGATATTGTTACTAAGCAAGGCGTTAAAAGTAAAAACCATAAAGGTGGATGATCATTGCTTAAGGGTTCTAAAAACTTTATAGACTCTGCCCAAAAATAATTTTCAACGCCACTACCAATAAAAAGTCCTTTAAAAAAAAACCCAGCAAAAATTGCACCTATTGAAAGGATAAATAATGGTACAAGCATTACTATTGGGGATTCGTGAGTTTCCTCTATTTTTATCTCTTTGTTGTTATATTCTCCATGGAAAGTCTTAAATATTAATCTCCAAGAATATATTGACGTTAAAATTGCAGTTAGTATTCCTATACCAGCTGCATAATAACCTGTGGTATTACCTTTAAGATAGGCAAATTCTATAATTGCATCTTTAGAGTAAAAACCTGATAAGAAAGGAAAACCAGTCAATGCTAGTGTTCCAATTATCATTAATGCATAAGTGTATGGTAATTTTTTCCAAACTCCTCCCATTTTATTAATATCTTGCTCGTCTTTAAAAGCATGAATAACTGAACCAGAGCCTAAGAATAGTAATGCTTTAAAGAAAGCATGAGTAAACAAATGGAACATTGCAACGTTATAAGCACCAACTCCAGCTGCAAAAAACATGTACCCTAATTGACTACAAGTGGAATATGCAATAATTTTTTTTATATCAGTTTGAACTAAAGCTACTGTTGCTGCAAAGAAGGCTGTCGTCATGCCAACAATAGTTATTAAATTTAGTATCAAAGGTGAGTATTCATAGATATGTGAACATCTTACTACTAAAAATACTCCAGCTGTTACCATGGTAGCTGCATGTATTAATGCAGACACTGGAGTTGGACCTTCCATTGCATCTGGTAACCAAGTATGCAATAAAATTTGAGCTGACTTACCCATCGCTCCAACAAATAAAAGTAAGCAAATTAGGTCTATTGCTTTAATTTCAAATCCTAAAAATAATAAATTTTTATCAATAACTGTTGGTATTTGTTGAAAAACTTCAGAGTAATTTACTGTGCCAAATAAATAAAATATTAAAAATATCCCTAAAGCAAATCCAAAATCCCCAACTCTGTTTACAACAAATGCTTTTATCGCTGCAGCATTAGCACTTTCTTTTTTAAACCAAAAACCTATTAAGAAATATGAACATAAACCTACTCCCTCCCAACCAAAAAATAATTGAATAAAGTTATCTGAGGTTACAAGCATTAACATTGCAAATGTAAACAAAGATAAATACGCCATAAATCTTGGTTTATGAGGATCGTGAGACATGTATCCAATTGAATATATATGGACCAAAGAAGATACAGAGGTAACCACAACCAACATTACAGCTGACAAGGGATCAATTAACATAGACCAGTTTACATCCAAAGATCCTGAGTTGATCCAGGTTGCAATTACAATGTTTTCTTCATATTGATTTATAAATACTTGATATAAAACAAAAATAGATAGTAAGGCTGAAATTGAAACCAAAGCACTTGTGACTATTTCAGAATTTCTATCTCCAATATATTTTCCAAAGAAGCCAGATATTATTGCTGCGATTAATGGAAGGAATATAATTGAAAGTTCCATCTTTATCCTTTTAGCTCATCTATATGCTCAACTCTGATAGTTCCCGAATTTCTATAATAAACTACAATAATTGCGAGACCTATTGCAGCCTCAGCTGCAGCTACTGTTAAAATAAATAATGTGAAGACCTGACCAGTTAAGTCTCCCAGAAAAATTGAAAAAGAAACTAAATTAATATTAACAGCTAATAATATTAACTCGATACTCATTAATATTACGATAATATTTTTTCTATTTAAAAATATACCTATAATTCCAATTGAAAATATAATTGCACCTAATGTTAAGTAATGGCCCAAGCCTATTTCAGTCATCAATCTTAACTCCTTTGTTAGATTCAACTTTAACAACGCTTACACCATCAGATCTTTCTCGTGAAATTTGCTTTATATAGCTTTGTGTTTTTACACCCACTCTTTTTCTAAAGGTAAGAACAATTGCTCCAATCATAGCAACTAATAAAATCATGCCACTGATTTGAAAGATATGAATATAGTCAGTATATAGCACTTGTCCTAGAGAATGAGTATTACTGACGTAGTTAATTTCAATTGAATTATTAATGTCAAACAAATCTGGTTTATATTTCCAACCACCAATAACAATTATTAATTCAACAAATATAAGAGTGCTTATTATTAGACCTACAGGAATATGTTTTGAACTTTCTTCTGACGAAAACCATTGATTTTTTTGTTGAGCAACATTTAACATCATTACAACAAACAAAAATAAAACTGCTACAGCTCCTACATAAACAATTAGCATAATCATCCCTAAAAATTCTGCCCCAATCATAATAAAAAGACATGAAATACTTATGAAATCTAGGATTAAAAAAAAAACAGAGTGAACCGTATTTTTTGAAGCAGTGACCATAATAGCCGAAACAATAGCTATTATTGAAAAAGTATAGAAGAAAATGGAATGTGCAATCATTTTATCTGTGAGAACTATCAGCTTTAATATTGGCCTCTAAAATATTTTCCCATCTATCACCATTATCTAGCAGTTTATCCTTTGTGTAATAAAGTTCTTCTCTTGTTTCGGTTGAAAATTCAAAGTTTGGACCCTGAACTATAGCATCAACAGGACAAGATTCTTCACATAATCCACAATAAATACATTTCATCATATCAATGTCATATCGAGTCGTTTTTCTACTTCCATCTTCTCTTTGAGTTGATTCAATAGTTATCGCCTGAGCTGGACAAACGGCTTCGCATAATTTGCATGCAATACATCTCTCTTCACCATTTGGATATCTTCTTAATGCATGCTCTCCTCTAAAACGTGGACTTATTTTACCTTTTTCAAATGGATAATTTATTGTTTTTTTTGATTTAAATACTTCTTTAATAGCCATGTACAAACCGTTTGCAAAGTCTGCCATAAATATGGTTTTAAAAAATCTTGATATTTTCATAATTAATTTACCGGTAGAAGATTAAAATAAAACAGATAGCTTGCCGTCAACACAACCCATATTAAAGATAATGGAAGGAATACTTTCCAACCTAATTTCATTAGTTGGTCATATCTATATCTTGGAACAATAGCTTTAACTAAAGCAAACAACAAAAATAATAGTAATATCTTCAATACTAACCAAACAGGCCCAGGTACTAAATCAAAAGGATACATTTCAAGTGGAGATAGCCATCCACCCAAAAATAAAATTGCACCCATTGCACACATTAATAGAATATTTGCATATTCACCAAGCCAGAACATTGCATACATCATTCCAGAATATTCTGTTTGGTAACCTGCGACCAGTTCTGCTTCTGCTTCTGGAAGATCAAACGGTGGTCTATTAGTTTCAGCTAATGCAGAGATAAAAAAAATAACAAACATTGGGAATAACGGAATAACAAACCATAAATTTTGTTGAGCTATAACAATATCATTTAAATTGAGTGATCCTACACACAGAAGAACATTGATAATTATCACTCCAATAGATACTTCATAAGATACCATTTGAGCTGCAGATCTAATTGCTCCTAAGAAAGGATATTTAGAATTTGAAGCCCATCCACCCATTATAATTCCATAAACACCTAGAGATGAAACAGCGAATAAATAAAGAATGCCAACATTTATATCAGCTAACACTTGCGTTGCGCTAAATGGAATTACTGCCCAAGCAATTAAAGCTAGTGTCATTGTTACAATTGGTGCAAGAATAAAAATTACTTTATTTGAGCTTGATGGGATTATAATTTCTTTAAAAATATATTTTAATGCATCGGCAATAGTTTGTAAAAGACCAAAAGGTCCAACTACATTTGGTCCTTGTCTCTTTTGAACAAATGCCCATACCCTCCTATCAAGCCAAACAACCATAGCAACCGATACCAAGACAGGAATTAACAGAAAAAGAATTTTATAAACTTGATCAAAAAATATACTTAAATATTCCATCTAACCCTCTGTTCCTGTTGATTTAATATTTAATTTAGAGTTGTTACATTCAATCATAGTTTTTGAAGATCTAGCAATAACATTCGAAAAATAATAATCTTTTATTAGAATATTTAATTTTTCATTTTGAAATTCTGAATTTGTTTTTTCTTTATTTTTAGATATTTGTTTTTTTTTGTTGAAGTTTTAGATAATTAAACATGCTACTTTTTAATTCTTCTATGTCATTAAATAATTTACGATTGTTCATGACTTCAGCTAATTCATTTATAATTTGCCAATCTTCTTTGGCTTCTCCTGGAGGATAAGATGCTTTATATGCTTTTTGAATTTTTCCCTCTAAATTTGTAAAATAACCATTTTGTTCTGTATAAGCCGATCCTGGTAAAATTATATCTGCAATTTCCGCTCCCTTATCTCCATGACTCCCTTGATAGATTACAAATTCATTTTTTTTATTAAATTTTAAATTATCTTGACCAACTAAAAAAACAATTTCAAATTTGTTAGATTTTAATTCTTCCAATAAATTTTTTTCGTTATTTAATATTCCTAGATCTAAATTACCTACTGTTGCCGCATCACAGGATAAAATATTTAATGGGTTCCAGTCCTCTGTGAATTTATTATTTTTTTTCAAAAAATTTTTAATCAAATGAAATAAGTGTTCTGCTGAATTTAATTTAAGTAAAGACTCCCCAATTATAATCATTGGACTACTTGCGCCAATAATTTCTTTAGATATTTCTTCGGATCCTTCAAAAATCTTTTTTATAGTTTGGGTTTGACCATCTAAATTCTTATAAGGATAAGTTAGATCACCAACATCATTTAATGAGATTACTTTTGTATTATTGTTTACAAAGGCTTTTCTAATTCTAGCATTTAAGATTGTAGCTTCATATCTAGGATTTGCTCCAATCAAAAATATTAAATCTGCATCTTCAATTCCATTTATAGAAGAATTAAATATATAATTCTCTCTTTCCGAGTTATCTAGAAATCTGTTATCTGATCTTGAATCATAGTTATTATTGTTTAACGTTCTATCAAAAAACTCCTTAAAAATATAACCTGTCTCCATATTAGTTAAGTCTCCAACAAATCCACAAACTTTATCATTTGATGAATTTTCAAATTTTGACTTAATAATTTTAAAGACCTCACTCCATGATGCTTCCTCAAATTTACCATTATATTTAATAAAAGGTTTATCTAGCCTTTGATTTAACAAGCCATCGCACGCGTATCTTGTTTTATCTGAAATCCACTCTTCATTTATATCCTCATTAATTATTGGCAAAATTCTTTTAACTTCCCAATCATATGTGTCTACTCTCACATTTGATCCAACAGCATCCATTACATCTACAGTCTCTGTTTTTTTAAGCTCCCAAGGTCTTGCTTCAAAAACATAGGGTTTTGATGTTAGAGCACCCACTGGACAAAGATCTATTACATTTGCTGACAACTCTGATTGCATTGACTGCTCCAAATAAGTTGTAATTTGCATATCCTCTCCTCTTCCAATTGCTCCTAACTCAGACACTCCAGCAACTTCAGTCGCAAATCTTACACATCGCGTACAATGTATACATCTTGTCATTTGTGTCTTAATTAATGGTCCCATATGTTTTTCTGGTACAGCTCTTTTGTTCTCTTTAAATCTTGATTTATCTACTCCATAAAACATAGACTGGTCTTGAAGATCACACTCACCACCTTGGTCACACACTGGACAATCTAATGGATGGTTAGCTAATAAAAATTCCATAACTCCTTTTCTAGCCTTTTCAACAAAAGGAGTGTTAGTTTTAATATTCATTCCCTCAGCAGCTGGCATTGCACAAGAAGCAATTGGCTTAGGAGATTTTTCCATCTCAACTAAACACATTCGACAGTTACCTGCTATTGACAATTTTTCGTGATAACAAAACCTAGGAATTTCTGCTCCAGCTTTTTCGCACGCTTGTAGAACTGTTAAACCATCCTCTACCACAACTTCAATGTCATTTACTTTTAATTTAGGCATTTTTTTTATCTAATAAATGTTGGTCAACCAAATAAGGAATATTATTTTTTTTCTGAACAATAGGGTCTAAATTGTTTCTTTCCTCAATTTCTTTTTTGAAGTGTCTTAGCAATCCCTGTACAGGCCATGATGATCCTTCACCAAATGCACAAATAGTATGACCCGCAATTTGGTTTGTTACATCACCAAGCATATCTACTTCATCTTTAGTAGCCTCACCTTTTGCCATTCGTTCTAACATTCTCCACATCCATCCTGAGCCCTCTCTACATGGTGTACATTGGCCACAACTTTCGTGTTTATAAAATCTAGCTATCCTTGCCATACATTTTATAATGTCCTGATCCTTGTTAATAACCACAATTCCAGCAGTTCCTAATCCACTTTTTTCAGCCATCAATGAATCAAAGTCCATAGTTAATGTCTCACATTTTTCTTTGGGTATTAGTGGCATTGATGAACCACCAGGAATTACTGCTTGTAAATTTTCCCATCCACCAACAACTCCTCCAGCATGAACCTCAATTAATTCTTTTAGAGGAATATTCATTTCTTCCTCGACATTACATGGATTATTCACATTACCTGAAATACAAAAAATTTTTGTACCTGTGTTTTTTTCTCTGCCCAACGATGAAAACCATTTTCCACCTCTTCTAAGGATTGTTGGAACTACAGCTATTGTCTCAACATTATTAATAATTGTTGGGCATCCATAAAGTCCAATCAATGCTGGAAAAGGTGGTTTTAATCTTGGTTGACCTTTTTTACCCTCTATGCTTTCAAGTAAAGCTGTTTCTTCTCCACAAATATAAGCACCTGCTCCGTAGTGAATGTAGATATCTAAATCCCATCCAGTTCCAGCAGCATTTTTACCAATTAAATTTTTTTCATAAGCTTCATCAATAGCTGATTGTAATTTTTGACCTTCTATAAAATATTCACCTCTAATGTAAATATAACAAGCATGAGCTTGAACTGCATAAGAAGCTATTAGACATCCTTCGATTAATTTGTGAGGCTCAAATCTTAAAATATCCCTGTCCTTACAAGTGCCTGGTTCTGACTCGTCTGCATTAATTACTAAATAATGGGGCCTAGAACCGACTTCTTTTGGAGCAAAAGACCATTTCAAACCTGTGGGGAATCCAGCTCCACCTCTTCCTCTAAGTTGTGAATCTTTTACTTCATTAATAATCCAATCTCTTCCTTTTGCTATTAATTCTGAGGTATTTACCCAATCACCTCTTGTCTGAGCAGATTTAACATCTGCACCCATATCATTGTACAAATTTTTAAAAATTCTGTCTTGATCTTTAAGCATTTTTTAAATCCATAAGTGTTTTTCTATTGTTTTCAGGCTCTGTATTTAATCGTCCTCGATACGATCCTGGTTTTGGATATTCACCCTTTAAAATTTTTTCAAATATTTCTATTGTTTTTTCTTTATCTAAATCTTCATAATAATCATCATTAATTTGCATCATAGGAGCATTAACACATGCTCCTAAACATTCCACTTCCATCCAAGAACAACTTTTATCATTTGATAATTCATTTTCTTTGTCTGAAATTTTTTCCTTACAAGCTTCAACTAATTTATTTGCTCCTCTAATCATACAAGGAGTAGTAGTACAAACCTGTACAAAATACTTTCCTACTGGGGATAAATTGTACATGGTATAAAAAGTTGCTACTTCGTAAACTTTTATGTAAGGCATATCTAAAAACTTTGCGATATATTTCATAGCAGCTAATGGTATCCAGTTATCATTCTGTTTTTGAGCAATATATAATAAAGCCATTACTGCACTTTGCTGTTTACCTTCAGGATATTTTAAAACTATTTTGTTTGCTTCTTCCATTGAGGAAGAACTGAACTCAAAAGTTTCAGGTTGATTTTTTGCAGGTCTTCTTAAACTCATCTGTCTACCTCACCAAAAACTATATCTAACGAACCTAATACTGCTGGTACATCAGCTAACATATGTCCTTTAATCAAATAGTCCATTGATTGAAGATGTGAAAATCCAGGGGCTCTTATCTTACATTTGTATGGTTTATTAGAACCATCTGAAATCAAATAAACTCCAAATTCACCTTTGGGAGCTTCTACTGCTGTATAAATTTCATCTTTTGGAACTCTATAACCCTCTGTAAAAAGTTTAAAATGATGAATAAGTGCTTCCATTGATTGTTTGATCTCTTTTTTAGATGGTGGGCTTATCTTGCCATCTAAAGATTTTATTGGACCTTTTTCCATTTTAGAAAGGCACTGCTTAATTATCGATACACTCTCTTTCATTTCTTCTATTCTACATAAATAACGGTCATAACAGTCTCCATTTTTTCCAACTGGGATTTTAAAATCCAATTGTTTATAACAATCGTATGGTTGAGATTTTCTTAAATCCCATGGAACTCCTGAACCTCTGATCATCACACCTGAAAAAGAATAGTCTAGAGCATCCTGTTTGGTAACAACTCCTATGTCTACATTTCGTTGTTTAAAAATTCTGTTCTCAGTTAATAAACTTTCTAAATCGTTTATTATCTTTGGAAATGTTTCACAAAATTCAGCTATATCTACTTCCAAGCCTTGAGGCAAATCTTGGTGAACTCCACCTGCTCTAAAATAATTTGCATGAAGTCGTGAACCAGAAACTCTCTCGTAAAATCCCATTAGCTTTTCTCTTTCCTCAAATCCCCATAATGTAGGAGTTAAAGCACCAACATCCATTGCTTGCGTAGTGACATTTAATATATGACTTAAAATTCTTCCTATCTCACAAAATATAACTCTTATATATTGAGCTCTTATTGGAACATCTATTTTCAGTATTTTTTCAGTTGCCAACGCAAAGGCATGTTCTTGGTTCATTGGAGCAACATAATCTAGACGATCAAAGTAAGGAACTGCTTGCATATAAGTTTTGTTTTCGATTAGTTTTTCTGTGCCTCTGTGTAATAATCCAATATGAGGATCGGCTTTCTCAACTACTTCACCATCTAGTTCTAAAATCAATCTTAACACACCATGGGCAGCTGGGTGTTGAGGACCAAAGTTTAAATTAAGGTTTTTAATTTTTTTTGTCATTATTATTTAATTCTTCTTTAATATATTTGGTGCCTTCCCATGGGCTTTCGTAATCGAAGTTTCTGTAGTTTTGTTCAAGTTTTACTGGCTCACTTATTACTTTTTTTTGATCTTCACTGTATCTAACCTCTGTATGCCCAGTTAAAGGAAAATCTTTTCTAAGTGGATGTCCTTTAAAGCCATAATCAGTTAATATTCTTCTTAAATCTGGATGATCTTTAAAAGAAACACCGTACATATCAAATACTTCTCTTTCCATCCAGTTAGCTGCTGGAAAGATACTAGTTACGGATGGTATGATTTCATTTTCTGCAATTGTATATTTTAAAATTAATCTTTGATTAAATTCATGGCTTAAAAATAAGTATACTACTTCAAATCTTTGATTTTTTTCTGGATAATCAGTAACTGTTATATCAATAAGTTGTCTGAATTTTGTGTAATTGTTTGTTTTTAAAAATAAAACTACATCGATAAGATCATCTTTATCTGTCTCAAGATAAATCTGATTATGTCTAATCTCAGTTCTATTAATTTTAGTTGTTAATTCAGAGTTAATTTTTTTTTCTAGATCAATTAAATTTTTCATGACTATCTCGTAATAGAGCCCTTATTTCTAATTTTTTTTTGAAGTTGTAATATTCCATAAAGTAATGCTTCTGCTGAAGGAGGACATCCGGGCACATAAACGTCGACTGGAACTATTCTATCGCAGCCTCTAACTACAGAATATGAATAATGATAATACCCACCACCATTTGCACAACTTCCCATTGAGATAACGTATCTAGGTTCTGGCATTTGGTCGTAAACTTTTCTTAAAGCAGGTGCCATTTTATTAGTCAAAGTGCCTGCTACAATCATTACATCTGATTGTCTTGGGGAAGCTCTTGGTGCAGCACCAAATCTTTCAAGATCATATCTTGGCATCGATGTTTGCATCATTTCAACAGCACAACAGGCTAACCCAAATGTCATCCAGTGAAGTGATCCTGCTCTTGACCAATTTATTAAATTGTCTAGTGAGGTTGTAATAAATCCATTCTTGCCAAAATCGTCTGCAAGTTTTTTAAATTCTTCAGGAATCTGGTCTATTTTATTTTGCATTGTAATTAAATTTTATTCCCAGTCTAAAGCGCCTTTTTTCCACTCATAAATAAAACCAATTGTAAGTATGAAGAGAAAAATCATCATTGATGAAAAACCTAATAAACCGATATTTCCAAGAGAAATTGCCCACGGAAAAAGGAAAGCAATTTCTAAATCAAAAATAATAAATAATATTGCTACCAAATAAAATCTTACATCAAACTCCATCCTTGAATCTTCAAATGGTTCAAATCCACATTCATATGCAGAAAGCTTTTCAGGATCGGGTCTTTTAGGCGAAAGAATAAAATTAATTACTACAAAAGCACAACTTAGCCCTAAAGCTAGAACTAAAAAAATTATTATAGGTAAGTAGTTTTGTAAAAAATCAGATAACATTGAAATCTATATAGCACTTTTTTTTTGTTCTTGAAGCGCTCATACGTCACATTTTCTTAGAAAAAAAAATTAACAATTTCAATGACTTATATTAAGTAAGCTGAAAAAGGTAACGATTTCAATGAATTAGACATTTAGTTTAAATTAACCGAAAAAGTGGCGGGAGTGAAGGGACTCGAACCCTCGACCTATCGCGTGACAGGCGATCGCTCTAACCAACTGAGCTACACCCCCACTTTTGATTCTTGGTGGGCAGTATAGGACTCGAACCTATGGCCCCCTCGGTGTAAACGAGATGCTCTACCAACTGAGCTAACCGCCCAAAACAAAAAAAGTAACGTGATTTATATCTTTTAGAGCAATAACGTCAAGATTTATTAATTACTGAAAAACTAAGAAAAATATTAAAATCCACCTCTCCAATTGTTTTTATTTTCAAAACTATCTTTTTCACGTTTGGAGAACGGTCTTAGTAAATAAATACCCAGAAATACAACAAATGAGATGATTATTAATAATTCCATTTTTTTTACAATTATTATTTATTGAATGCTAGCTTGAGATTTATCGTCTTTTTTCGATATATCAACTTCAACATATTCAGTTGGTTTTAATTCTTTTGTTAATGCTATCTTAATTACTTGATCAGCGTGTTCAACGGGAGTAATTTTTATATCATCCATTATTTTTTTTGGCATATCTACCAGATCTTTTTCATTTTCTTTTGGTATTAAAACCTCTTTTATTCCCGCTCTGTGTGCAGCTAATAATTTTTCTTTTAATCCACCAATTTGCAAAACTTGGCCTGTCAAGGTAACCTCGCCCGTCATTGCTAGGTCTTTTCTGACTGGAATATTTGTTATTGAGGATACAATAGATGTCACCATTCCAACACCAGCTGATGGTCCATCTTTTGGAGTAGCGCCTTCAGGAACATGAATATGAAAATCTTTCTTTTCAAATACAGGAGGAATAATTCCATATTCTAAACATTTGGATCTTACAAAAGATTTTGCAGCTTTTACAGACTCTTGCATTACATCTCCAAGCTTACCTGTAATTTGCATTCTACCTTTACCAGGCATAGTGACTGTTTCAATTTTAAGAATCTCTCCACCATACTCTGTCCATGCTAATCCAACAACAATACCTACTTTATTATCATCTTCTAGTTCTCCAAAGTTAAATTTTGCAACACCAAGGAAATCAGACAAATTTTTGTTATTGACATTAACTTCTTTCTCTTCTCCAGCAACGATTTTCTTAACTACTTTTCGCGCTATTTTAGAAATTTCTCTTTCTAAGTTTCTTACCCCGGACTCTTTAGTGTAGCCTCTTATGACTTCTTTAATTAAGTCATCACTTAAATTCATTTCTTTCTCTTTAACACCATTATCTTTTATTTGTTTGGGCAACAAATATTTATTAGCAATATTAATTTTTTCGTCTTCCGTGTAACCAGCAAGTCTAATAACTTCCATCCTATCTAAAAGAGGTGGCAATATATTAAGTGTATTTGCAGTAGTAACAAACATCACATCTGAAAGATCATAATCAACTTCTAAATAATGATCGTTAAAAGTCGTATTCTGCTCTGGGTCTAATGCCTCCAATAAAGCGGAGGAAGGATCTCCTCTATAATCATTTCCTATTTTATCAATCTCATCTAATAAAATTAAAGGATTCTTAGTGCCAGCTTTTTTCATCATCTGAATAATTTTTCCAGGTAAAGAACCAATATAAGTTCTTCTGTGTCCTCTAATTTCAGCCTCATCTCTCATTCCTCCTACGGACATTCTTACAAATTCTCTATTTGTAGCTTTAGCAATCGACTTTCCTAATGAAGTTTTACCTACTCCTGGTGGTCCAACTAAACATAAAATTGGTCCTTTTATCTTTTCCATTCTTTTTTGAACTGCAAGAAATTCAACTATTCTCTCTTTAATTTTTTCTAATCCAAAATGGTCCTTATCTAGAGTATTTTGTGCCTTAGCTAAATCAATATCTACTTCACTCTTTTTATGCCATGGAAGTTCTGTCATCCAGTCTAAATAATTTCTCACTACTGTAGCTTCAGCTGACATAGGACTCATATTTTTTAACTTTTTTAATTCTTGTAAACATTTTTTTTCGACGTCTTTTGGCATCTTAGCTTTAGTGATAGCTTTATTTATGCTCGATGTTTCGTCTTTTCCATCTTCAATTTCTCCAAGTTCTTTTTGAATAGCCTTTAATTGCTCATTTAAATAATACTCACGTTGAGTTTTTTCCATTTGAGTTTTAACTCTACCTCTTATTCTCTTTTCAACTCCAATTATACTAGTTTCATTTTCCATAATTTTAATTATAGCATTCAATCTTTTCTTAACATCATTTGTCTCAAAAATTTGTTGTTTTTCAGAAATTGAAGCTGCTATATGAGATGCTATATTGTCAGCAATTTGAGATGGATCTTTTAGTTGCTTGATAGTATTTATTGTTTCATTAGAAATTTTTTTATTTATTGATGTTAGTTTTTCTAGTCTTCTTAAAGCTGTAGCTGCTAATGGAAATAAATCTTCATCCTTGGATAGAAAGTCGTTAAAATACGTATAATCACAAGTAATAAATTTTTCGTTATCTTTAAAATCTAAAATTTTTACTCTTTTAATACCTTCAACCAAAACCTTAACAGTACCATCTGGTAATTTAAGTAATTGTAAAATGTTACCTTCACACCCATACATAAAGACATCAGTTTTATTTGGATCATCAATTTCAGAATTTTTTTGAGTTACAAGGATAATTTTTTTATCCTTTTTCATTACTTCGTTTAATGCAGAAATTGATTTATCTCTTCCAACAAATAATGGAATAACCATACTTGGAAATACCACTATGTCTCTCAGAGGTAATAAAGGTAGTGAGATTTTAACTTCCATTATCATAATATGGATATTATATTTTATTTTGCAATAGCTTTTTATTAGTTATTAAGGATATTAAGCCGCTGTAGTCTTATTTGACTTAGATTTACCATCACCTTTTGAATGAACTAGAATAGGTTGGGACTGACCTTTTGCAGCACTAGCATCCACAATTACTTCGTCAATATTTTCTTGGCTTGGTAAGTCGTACATTGTTTTTAACAAAATATTTTCTAAGATTGATCTTAATCCTCTTGCACCTGTTTTTTTCTTAATTGCCTTTTGAGCTATCTCTTTAAGAGCATTTTCTTTAAATACTAATTTAGCTCCATCTAATTTAAATAATTCTTGATATTGTTTAATTAAAGAATTTTTTGGCTCTTGGAGAATTTTTATTAAAGATTTTTCGTCCAGATCCTCCAGAGTTGCAATCATTGGTAGTCTTCCTATAAATTCAGGAATTAATCCAAATTTTAATAAATCCTCAGGCTCAAGTCCTTTCATCCATTCGCCAGTTTTCTTATCTTGTGTATTTTTTACATCAGCACCAAATCCAATTGAAGTTCCTTTGTCTCTTTGAGAAATTATTTTATCTAATCCTGCAAAAGCACCGCCACAAATAAATAATATGTTTGTTGTATCAACTTGTAAAAATTCTTGTTGCGGATGTTTTCTTCCACCTTGTGGAGGCACACTAGCAACAGTTCCTTCCATAATTTTTAGTAAAGCTTGTTGCACACCTTCACCTGAAACATCTCTTGTGATTGATGGATTTTCAGATTTTCTACTTATTTTGTCAACTTCGTCAATATAAACTATTCCTCTTTGAGCTTTTTCTACATTGTAATCAGAAGCTTGTAATAATTTTAAAATAATATTCTCAACATCTTCACCAACATAACCAGCTTCGGTTAATGTAGTTGCATCTGCCATAGTAAATGGTACGTCTAAAATTCTTGCAAGCGTTTGAGCTAATAAAGTTTTACCACAACCTGTAGGACCAACTAAAAGTATGTTTGATTTAGAAAGCTCAACGTTTTTACTTGTCTTACTCTCATAATTTAATCTTTTATAATGATTGTGAACTGCTACAGATAAAACTTTTTTAGCATGGGCTTGTCCTATTACATAATCATCCAACACTGTACAAATTTCTTTTGGTGAAGGAAGACCATCTTGATGTTTAACAAAAGTATCTTTACTCTCCTCTTTAATAATGTCCATACACAACTCAACACACTCATCACAAATGAAAACAGTTGGTCCTGCAATTAATTTTCTAACCTCATGCTGACTCTTTCCACAAAAAGAACAGTAAAGAATATTTTTATTATTTGTTGACATAATTTTTTAAACGAATCACTTCCAATACTTTATTATAGAAGTCTCCTAATAATCAAGTTTGGATTAATCTATTACAATATATTGTGTATTAAGATCTTTTTTCAACAACTTCGTCAATAAGACCAAATGACTTTGCCACATCTGCAGTCATGAAATTATCTCTTTCAAGAGCAGATTTTACTTCATCAACACTCTTACCTGTATGCTTTGAATAAATTTCATTTAATCTTTTTTTTAATGATAAAACTTCGTTCGCATGTATCTCAATATCAGTTGCCTGACCTTGAAAACCAGCTGAAGGTTGATGGACCATGATTCTAGAATTTGGTAATGAAAATCTTTTTCCTTTGGTTCCAGCTGCTAATAAAAATGAACCCATGGATGCAGCCTGTCCTATGCATAATGTTGAGATATCAGGTTTTACATATTGCATTGTATCATAAATACCAAGACCAGCTGTCACAAGACCACCAGGGCTATTGATATATAAATAAATCTCTTTTTTAGGATCTTCAGCTTCTAAAAATAATAATTGAGCAGTAACTAGTGAGGCAACATTATCGTTAATTTGACCTGTTAAAAAAATTATTCTTTCTTTTAAAAGTCTTGAATAAATATCGTATGCTCTCTCACCCTTACTGGATTGTTCAACAACCATTGGAACCAGGTTACTCATATATTCAGATAATTTTGTTGTCATAATTGATTCGGACTCACTTATACAACTTGAGATTACTTTTTGCTAACTTTTTTTATTTTTTTAGCAGGTGGCTTTGTTTTTGCTGTTTTTGTTGAGGGTTTTTTTTCTTTAACAGTTTTTACCTCAGATTTTTTCTTAGTATCTTTTTTTTCATGGTCGTGATCATGATTCTGCTCATGTGCCTCTTTTAAAATTTTTTCAGCTTCAGATTTTGATATTTCTTTTTTATTTGCTTTACCTTTTTCTTTAATTAGTTTTAAAATTTTTTCTTCATATACTGTTCCTCTTAGGCTAGCGACAGCAGATGGGTTTTTTTGATAAAAATCCATTACCATCTTTTCTTGTCCTGGCATCATCCTAAGTTGTTTTTGAACCTCATTCTGAATTTCAACTTCACTAACTTTTATTTGATTTTTTTCTCCAAATTCATTTAAAATCAATCCAGTTTTAATTCGAGTCTTGGCTTTTTCCTCAAAAGTTTTCTTATTTTTTTTTACCTCATCTTCTGACATACCTTGTGAAAGAATTTTAACTTCTTCCTGTATTAAGTTTTCAGGAACTTCTTCAACTTTAATCTTTTCAATTTCTTTTAAAATTTGATTTTTTGATAATTGATCGAGTGAGTTTTTGTATTCATCATTTATTTGTTTTGAAATTAAAATTTTAAGATCTTTTAAATCTTTTGCACCTAAATTTTTTGCAAAACTATCATCAATTTTAACCTCTTCTGGTTGTTTTACATTTAAAATTTTACAATTAAATTTAGCTTTTTTGTTTACCAAATCTTTTTCAGGAAAATTTTCAGGTAATATAGCTTCAACTATTTTTTCATCATCTTTCTTAGCTCCAATTAATTGCTTATCGAAACCTTTTAGAAATAAATCTTTTCCTAGAGTTAATTGAGTATTTTTTCCTTCATTCCCCTTAAATTCTTTACCATCTACTGTCGCTTTGTAATCTAAAGCAACTAGATCACCTTCTTTAGCTTTCGTTTCGGGTTTGGTATCTTTAAAATTTGGTTGGTTTTTTGCTATTTCCTTAATTCTTTTATCAGTTTCACTATCGTCAATCTTAACTGTGTATTGATCAAATTTTATATTTTCTAATGATTTAACATCAACTTTAGGTAATTCTGTAACTGATAATACGTATTCTAACTCCTTATCTTCTCCATAAGTCTTTAAATCCAATTTAGGTTGACCAGCTGGTTTTATTTTATTTTCCTCTAAAGCTTTTGTTGAAGTATCTTTTAAAACTTTATCTAAAACTTCTCCAAATACAGCCTTACCAAATTGTCTTTTTAAAACTTCTTTAGGAACTTTTCCTGGTCGAAAACCTTTCAGATTTACAGTACCTTTAATCTCTTCATATTTTTCGTCCATATAAGAGTTCATAGTCTCTTTATCGATTAAAATTTTAAGATCTTTGTTTAAACCTTTTTTATTTTCTATTGTGACTTTCATAATATTTTAATGGTAGGGCGAAAAGGACTCGAACCTTCACATGTTGCCATATTGGTTCCTAAGACCAACGCGTCTACCAATTCCGCCATCGCCCCACAAATTACGAGGTTTTATATATTATTGAAACTATTTGTCCAATGACAAATGCTCAAAAATTATCTATTTATCTGATTAATTTTATATTACTTTTAAAAAATGATTATTTCACCTTGTATAAGCATTTGCAAAACAGATCCTTCTACAGGGTATTGTTATGGATGTGGAAGAAGCAATGAAGAAAAGCAAATATGGAAGAAAGATGATACATCTGATGATTGGAAAAAAAACAATCTAGAGTCGATAAAAAAAAGATTATCAGGCTGGCAGCTTGAAAGCTTCAATGAGTCTTATGAATACAAGATAAATAATGGAATGTCTTTATTCAAAAAAAATCAAATTAAAGAATAAAGATCTATATGAGTAAAGTAAAATTAATTAGTGTTATTTATGCTATTGGAATAATAATTGGTGCTCTTTTTCTTGAGGTCTGGGCCGCAGAGACATCATTCATTAAAACTATTGGTGTTTTTATATGGACAATCATATTTTTAATCGCATTATTTTTTGCTGATAAAAATGAAAAAGAGTAATTTAAAAACATTTTTTTTGGTAATTTTTACTTTAATATTTAGTTTGAGTAAGTGTTATTCAGAAATAATTATATTAAGTAAGTGTGATCATAAAGAAGATGTATTTTTAAAAAATGAATACATCTTAAATCTTAATGAATTACTTATGACTAGAAATTATGTTTACAATGAAAAAACTTATCAGAAATATAAAATAACTGACCTTAGTGTTAAAAAATCAAACACTTATGTAAGAAATATATACGAAGAAAATGGCAAAATTTTTACCCTAAAACACGGCTATCCTCAGTTCTACACTCAAATATTATTTTATAAAGAAAAACCAGAAATATTTATGAAGTCAGTTTTAAATGATATTGAGGGTATTTCAAAAATATCAACATGTAAAAAAATTGAGAAATTTGATCAACAAAGTTAATCTTTCAATCTATCTTTATTTTTTTTATTTATTATATTTTTTTTCTTTAAGTTAAATCTACTATTAGCGACATTAGACCGATGTTTAGCAAATGCTTGCTTTTGTGCTTGTCGCATTGCTCTTTTAGAGGACATAAATTTAATTTAATACTCTATTTCTAAAGTATCAATGATTTTAAAATTTTTGTTTGAAATTACTATTTCTCCTGAAGAAGAGGGGTAATCTAATATCTCAGAAATTACAACATAATGAGTAACAAAAATTAAATTAGTTTTTTCATCCCAATCTAATAAAAATTTTTGGAAATCTCTCATTTGTGAATTTTTATTTTGTACAAATTTTGAACTAAAAAAAGAATTCAAAAAACTTTTTGTTTTAAAATTATCAAAAGCTAAAGAGGCAGTTTCTTTGCACCTACACCATTCACTAGAATACACCTTTTCTATTTTAATCTTATTTTCTGTAAAAAAATTACCAATTTTTCTCGACTGTATTCTGCCACTTTCGCTGAGATTTCTTTGAGTTGAGCAATCATGGATATTAAAATTTTCAGGATCTCCCCCACCAGGTGCATAAGCATGTCTAATAAATATTAACTTCCCTCCTACTTTTAAGTTTTCAATTATATTTTTTTTTGAATCTGCTTTAACAAGCGTGTTTAAACATATAAATAATATTAAAATAATTTTTAAAAATTTCATTAATGAATATTAAATTTAAAAAGTTAAATAAAACAATTATAAATTGCAATGAATGTCCAAGATTAATCAATTTTATTAAAAAAATTTCTACTGAAAAAAGAAAACAAAATATTAATGATACTTATTGGGGTAAACCTGTTACAGGATTTGGCAAATCAAGTTCAAAACTTCTTATTTTAGGCTTGGCACCTGCAGCACATGGAGGGACAAGAACGGGTAGACCGTTTACAGGTGATAAATCTAGTGATTTTTTATTTAAATGTTTACATAAAACAAATATATCTAATCAACCACATTCTCTAAATTTAAAAGATGGTCTAAAATTAAAATCTACTTATATCACTAATATTCTTAAGTGTGTTCCACCTGGAGATAAGCCATATAAAGAAGAATTAAATAATTGTTCAAAATACTTTAGCTCTGAGCTATCAAATTTAAGAAGTTTAAAAACAATAGTAGCACTTGGTAAGGTAGCATTTGATAATTGTGTTAAATTTTACAAAAAAAATTATAACTTTTCAAAAAAATTAAAATTTGCCCATGGTAAAATCTATCAATTACCAAATAACATAAATTTAATTTCTAGCTATCATCCAAGTCCAAGAAATGTAAACACTAAAGTAATTTCAGAAAAAATGATGATTAAATTATTTAAAAAAGCAAAAAAAATGTCTGCTATTAAAAGTTAGAAATATAAGGTTTAAATTTGTCTACAACCAATTTTGGAATTTTTATAGGTTTAGCTTTTTCGTTTACAAAAACTAAGTGTATTTTGGCCTCAACTATTACTATCTTATTTTTAATAATAGTTTGGCTCATAACAAATGATGTCTTTGTAATAGAAAGTATATAAGATTTTATATTAAGCTCGTCTTCTAAATAAGCCGATTTTTTATAATCAATGTTACACGATTTGACTATTATTAAAGCTTTAAAATTATCTTTAATCTTAAGATTGCTTAGACCAATTTTGATTAAGGCCTCTGTTCTAGCCCTTTCAAGATATTTAAGATAATTTGCATAATATACTACACCACCCGCGTCAGTATCTTCATAATAAACCTTAATTTTATGATTAAAATTTTTAGACATGTTAATATATTATCAAAAATTTTTATAATTAAATACAAACTAAGTTGTGAGTTCATCAATAAAAGTTTATATAGTATGGTTAATTGGCGTAATTATTTGGAACTTTGGCTTTCCAAATGCAATTCCACTAGCAGATGTTATAGCAGCTATTTTATTATCTTTTCTAAGTTTAATTTTAAATAAATATTTGAAGTTTTAATTTTCCGAAAAATAAATATTTTGAAAATAAGAAATTGACTTCATTTTTGAATTATCTGTGTCAGCCATTATTGCTAGCCCATCAAGCTCATCAACATCTAGATCATGAAATCTTTTAAAATCTTCTTTAACATTTGCTTTTACTGTAACCCATTCATTAAAATTGTTTTTTGTAGAAGCTAATACATTATCTATTGATTTTTTAGTATAAGGACTGGGCCAATTTTCACCTACTTCACTATTGCTTGAAAAAATATAATTAATTGCTCTATTTGATAAAGGTGTGGCCCCAGTTTTTTTAATTGCAAACACACGAGCTGCATAATCATGCCCTTTTTTGGTATTTTCTTTAATTCCTTTTAAATCCTTCTCTATTTTCCATGTAATATTAATATAGGGTGTTTTATTGAGGTTAATTTTGATCTCTTTACCAAGACCTGAGGCAGCATTATCTGCAACAGCTAATAAAAAATTACCATTCTCGTTTGAGCCAACAGAGTAATTAGTTCTATTATCCGCACCTCTTACTTTGCGTACTTCTAGTTCTGAAAGCTCTTTCTCAGTAAACTCAAAAATTCTTATATTCTCAGCGGCTGCAGAACTAAATAAAAATATGGACGTAATAATAATATTGAAAATTTTTAACATATCTTTCTTATAGATAAATTATTTTTTAATTCAACAATCTGTAAGATTTGTAAATTATTAATTTAATATGTAGATCTTCCTCCACTTATGTCAAAGACAGCAGCAGTTGAAAAAGTATTCTCTTGTGACGAAAGCCAACAAATTAGTGAAGTAAACTCATGTATCTCAAGAAATCTTCCTCGTGGAACTTTGGAAAGCATTCTTTGAACATGTTCTTTGCTCATTTGATCTAAAATTCTAGTTTTAGCTCCTGCTGGTGTTACAGCATTTACAGCAATATCCTTGTCTGCTAATTCCTTGCCCAATGCTTTAGTGAGACCAATTGCACCCGCTTTTCCAGAACTATAGGCACTAGCATTTGCATTGCCGTCTTTACCTGCGACTGATGCAACATTAACTATTCTACCATAATTATTCTTAATCATATTTGGTACAATTGCCCTGCAGCAATTAAATGTGCCCATTAAATTAATTTGGACTATTTTATTCCACATTTCTACATCATACTTCCAAAGAGGGTCCGTTGGACCAGTAATTCCTGCATTGTTAATTAAAATATCAATTTCATTTTTATTAGTTATTTCACCAACGAATTTTTCGACTTCAGCATACTTTGAAACATCAACTACATGATAATTCAAATTTGGATTGTTGATTTCATCTATTGTTTTTTTTAAAAGATTTTCATCTATATCCCAAATAAAGACATTACATCCAGACTCTAGAAATCTTTTAGCAATATCTAGTCCGAAACCTTGGGCTCCCCCAGTTATAATGGCTGTTTGATTTTCAAAATCAAATTTGTGCATATGGATTATTTTTTAGCTAGCAAATAATACGTCAACCAAGAAATAAATGCACCTATAATCCATGCATATGATTGTAAAAACATTAAATTAGTATTCCATATAGTTGCGGCAGAAAAAATAAAACCTAATATTATTGAGTAAGTACCTTTAATGTGCCACCCTTTTGAATAATAATAAGCACTTTGATTTTCAATCGAATATAGGTCTTTATTACTTAAAGTTTGATTTTTTATAAAATAGTAATCGGCAATAATAACACCAAATAAGGGCCCAAAAAAACAACTGAATGTATCCACAAAAGATAAAATACCAATTTGGCTTAGAACAGTTAGCCAAAAAATCCCAATAATTAATCCCAAAAAGGAAATTGTGTAACTTGCACTTTTTAAAGTTAGTTTATTCGGAAGAAAATTAATAAGTGAGTATTGAGAAGGAATATAATTTGCCACTAAATTAGTTGATGCTGAGGCAATTATTATAAAGAACAGAACTACTATTGTAATTTGAAGGTTATCAAATTTACCAATTATATCAGTTGGATTTGTGAAAATTCTATCCAAATCCTGAAATTTTTGATTTAAAAAAACATCTGAACCAACAACAATAGCAATAGAAAAAAATGAAAAAATTATTAAGTTTAGAATTAAGCTTAAGTTTCCTTTAGTTAATTCTCTTTCATTATTTACATATCTTGTAAAATCTCCAAAACTTACGATCACAATTGAAAAGTAAGCAAAAATAGTGCCTGCAACAGTAAGTAATGGAAAAATATTATTTTGTTTTAAAAAATTCTCAAAGCTTAAAATACTAGAAAATGCTTGAGTGGTAGTTTTAACATCACTCAAAAAGACAGTTAAGAAGAATATTATCATTCCTGTATAAACTATTATTGCTGAATAATTAATTAGTTTTTTATTATATTGCATACCAATACTAAACAGCATTGTTTGAAAAACGATTACTAAAAAAATTGAGATCCAGTCAATTATATTTAATCCCAATAAAAAAGTTAAGAAAATTTCTTGATCTAGCAAAGTGTTGTCTATTGAAAAGATAAGTATTCTAATGAGGTAGACTACTAACTTTGATAAAAAATATGTTTGAACACCAAAAAGAAAAATTCCAACTAAACTTCTTAACAATCCAAAAAATTTCGCGCCATTAAAACCCAAAGAGGATCTTAAAAGAACTGCAAAGGGTAATCCAAATTTTTGAGAAGGCTTTCCAATTAAATTAGAAAAAATATAAACTAAAAATGACCCTAAAATTGTTCCAAAAAATACTACAAAAGTATTAAGGCTATACATTATATATAATGAGGCAATTAAAGAAAAACCAATTACACTTTGTATATTTACTCCCCAAAAGCAAAAAAGATCTTTCCAATTCCAAGTTTTATAATTTGGATTTACAGTAACAAGATCCCAATTCGAGAGAGAATATTTGACTTTTGGTTGATTCACTTATTTTATTTTAAACTAATAAAATCTACTGTCCATACAAGAGAGTTGGTAACCATAGGGCAATCTGAGGAAATATGATGATCAAAATTAAACCAAAAACCTGTAAGACCATAAACTGCATCATTCCATAATAAATATCTTTTAAATCCCATTCAGGTACAACTCCTTTTAAAAAATAAGCCGAGAGGGCTACAGGTGGGGAGAGCCAAGCTGTTTGCAAATTAACTGCAACCAATATTGCAAACCAAGTTAAGTTAAATCCCAAAGCCTCAACTAAAGGTAAAATAATAGGTACTATTATCATCACAATCGGCACCCATTCTAGAGGCCATCCCAATAAAAATATCATCACCATTATCATGGCCAAGATTAAGTATTTGTTCATTTCTAAACCTAAAAGAAATTCAGTTAATAATGTTGGAGTCCCTAATCTTGCAAAAACTGCTCCAAAAAAGTTTGAGGCAGCAACTAAAACCATTATCAAAGCTGTAATTTCTAAAGTTTTGACTAAAGCCTCCTGTAATTTTGATAAAGTTAATTTCTTATAAGCTAATGAGAGCAGTAAAGCTCCCATTGCACCACAACCAGCCGCCTCTGTGGGTGTTGCGAATCCAAATAAAATACTTCCTAATGCAGCAAAAACTAATGCTGCTGGTGGAACTAATCCAAGGAAAAACTCTATCCAAACTTCTTTCATACTTGCAGCTCGCATTTCCTCTGGAAGCACTGGACCTAATTTTGGATTTATCATACATCTAATTGTTGTGTAACCTGCATATAAACCTGCAAGAAGAATTCCAGGTATTATCGCTGCAGCAAATAAATCTATTACTGGAATTTCCATAATTGGCCCCATAACAACAAGCATAATACTCGGTGGAATTAATATCCCTAAAGTTCCTCCAGCAGTAATAGTTCCTGCTGCCAATCTAACGTTGTAGCCAGACCTGTTCATTGATTTAGCTGCCATAATTCCTAAAATTGTAACTGAGGCTCCAACGATACCTGTTGCAGCAGCAAAAATTACAGAAACAAATAAAACCGCATAGTATAATGAACCTTTTACTTTTGCTAACATCATTTGGAATGAAGAAAATAATCTCTCCATTAAACCTGCTTGCTCCATCATTATCCCCATAAAAACAAAGAGTGGAACGGCGGCGAGTGTTTGTTCGGTCATGACCATGGAAAACTGCAAAGTCATTAGATAAAAAACAAGTTTCCCAAAACCTAAATAACCAAAAACAAAACCTAAAAAAATTAATGTAAATGAAATAGGGAAACCTACAAAGATTGCAAAAAGCATAACCCCAACAAGAATAAATCCTAATATAGCTGGATCTATAAGTTCAGCAATCATTTATCTTCTCCAGGCCATTCGCCTTTGGTAGCAGCCCAATAACTTTTGAATAACTCTGAAATTCCTTGAATTAATAAAAAAATAATTCCTATTAATAAGCAAGATTTAATGGGCCACATATAAGGCATCCACGTAGTATCCATTCCTTTTTCACCTCTTTGGATAGACTCTCCAACAAATCCAATCGTCATATAAAGGAAAACTAATAATCCTGGAAAATAAAATAAAAGATATAACCAGAAATCTATCTTACCTTGATTTTTAGTTTTAAAATTTCTATATAAAAAATCAGCTCTTATATGTACTCCTTTAGAAAGAGCATATGCAGCACCAAGCATGAATAATGCTCCATACAAAAATCGACTTATATCGTAAGCCCAAATTGTTGGGGCTAAAAATAATTTCCTTGCAAGCACTTCATAAGTCATCGCAAAAATCAGAGGCATTAAAATCCAGCAAACAACATTGCCAACCCATTTACTAAATTTATCAATATTAACTATAGAGCTAGCCATCCATGATGGCATATCTTCTGGCATTTTGCCTGAACCGCCTCGCCTTTCGGCAATCATTTCATCAGATATATCTAATTTAGTTGGTTCGTCTGCCATACAAATTCTGTTAAAAAAAATTAGAGCAGACAATTAAGTCCGCTCTAATTATATAATCTAAGATTAATTCTGATTACTTTAATGTCGCTGCGTGAGCCATTCCTAGCTTCGCATTTGACATTTGAGCACCACTCCAAAAAGGAACAGCAATATCAGCAAAGTTTTTCATTGAAGTATAAACTTCATTGAAAAATTTATTTTCAGCAGCATTCTTATTTAAAGAAGCTTTTGCTGCTGCCATATATTCTGTAAAATAATCAGAAGGTGTATCTTCTAAAATTACTCCGTGTTGAGTAGTCAACTCTCTTAAAGCCTTACCATTTTCATAGATTCTGTAACTTAAAGATTTTGCTAATGATGCATTAGCAGCTACTTCTAGAGACTTCTTCTCATGATCAGACATTGCATTATAAGTTTTTCCAGTAATATAAAAGTCAGCATTTACGACTACTTGGTGTAAACCTTGTAAATAGTAATGCTTTAGAACTTTTTGGAAACCAAATGTTAAATCTGGTTTTGGACAACACCATTCAGCAGCATCAATTGTACCTGCCTCTAAAGCTGGTAGAATATCTCCACCACCCATAGCTACAGATGCGATACCGATATCTTTATATGTTTGTCCTGGAATTCCTGGAGGAGTTCTGAATTTATATTTTCTAAAGTCAGCCATGTCTTTAATTGGTTTTGGAAACCAACCTAAAGCTTCTGGTCCAACTGGTTGAATCATAAATCCTTTAATATCTCTTCCCATTTCTTTCCATAGTTGGTCATATAATTCTTTACCACCACCATATTGGAACCATGATAAAAATGCGATATTATCAATACCTACACCACCACCAGCTACTGGCGAACCAAATAACATAGCTGCAGGGTGATCGCCTGACCAATAGTGAGTCCAAGCGAAACCACAATCGATAAGACCTTTATCAACTGCATCTAAAGTTTCTTTTACACCAACAACAGCTCCTGCAGGTAAAATTTCAAACTTTAGAGATCCAGCTGTTAAAGTTGTAACAGTGTCAGTAAAGTCTTTTAACATCTTCACCTCATCAGCTTTAGTGTTAAGAACTGTCTGACATTTTAGTGTTTTTGCAGCATTAGCATTTGAAATAAATCCAAACACAATTGTTACTGCAAATAACATTGAAATGATTTTTTTCATTATTTTCCCTCTCGTTATTTTTAAAAAAATAAGCTTCTCTTATAATGAAATCCAAAACAAGTGCTAAAATTGGTATATACAAATATTTTTTACAGATTTATTACAAAAAAAATAAATTTCACTTATAAAGGTTCTAAAATATGAGTAATTACAATTTTATAATTCTTGGAGCTGGATCGGCTGGATGTGTACTTGCTAATAGATTGTCAGAAAATCCAAGTAATAAGGTCCTACTTTTAGAAGCTGGCGGTAAAGACAATTATCCCTGGATACATATACCTGTGGGTTATTTTAAAACAATGCACAATCCGAAGACTGATTGGTGTTACAAAACTGAGCCTGATGAGAGTATGAACAACATTTCAATTAGGTACCCTAGAGGTAAAACTTTAGGGGGAAGTTCATCTATAAATGGACTGTTATATATAAGGGGCCAAAATAGAGATTATGACGTTTGGCGTCAATTAGGGAATACTGGTTGGGGATGGGATGATGTATTGCCTTATTTTATAAAAGCTGAGGATCAAGAAAGAGGTAAAAACGAATTTCATGGTGTAAATGGACCACTAGCGGTTTCTGATCAAAGAATTCATCTACCTCTTTTGGATGAATTTCAAAATGCAGCTGAAGAGTTTGGAATACCTAAAACTAAAGACTTTAACACTGGCGACAATTATGGATGTGGATATTTTCAGGTTACAGAGAAAGACGGTTTTAGATGCAGCACGTCTGTGGGATATTTAAATCCAATTAAAAGTAGAAAAAATTTAAAAATTATTACTCACGCACATGTCAAAAAAATAATCTTTGAAAATAAAATAGCTAAAGGAGTTGAATTTTGGCAGGGAAATGAATTAAAGAAAGTTGAAGCTAATGGGGAAATAATATTATCTTCAGGTGCTATTGGATCTCCACAAATCCTACAAGTATCAGGAATTGGAAGTGCAGATAAATTAAGAAACCTTGGAATAGAAATGGTTCAAAATCTAAATGGAGTTGGAGAAAATTTACATGATCATCTTATGTTAAGACCTATTTATAAAATAAATGGTCTAAAATCATTAAACAAAAAAATTAATAGTTTATTTGGAAATTTAATGATTGGATTAGAATATATTTTTAAGAGAACTGGTCCTATGACTATGGGGGCTAGTCAACTTTGCATGTTTGCCAAAAGTGATTCTTCACTAGAATTACCAGATTTGCAATGGCATGTTCAGCCAATGAGTATGGATACATTGGGTGCAACAAAAAATCACGACTTTCACGCATTCACTCCAACAGTATCTAATATAAAGCCTACT
Organism: uncultured Pelagibacteraceae bacterium; assembly: GCA_902604355.1. GTDB lineage: Bacteria > Pseudomonadota > Alphaproteobacteria > Pelagibacterales > Pelagibacteraceae > Pelagibacter. Next base: position 29,187 of record CACKYN010000007.1, read on the forward strand.
AGCAGAGGACATGTAAGTATTGTAGATAAAGATTCTAGGACTTATGCAAAAATAAAACAAAACTATCTATCAACTGATAATGATAGAATGATTGCAGCTAAAGGTCTAAAATTAACTAGAAAAATAATTATGGAGTCTGAAACCTTTAAAAAGTATTCACCAGAAGAATATAGACCTGGAATAAACATTAATGATGACGAAGAGTTAGTAAAAGAAGCTTCGAATTACGCTCAAACAATTTTTCATCCTGTTGGCACTTGTAAAATGGGTCAAGACGAAATGTCGGTTGTTGATGAAAAACTAAGAGTTAGAGGAGTTAGAAATCTAAGAGTGATTGATGCATCCATAATGCCAAATATTACATCTGGTAATACTAATGCCCCTACAATAATGATTGCAGAAAAAGGTGCAGACATGATACTTAATCATTAATGTTTGCTGAATTATTTTCTCCTGAACAAATAGCAATTTTAACACAAATAGTTTTTATTGATTTAGTATTAGCCGGTGATAATGCAATTATTATTGGAATGGTTGCATCCAAATTTCCACCTGAACAGAGAAAAAAAGTTATTTTTTGGGGTATAGGAGGTGCGGTAATATTAAGAATAATACTAACACTTCTAACTGCTTATCTCTTACAGATTACTGGATTAAGACTTATTGGAGGCCTGTTATTACTTTATATTGTTTACAAACTCTATGTGGATGTAATTAAAGGATCCGAAAAAGAAGAGGATATTAAAGTAGATAATACAAGTTTTTTAAAGGCAATTTGGACTGTTCTTTTAGCAGATTTCACTATGAGTTTAGATAATGTTTTAGGTGTTGCAGGTGCTGCTGGTGAACATTATGGACTTCTTGTATTTGGTTTAGTTTTATCAATTATATTAATGGCTACTGCTGCTACACTAATATCTGGATGGATTAAAAAATATAAGTGGATAGCTTGGCTTGGATTAGTAGCTATATTAGTTGTTGCAGTAGAGTTGATTTACACAGATATTAAAATATTATTCTTATAATGTATCTTCAAAAAATAGATTTAAAAAAAAAATATGCTTTAGTAACTGGTGCTGGAAAAGGTCTTGGTAGAGCTTGCTCTATAGCATTGGCAGAGGCAGGTGCAACGGTTATAGCATTGAGCAGAACTCAATCTGATTTAAATAAATTAGAAAAAGTTATAAAAAAAGTTAAAGGTAAAATCATAAAAATTCACTGTGATGTGATGAACTACCAAGATCTAAAAGAAAAATTAAACAAAATTAAAATTATAGATATTTTAGTCAATAATGCAGGTACAAATATTCCCGAACCTTTTGAAAGAATTCAGCAAAAAAGTATGCATTATTTAATAGATCTAAATCTTAAAGCTGCATTTAATGTTGCTCAATTAGTAGTTAAAAAAATGCTCAAAAATAAAAAAAGACCTGGTTCTATAATAAATATGTCCTCACAACTTGGTCATGTAGGTTGTGAAGGGAGAAATATTTACAACATGACTAAATTTGGCATTGAAGGATTAACAAAGGGCATGGGAGTTGAGTTAGCAAAAAAAAATATAAGAGTAAACACAGTGGCACCTACTTTTGTAGAAACACCAATGGTTAAAAAATTTTTTAAAAATAAAAAATTTAAAAAATTTGCTATTGGAAAAATTCCTATGGGTAAAGCTGCTACTGAAAGTGATGTAGCAACCTCCGTATGTTTTTTAGCTTCACCAGCATCTTCAATGATTACTGGTACATCAATAATAATAGATGGTGGATGGACAGCTCAATAATTTACAGAATTTTTTTACTTTTATTATTTTTAATATCTCCTGTATATGCAATTGAGTTTCAAGGAAAGTTTTTACAAGGTCATTTCATACTTGGTCTCACCGACCCAAATGCTAAGATTTTAGTTGGAAAAAAAGAGGTAAAAGTTTCAAAAGATGGAGACTTTGTTTTTGGAATTGATAGAGACCAAAAATATGATCTTACTTTTACAAAAATTTATAATGGAAAAAAAACAATATTTACAAAACAAGTTCTAAAAAGAAAATATAACATTCAAAGAATTGATGGTCTTGAAGAAAGTAAAGTTACACCACCTGAATCTGTATATAAAAGAATTAAAAAAGAAAATAATGCAATAGGTGTAGCAAGAGCAATAAATTCAAATCTTCAATTTTTTAAAGAAAAATTTATTATGCCAGTTGATGGAATTATAAGTGGTGTTTATGGAAGTCAAAGGATTTTAAATGGTAAACCACGATGGCCACACTATGGGATTGATATTGCTGCTAAACAAGGAACGATGATTAAATCCTCTGGGTCTGGAACTGTAACTATGGCAGAAGATGATTTATACTATACTGGAGGAACTATTATAATGGATCACGGCCATGGAATTTCTACTATATACTCACACCTTGAAAATGTTTTAGTCTCAGTAGGTGACAACATTAATCAAGGAGATATAATTGGAACAGTTGGTTCAACTGGAAGATCAACTGGCCCACATCTAGACTTTAGAGTTAATTGGTTTCAAACTAGACTGGATCCAATGTCTTTAATAAATTAAATCATGCAAACTTTAATACTTATAGCTTTGGTTATTGTGATAGCTTGGGTTTTATTTCGACCGATCACCAAAAAAGAATTGGATAGATACAATAATAAAGACTGGCCAGATATGGATTTACATTAAGAATTTAAAGAAGGCTGTTTCTTCATATCTTCTTTTTTAATACCAGCAACCCTAACAGGTTTTTTCATAGCATCACGTCTAAAAGGTTCACCAAGCTCTTGATTTAAAATTACCTCAATAAATGTTGTAATGCCCTTCTTTTGATCACCACATGATTGCTTGATAGCATTTGTAGTTTCTTCCATTGTTTTAACCGTTACACCTTTTAAACCACAAGCGTCAGCTACTTTTGCATAGCTAAGTTCTGGATCAAGCTCAGTTCCAACAAAATTATCATCAAACCATAATATAGAATTTCTTTTTTCTGCTCCCCATTGGTAATTTCTAAATATTACCATAGTTATTGAAGGCCATTCTTCTCTGGCACATGAGCTCATTTCATTCATACTTATGCCAAATGCACCATCACCCGCAAAACCAATCACTGGTGTATCTGGACAGCCAATTTTCGCACCTAAAATTGATGGAAAACCGTATCCACATGGTCCAAATAAACCTGGTGCTAAATACTTTCTTCCTTTTTCAAATGTTGGATAAGCGTTTCCAATTGCACAATTATTTCCAATATCACTAGAAATTATTACATCTTCAGGCATGCCTGCTTGAATTGCTCTCCAAGCTTGTCTAGGGGACATTCTATCTGAATCTCTTTCCCTTGCCTCTTTATTCCATACTGTTCCCTCATCATCTTCCTCATGATCTAAACTTGATAATTTTTGTAACCATGCAGATTTAGTTTGATGAATTATATCTTTTCTTTTTTGTCTATCTTTATCACCTGCACTTGGAGAAAGTTGAGCAAGCAATTGTTGAGCTACTAGTTTTGCATCTCCACAAATTCCAACTGTAACCTTTTTTGTTAAGCCAATACGATCTGAATTCATATCAACTTGAATGATACTTGCATCCTTTGGCCAATAATCCATACCGTACCCTGGTAAAGTTGAAAAAGGATTTAGTCTAGTCCCCAATGCTAAAACTACATCTGCTTGTTTAATTAATTCCATGCCAGCTTTTGAACCATTGTAACCTAAAGGCCCAGCTGCTAAAGGATGACTTCCTGGAAAGCTATCATTATGTTGGTAGCCTGAACAAACTGGAGCATCTAATTTTTCAGCAAGTTTTTTACAATCTTCAATAGCACCTCCAATAACAACACCAGCTCCAGATAAAATTACTGGAAATTTTGCATTAGATAATAAGTCAGCTGCTTTTTTTATTGCATCCACACCACCAGCTTGTCTTTCTAATCTTACAATTGGAGGAAGGTCTATATCAATAACTTGAGTCCAATAATCTCTTGGTACGTTGATTTGTGCAGGAGCTGATCCTCGAATAGCTTTTTCAATAACTCTATTTAATACCTCGGCCATTCTAGATGGATCTCTAACTTCCTCTTGATAACAAACCATGTCCTTAAATAAATTCATTTGTTCAACTTCTTGAAAGCCTCCTTGACCCATAGTTTTGTTGGCAGCTTGAGGTGTAACTAATAAAAGAGGAGTATGATTCCAGTAAGCAGTTTTAATTGGTGTAACTAAACCTGTAATTCCAGGACCATTTTGAGCAATTACCATTGACATTTTTCCTGTGGCTCTTGTATAACCATCTGCAATTAATCCACCATTAGTTTCATGAGCAACATCCCAAAATGTAATACCTGCATCTGGAAAAATATCTGAAATTGGCATAAAGGCTGAACCAATAATTCCAAAGGCATGTTCAATTCCATGCATTTGTAAAACTTTTACAAAAGCTTCTTCTGTTGTCATTTTTGTCATAAAACTAGAACCTCATTTATTTGAAAATTAATACTTTTTAAAATTAGTTTGTTAATTTTAGGGATTAATATATAAGATTTTGGAAAATTCAAACAAACAAATCGACACTATATATGGCCACAGATATTATAATCCACGATAAAAAAGATAATGTGGGCGTGGTAGTAATAGAAAAAATCACTCCAAAGCAAGATTGCTCCTGCTGGATAATGGAAGATGATAGCACAATAAATATACAATCATTAGATGAAATACCATTAGGTCATAAAATTGCTATGACTGATCTTAAAGAGGGTGATACAATTTTAAAATATGGTCATGATATTGGTAAAGTTGTTAAATCAACAAAAAAAGGTGAGCATGTGCATGTTCACAATGTAAAAACTAAAAAGTGGTAATTAAATGGAAATTCCAAAAAGTTTTTTAGGTTATAAAAGAGAAAATGGCAGAGCAGGTACAAGAAATCATGTAATTATTCTTCCTGTTGATGATATATCAAATGCATGTGCTGAAGCAGTAGCAAATAATATTAAAGGGACAATTGCACTTCCACATTCTTATGGAAGACTTCAGTTTGGTGCAGATTTAGAACTTCATTTTAGAACTATGATTGGAACTGGTTGTAACCCAAATGTTGCAGCTGTAATTGTTATAGGAATTGAACCTAAATGGACAAAAAAAATAGTTGATGGAATTGCAAAAACTGGAAAACCAGTTGAAGGATTTCATATCGAGAGAACTGGCGACATCGGTACAACTATGAAAGCATCAAAAAAAGCACAAGAATTTGTAATGTGGGCATCTGAAAAACAAAGAGAAGAATGTCCTCTAAGTGATTTATGGATATCAGTTAAATGTGGAGAATCTGATACTACATCAGGTTTAGCATCTAATCCAACAGTTGGAAATTTAATGGATAAATTGGAACCTCTAGGTGTTCATTTATGTTTTGGTGAAACTTCAGAATTAACTGGTGCTGAAAATGTTTGCGCAAAAAGAGGAGCAACAAAAGAAGCTTCAGATAAATTCTTAAAAACATGGAATGCATATAATGATTTTATATTAAAGGAAGCTACAGATGATTTATCCGAAAGTCAGCCAACAGCTGGAAATATTGCTGGTGGTCTTACCACAATTGAAGAAAAAGCTTTTGGAAACTTTCAAAAAATTGGAAATTGTAAATTTATTGATGTTTTAGAACCTGCTGAAGAACCAACTAAAGGAAAAGGTTTGTATTTTATGGATACTTCCTCAGCTGCAGCTGAGTGCGTAACACTTCAAGCAGCGGCAGGATTTAATATCCATTTATTCCCAACAGGCCAAGGGAACATAGTTGGAAATCCAATTGAACCAGTGATTAAACTAACCGCTAATCCTTTAACGGTTAAAAGTATGGGTGAACACATTGATTGTGATGTATCAAAAATACTTTCAAGAGAAATGAATTTATCAGAAGGTGGTGACGAATTAATTAAAACAACACTAAGAGTTGCTAACGGACGATTAACATGTGCTGAAGCTTTAGGTCATAAAGAGTTTGTCATGACAAAACTTTATAGAAGCGCTTAATTAATTTTTTAAATATCATGAACTATAAAAAATACTTGGTATTGTTACCTGGTATAATTTTAGCATTTGTTCTTTATACTTTATCTCAAGGAATAAATAACATCATTGGAATAGAATTACTAGGATATGATAAAAGTCCTATCTCTACTGCAATGATTGCAATATTGTTTGGTATATTATTTGGTAGTATTTTTCAAATAAGGGAAATTTTTTTAAATGGTTTGAATTTTACTCAAAAAAACATTTTAAAACTCGGTATTATTTGTCTAGGAATTCAATTAAAACCTTTTGAATTTTTAGAATTTGGGTTCATAGCAATCCCATTAATAATAATTTGTATAATAAGTGTTTTAATAGTTATAAAAATTTTAATCAAAAAATTAAAAATTCCAACACGTATGGCTTATCTAATTTCAGTTGGTAGTACAGTTTGTGGCACTACCGCAATAATCGCAATGGCACCTGTAATAAATGCAAAAAAAAATGAAGTGTCGTATGCAATTGCCAATATTACTTTATTTGGTATTCTATCAATGCTAATTTATCCGTATTTTGCGAATTTTTATTTTAATGGGGAGTCTTTATTAATTGGTTTATTTTTAGGTACTTCTATTCATGAAACTGCCCAGGTTGCAGCAGCTGGCCTAATTTATGATCAACAATTTAACAGTCCAGAAACTTTAAATATTGCAACAGTAACTAAATTGATAAGAAATACTTTCTTGATTATTATGATCCCTCTTTTTGCATTCTTGTACAGCAGAAATCAAACAAATGGAAAAAAGTACTCTATTATCAATATTTTTCCATATTTTGTCTTAGGTTTTGTTGCAATGATAATTTTTAGAAATTTAGGAGATCACTTGTTTTATATTGATCAAAACGAAATTTGGTTAAGCACAGTTGAAAATATAAAGTTTTTATCAAAAATATTTTTAACAATGGCCATGGCCGCAATTGGTCTTTCAACAAACTTAAGAGATATTAAAAATATGGGTTATAAACCTTTTATTGTAGGTTTTGTCGCAATGGCAACAGTTGGATTAATTTCTGTTATAACAATAGAAACAATTGTTAATTTTTTTATTTAGCCTTAACCTGCATTTTCATTTTTAAATTAGATGCAAATTTTCTAATTAACGCAGCAGCAATTCCTAGAACGATAGCAAACATAATTGTAAATAAACCGTAGAAAAATGGCATCTCATTCGAAAAGTCGATAATAAATGTGGAGAAAAAGTTTAGATCTTTTGCACTTTTAGATTGAATATTATTTAGAATTTGATCAGAAAAAAATGTGTCGTAAGCAATTACTATTCCTACAATTAACAATAACAGTGCCAGTAAAGCGCGTAAGCCTGAGCTATCTATTCTCTCACCAAGTTTTTGTCCAAGTTGAACTCCAATAATTGATCCTATAACTAACATAAGCACTAAAAGTAAGTCTATTGATCCATAATTAAATGAATGTAAAAAAGTTACAATTACGCTTACAAAAATTGTAACAAATAAAGAAGTACCTGGAACTAACTTGGTTGGCATTTTGATGATGTAAATCATTGCAGGAACTAGAATAAAAGCTCCACCTATCCCCATAATTGCAGCAATAAATCCAACAATTAATCCAATAATTATTGGAGTAAAAATACTTTCATACAGTTTTGATTTTGGAAATCTCGTTCTTAAAGGAAGACCATGTATCCAGTAATGAACATGAGCTTTTTTTTTTACAAGAACATTTCTTTTAACTTGATCTATTTCTCTAAGACTTTCAACGAGCATTAAAGTTCCAATTATGGCTAATATGTACATATAAGCTAAAGAAATAACAGTATCAATTTTTCCAATATCTTTAAAATATGTAAATGTATAAATCCCCACTGAAGTGCCAATGGCTCCACCGATTACAATCATAAATCCCATTTTGTAATCAAGTGTATTTTTTAAGTAATGAGTAGTAGATCCAGAGACTGATGTAGCTAAAATATTATTCGCCTCATTCGCGACTGCGTAAGCAGGCGGAACACCTAAGAAAATTAAAAAAGGTGTCATCAAAAATCCACCACCAACACCAAATAATCCTGAAAGAACTCCAACAATTGCACTTAGCATAAGTATTTCTATAGGATTAACAAATACTTGCGCTATTGGTAAAAAGACGTCCATATAAACTTAAATGCTATTAAAAAACAATTTAGTTAAAAGTAACAAAAGTTCCAACTAAAATCACACTCCAGTAAGCAAGTAAACTCACTAAAATACTTGCTTTAATATATGATGTTTTAAATCTTGGTAGTTTATTAAATATTTTAATTTCTGAAAGGTGCATCTAACTAGTCCTTACACCCAGTAAATAATTTGTCAAATAATTATTTAATTTTCAATAATTTTTTTTGATTAATAAATTGTTGCTCCAAAAACTTTTATGAGATTGTCTTCAACACCTAAAACTAATCTGCCTAAGAATTCTCCAGGAAGCTCTCTATTTCCCTGTTTGATCAAAACAGTGACATGTTCACCTCTTCTTAAACATCCAAAAGGTTCGAATGTCTCTTTTAAATTTGTAATTAGCTTATTATTTGCCCACTGTTTCCCTAATTCAACTTCATTTGCTCCAAAAAGCATCTGAGTAGAAAAGTCTCTTGTAAATCCGCCATAGTCCTTAAGATTAGATGATTTTACTAGGTTATCCCAAATAGGTCTGGCCAAGTCATATATTTCATCATCTGATTTGGATAAAATATCCATAATAATTACTTAATATTGAATTTAAGAAGCTTTTTTCTTCTCGTTCTCATCAACGATATGATAAACGGGAACTTTCTCAAGGCTAAATTTACCTGTTTTAGGGTCCCTTCTCGAAACTGTTAGACAGTGCCAGTTTTCATCATCAAGTTTCATATGATCGCCTCTATAATAATAACCTGGCCATCTAGTTTCTTCTCTAAACATTGTGTGTTCCGTCACACATTGAGATGTAAGGGCTCTATGTTTAAGCTCCCAAGCTCTCATAAGTTGATGATAATCTTCAGCTCCAACATTTTCTAAATCTTCTTCCAGCCAAGTCAAAAGCTCTAGCCCTCTTTTTAACATATTGGCATTAGTCATATAATTAGTGGCTATACCACCTACATATTCATCCATAATTCTTTGTAAACGCTGTAATCCTTGTATAGGGGAAATATAACTTGGAGAAACTGTTCCACCAGTTATTTCATTTTGAGCAACTTTGAAAGTTTCAAGTGGTTTGTAAACTTTAGCTTTAAAATCTTCACATTGTTTATCTGATACCTTTAATCCCTCAGCTTTTTTATCTTCAATATATTTAACAGCAGCTTTTGCAGCCAATCTACCTTCTGTAAATGAGCCAGAGGAAAATTTATGTGCACTTCCACCTACGGTATCTCCTGCACCAAATAGACCATCAATTGTAAGCATTCTGTTATATCCCCAGAAATATTCTGGGGGAGATAAATCCTCAGGTCCACTAACCCAGGCTCCAGAGCAAGTAGCATGTGATCCCATTACATATGGTTCTGATGTAGTTAACTCTGGATTTGTATACTTTGGATCAATATTTTGGGATGCCCAAACCACGGCTTGACCAACGGTCATTCCCAAAAAATTTTCCCAGCCTACAGTTTCTAAATGTGGATCTTGAAAAGCTTCTGTTGTAACCATTTGAATTGGCCCACCACCTGCCATTGTTTCTTGAATAAAAGCATGATTTCTTAGACAAGTTGGAGTTGGATGGTGATCAATATATTCTCCAACTAATTCTTTAGTTTGATCATACCATTTTTTTTCATAATTTTCTCCATTAGCATTTTGGGTATAAGTTTTTAAATGAAGGAAATACGCACCAACAGGTCCATAACCATCTTTAAATCTGCACAACACTATCCTGTTTTCCATTTGTGTCATTTTAGCTCCAGCAGCAATGGGTAATGCATAAGCCGAACCATTACTCCACGGCGCATACCAAGTTCTACCCATACCTTCGCCAACAGCTCTTGGTTTAAATATATGAGAAGCTCCACCTGCTGAAACAATTACAGCTTTTGCTCTAAAGACATGAAAATCTCCAGTTCTCATATTAAATCCAACAGCACCACCCACCCTATTTTCTTTTGCTTCATCCATTAGAAGATGAGTAATCATAATTCTGTTATAAATTTTATCTGCAGATTTCTTTGCTGCCTCCGCAACGATTGGCTTATAACTTTCGCCATGTATCATAATCTGCCACTTACCCTCTCTAAGATATCTTCCAGTTTCCTCGTTCTTCATCATAGGAAGACCCCATTCATCAAACATATGAACTGTAGAGTCCACGTGACGAGCCATATCGTATCCTAAATCTTCTCTTACCATTCCCATTAAATCATTTCTTGCGTATCTAACATGATCTTCAGGTTGATTTTCACCCCATTGCATTCCCATGTAACAATTAATTGCATAAAGACCTTGAGCAACAGCACCACTTCTATCAATGTTAGCTTTTTCGACACAAACAATTTTCATATCTCTACCCCAGTGCCTTGCTTCAAAAGTAGCACCTGTTCCTGCCATTCCTCCACCTACAACTAGAATATCACAATCTTCGTAATGTGTTTTATGCTTTGCCATTAATAATAAACACCTTTTTTAAAAGAATCTTTTGGAACGCTTGGCAGTTCACCGTCAATATTAAGTCCTTCTGGCTCTGTATATAATCTTTGAGAATTAATTTCTCCTTGATTAGGTTTATCTCCTTCAGCTAACTTAGGAATAAATTTACCCCATGGTTTTGTTGTTATTGGTGAAACAAAGTCCTTAGTAGTTCCATTTCTAAATTTAATTTTCCAAGAAATTGTACCTTTTTCTTCCTCTCTCCTTACTCTTACACTGTGGCCCATTGGGGCGAAGTCAGCATAGCCTCTTACATCAATAGCATGATTAGGACAAGCTTTCACACATGAATAACACTCCCAACAAAAATTAGGTTCTATATTTTTAGCACGTCTTATATTTTCATCAATGTGCATTATATCTGAAGGGCAAATATCTACACAGTGACCACATCCGTCACATCTAGTCATATATACAAAAGTTGACATAATTTAATTATTTCCTTTTCTTGTTATCATATTAATAATGTTTTGGCTCTTCTCTTTTTATACCTAAACCAAATTGCTCAGGTGCGTCTGCTGGTGGTGGTAGATTATCTCTTGACCCATCCGCTTCTGCCAAATTTTTTTGAATTGCTGCTCCAGGTTTATAAAACATATGAGCAAACTTTGACCAGTAAATTCCTCCAAATAAAATTAAGTTTGAAACTACAAATAAGGTTAAAAAAAAATATGATAATCCAGTTTGTCCGTTGAACTGAGTATATGACCATAGCAAACCAAATGTTGCACAAGCTAATAGAGCTAAAACAAATAAGTCTGCTTTAATAATTCTGTACCATGGATGTGCTTCGGCTGAAACATCTACTCTTAAAAAAAACCAGAACCAATATCCACCAACACATGTTAGTATTGCTCCTATATGCCATATCATAGACCAAATAGTTGAAGATGACTTTTCTACGCCTGTATAGCCAAAAACTAAAACAGCAGATGCAACCCAAAATAAAATTGTACCATACATTCCAAGTACATGCGCTAATCTTCTCTTACCAAACCCAAGCTCAGAGGTAGTACCGATATCGTAAACTGTTGTCTTTGCGACGATAGATACTTTTTCCCCTACACCTAGTTCTTTAGTTGCATTAAGTTTTGCTTTTTTAGCATTATTAAAAAAATATGTTAGGTTCCTGTGAGAAATCATTTGGATAATTGTTCCAGCTGCAATTAATACTACCATTGCAATAATAAAACTTTGCATGGCAATTGGAGAAACTGTTTCTGCTAAAGCAGAAAATGGATTTGTATTTAACATTTTACCCTTAAATTAAATTATTTTGATTTAATTTCAAAGATTTTCTAATCTAGTTAAATCTTCTTATCAACACAAACTATTGGTTATTTTGTCCTTAATAACAACTTAGAATTTATATTTTTCGTTTGTAGTGTTGATTTTTAGGTATTACAGACCTAACTCCACCTTGGGGATTCTCTACATCTCCTTCTCTTCTAGGTATAACATGAATATGACAATGCATAATTGATTGACCTGAAATTTTTCCAGCATTTGTTCCAATATTAAATGCTTTAACAGTTTTATCTTTTGCGGTGATTTCAATCTTTATTTTTTTTATTAGATCATTACATGCTATTAACTCATCATTAGTTAAATCAAAGTAATCACGGAGATGTCTTTTGGGGACAATTAGGCAGTGATGATTAGAGACAGGATATGTGTCGTAACTTGCATATGCTAGTTCATTTTCATGGGCGATAACGCTTGTTTTAGAATTACAAAAAAGGCAAGGATTATTGGGATCTTTAGCCATCAATTAATACATTGGATATTTTTTTGCAGCTACTGAATAATGATTATTTAGTAAATTAAAAATTTTTAAACTTTTTCTTTTCCATCCAATTTTGTTTACAGTTTTAACAGAGGCAACACCTTTACCCGAACCTATCAAAATAATTTCATCATATTTTGACAATGTATCGATCATTATATCCTTTTTGATTATTTTTTTTATTTTAGACTCAAAAAATTTATAGGTAATCCCTTTATAGCAATTTTTTGCAGGGGAATATAACTTATTATTTCTTACAAGAAAAATGTTTGAGGTACCAGTTTCAAATATTTTTTTATCTGAACATAATCCAATATCAGATCTAGAGTTGTCCATTTTTGATAAATGCTTTAAAATTTCTTTATATTTAAGATTTTTGTGTTCAGGTTTTTCTCTTTTTAATTTTACAAGTTTTAAATTGAAATCAAGTTTTGGTTTAATTCTTTTCCTAAAAGATATTGATATTATTTTTTTATTTACAGCAACTCTCAACAAATGGTTATAATTTTTTTTAGGATCTAAATTATTTTTAATTAATTTATTAATGTCTTTTTTTATCGAAGATTTAAAAATTTTATATTTTTTTATTGATTTTAATAAATTTTGAATATGCTCATTAAAGAAAAGAATTTTTGGAGAAGAGCCGTAAATCCACATAGTTGTAAATACACCATGATCACCCCAGAGATCTTGAAATTCTGTTTCTTTGAGATCTTTAAGCTGATAAGATTTTTTTAATAAGTAAGTTACCATTTATAGTTAAAAATGATTCGGGATGAAATTGAAATCCGTAAATTTTATCAAAGTTATTTTCTAACGCCATTGCTGATCCTGAAATAGCACATCTCATAGTTATGTCAAAATTTTTGGAATAAAAAGGTTCTTTCAACTTTAATGAATGGTAACGGCCTACTTTATAATTATTTTTATTTTTAAAAATAGAATTTTTACTTACAACTTTAACTTTAGACTGGAACCCATGATAAATTTGTTTTTGTTGAACTATTTTTGCACCTTCACAAAATAATATTTGCTGAAATCCCAAACAAATTCCAACTATTTTTTTTTTTCCTTTAAAATTTTTATAAATCTTACTGGTAATTGGATAATCTTTTGGAGATCCAGGGCCAGGAGATAAAACAATTGTAGATGCTTTTTTTAAATATCGATTATTAATTTCATCATAATTTGTACATCTAACTTCATCAAATAAAGATAATTGATGGACTACATTATAAGTAAAGGAATCTTTATGATCAATCACATATATCATTTGAATAGATCTATTAGTGCTTTAGCTTTTATAAAATTTTCATTAAACTCATGATTAGCGTTACTATCTATTATAACACCAGATGCGACTGAAATTTCTGAAATATTTTTAAAATTTAGTATTGAGCGAATAATAATATTAAACTTCATATCTCCATTAAATTTAATATATCCAAAACTTCCGGTGTAAATATTTCTATTTTCCTTTTCTTGGTTATTTAAAAGATTTAATGTGCTTACTTTAGGACAACCTATTACAGAACCACCAGGCATCATTGATTTAACTATATCAATAGTTTTTACCTTTTTATTCAACTTACCTTTTATCAAACTTACATAGTGAAAAAGATCCTTATATTCCTCAACAGTTTTTTCTTTTTTGATTTTAACAGATCCCGGAACACATATTCGCGATAAATCACTTCGTTCCATGTCAACAATCATATTATGTTCCTTTGTTTCTTTAATATTTTTTCTAAAATATTGAAGAGCTTTAGTTTTATTTAGACTTGTATTTTTCTTAAGAGTTCCTGCAATTGGTTTAGTAATTATTGATCTTCCTTTTTTCTCAATTAAGGTTTCAGGCGAACAGCTAATAACTGAATAATTTTTATCTTTAATCATAAAAGCCTCTGGAGCAAGATTTGATTTAGATAGGCGACAAAAAAAATCCAGAGGGTCTATTTTTGATTTATTTTTATACTTAGTGCAAATTTTAATTTGATAAGTTTCACCTTGTTTAATTTTTCTTTTAAACTTGTTAAATATTTTTGTGTAGTTTTTCCTATTAATATTTATTTTAAATTGTTCATTTTTTTTTTCTGTTGTTGTGGCTTTAAATGATAAATTTTCACTTAAACTTATTAAAGTTTCAGGTTTATAAAAAATTCCCTTAGGGAAAAAGTTAGTTTTTTGCTTAGGAAATTTAATACCGATTAGGTAGTTTAAAAGTTCATAACCAAAAAAACCAATATAAAGATCAGTTTTTTTTAATTTTTTTTTATTTGAAGAAATTGTCTCCAAAAAATTCACAACGTTATTATTTGATAAAATAATTTTTTTTGAAAAATCTGTGAATAGATCAAACCCATTTGATGTTTTATAGATAACGTAGGGTTTGGCGGATAAATTAATATCGTTTAAAATTTTATTTGTGCTCAATTTAGTTTGTTTTTAACCTTAATACTGCTTCTTCTTTTATGGGTAAGTGGATTATTGCAGCGAAAATTGATAATGCAATTGCTAAATACCACGCATAGTCATAAGATCCATAAAGGTCATGAAATAAACCACCAAGATAAGCTCCAAAGAATGATCCTACTTGATGACTTAAAAAAACAATTCCATATAATAAACCTAAGTATTTTGTTCCAAACATGTGAGCAACTATCCCACTTGTGGCTGGTACAGTTGACAACCATAAGAAACCAAAACTAGCTCCAAAAATAAAAGCATTAATGTTGCTAGCTGGTAAGAATATAAATAATATAATTGATAATCCTCTTAAAGAATAAATAACACTCAAGATAATTTTTTTACTAATCTTAGTTGATAAATAACCACTCAAAAGTGAACCAATTATATTAAATAATCCAATCAAAGATAATATTGCTGCTGCAGTCCAACTTTCTAATCCTCTATCAACAACATAGGTAGGCACATGTGTGCCCACTAATGTAATATGGAAACCGCACACAAAAAAGCCAGAAACTAAAAGAATATAACTTTTTGAGGCAAATGCCTCTTTAATTGCCTCCAAAGTACTCTGAGAATTTGGTGTTTCAATACTTTGTTCTAAAGATGGAGATCTTACAAAATATGAGACTATTAAGCCTATAAATAAAGCAATAAGAAAGGCGATTAAAGTAATTTGCCATCCGTTTTCACTTAAAGAGTAAGTTGTTAGAAGCGGAGATAAAAAATATCCAAAAGAACCTATAGCTGTCACTAAACTCATAGCAATTGTTCTATTAGATAAAGGGAAATGTTTACCAACTATAGCCATTGGAATACTAATAGCAGTGCCACCTAATCCAATACCAACTAAAATACCCATATCTATTTGAAAAAATATTCCTGTGTTTGGACCCGCGTAAAGAAAATAAATACCTGCTATAAAAAAAACAAATGCTAGAGCTATAGCTTTATGTCCACCATATTTATCTGCTATTGCACCAAATATAGGACCTGTAAGTCCCCACATTAACATTTGTAGCCCTATTGAAAGTCCAGCCTCTGTTAAAGAAATACCCAGATCATCTTTGAAATCCATAAAGAATAAGCCAAAAGTTTGTCTTATACCTAAAGATATTAAGACTACCACACAAGCAGCTATTAAAGTTATTAAAGCAGTTTTATTTCTAATAAATTTATCTGTGCTCATAGAAAAATTAATTTAAGTGTTTTAAAGCTTGCTTAATATCAGCGATAAGGTCGCTAGGATCCTCTAATCCAATATGTAATCTTACTAAATGTTCATCTTTTGCTAATTTTAAAAATTTTCTTATTCCAATTTCTCTATTCTCTTGGTGTAAAACTAAACTTTCAAAGCCACCCCAACTATACCCATAACCAAAAAGTTTAAGTGAATTAACAAACTTTCTGACAGAACTTATATTTTTACATTTTATTTTAAGACCCATTAAACCAGAAGCTCCTGAATAATATTTTCTCCACATACTAAAATTGTAAGTATTTTTTTTAAATGGGTAAAGAATTTTAAAATTTTTATATTTTGATAAAAATTTAACTACTTTTTTTGTATTTTCGCTATGTCTGTCCAATCTAACGTCTAAAGTTCTTAATCCTCTTATAATTAAGTAAGCATCATCTGGTCCAAGTCTTAAACCTGTAATTCTCTCTGCTGCTTTCACCTTTGAGAAAACTTTTTTATTTACTGCTAATGATCCTCCCATAACATCAGAATGACCTGAATAATATTTTGTTGCAGACACAATTGACATATCAAATCCAAGTTTTATTGGTTTTAAAAAATAAGGTGTCCCCCATGTGTTATCTATTATGGTTAAGATTTTATTTTTTTTAGCAATTGAAACAATTTTTTTTAGATCTTGAAAATCAAATGAGTTACTACCTGGATTTTCAACAAATATTAACTTTGTTTTTTTTGTAATACTTTTTTCTAAAGTTTTAAGATCATGAGGATTATAAAAAGTTGTTTTAATATTAAAATCTTTTAAAAAATTTTCGGTTAATATTCTTGTTGGACTATACAAAGGATCAGATGCAATAATTTCATCCCCAGGCCTTGTTACGCTGAATATGGCTAAAAAGACTGCTCCAAAACCAGTGGGTGTTGTAAAAACATGATGGCTTTCCTCAAGCTTAGTTAAAATTCTTTGTAAAACATATGTTGTGGAAGTACCCTGTCTTGCGTAGTCGTAATGTCCGCCTATAGGATTTTTTTGTGCTTTAGCTTGAGTTTTTCTTATATCTTTAGTTGACTTAAATATAATAGTTGACGCTCTAACAACTGGTGGGTTTACAGATTGATTGTGGAAATCTTTAGCTGCGTGTTTAAGAAAAGTCTTGAATGAGCCACTCATAATAAAATTTGATATGTTTAAAAGACAATGCTATATCACATGAAAAACGTCAATATAATTAAAATAGGATTGAATGAGTTACCCAAAAAAACATAGAGGTCGAAGAAAACAAGGCTCAAAAAAAAGAAGAGCTAAAAGAAAAAATAAAAAGAAGTAAACAAGCTTCTATTCTTTAATCCACCCACCACCAAGCACTTTGTACCCAAATTGATCTTTGTTATAAAAAACACAAGCTTGTCCTGGTGAAATACCATCCTCTGGTAGACTTAGATTAACAATCCCAGTTTTATTATCATTTAAAAGAACATTTGCCTCTAATAAATCACCTGTTGATCGCACTTTAACATAAATTTTTTTTTCAAATTCTAGATTTGGTGCTAATAAATTTATCTTTTTTAAAGAAATTTTTTTTTTTCCTAACTTTTCTTTTGGTCCTACGATTATTTCATTGCTCTCAGAATTAATCTTAAGTACATAAAGAGGATCTATATCTGAAACCTTTATTCCTTTTCGTTGTCCTATTGTAAAATTTATAATTCCATCATGCACTCCTATAACCTCTCCATTTAAATTCTTGATATTTCCTTTCTGAAATGAGTCAGGTCTAAATTTTTGTATAACCGATGCATAATCTCCATTCGGAACAAAGCAAATATCTTGGCTATCAGGCTTATCGGCAACATTCAGATTTAAATTTTTTGCGATTTCTCGAGTTTTATCCTTTAACATTCCACCCAAAGGAAATCTTAAATAATCTAATTGCTCTCTTGTTGTGTTAAATAGAAAATAACTTTGATCTCTATTCTCATCAATGGCTCTGTACATATTTGTAGTATTTTTTTCTGTAATACTTTTTACATAATGACCAGTTACCAATGCATCTGCTTTAAGTTCTTTAGCTACCTGAAATAGGTCTTTAAACTTTACTGTTTGATTGCATTGAACACAAGGAATAGGGGTTTCACCTTTTAAATAGCTCTCAACAAAATTATCTATTACTCCTTGTTTGAATTTATCCTGATAATATAAAATTTTGTGTTCAATATCTAATTTATGAGCCACACGTTTTGCATCCATAATATCCTGACCAGAACAACACTGTTTAGAAGCTGCTACTTCCTTGCCATCATCGTATAATTTTAATGTAATACCGATAACTTTATAACCCTCTTTTTTCATCATACCTGCGACAGTAGAAGAATCTACACCACCGGACATAGCTACAACTACGGTAGTGTCTGACGGTTTTTTGTTAAAACCTAAAGAGTTTAATTCGTTCATAAGGTGGTATTTATACTCATTTACAATATAAGTTAAATTAAATGATTTTAGATTATGAACCAGGTGACAAAGTCACTAATCCAAGCAACAAAGAATGGGGTATAGGACAGGTACAATCTATAATAAATGATAAGGTAACCGTAAATTTTGAAAATGCTGGAAAAAAAGTAATTAATGCTAAAAACATAGAACTTAGAAAGTTAGGTAAATAACAAAATGGATTTAAAAAAGACAGTTGAAGATTTGATTGAATGTTTTTTAACTGCTGGAGATATGTCTATCGAATTACGAGAAAAAGGGTTAATAAAAAAAATTAAATCAGACAACACACCTGTTAGCAATGGCGATTTAGAAGTAAACAAACTTATCTCAAAAGTAATTTCTAAAATAACTCCTTTAATTCCCATTATTTCTGAGGAAAGTTTAGATAATAAAGACAAATCAAATCTAAAAGATTTTTGGCTTGTAGATCCAATTGATGGAACATATGATTACATAAATAATTTAGAAGAATTTACAATTAATGCTGGATTAATAATAAACAATAAACCAGTGGCAGGTTTAATTAATGCGCCAGCAAAGAAGAGAATGTTCTACTCTTATGGAGAGGGCAATGCTTATGAACTTTGTAAAGGAAAGACATTAAATCTTGGTAATTCAATAAAGAAAAATAATGGACCAATTAAGTTTATATCCTACTCAAATAAAATTAAACCTGAGATACAAAAAATATATGATCAATTAGGAGTAAAAGAAAATATTAGAATGAAAAGTTCTCTAAAATTTTGTGTGGTTGCAACAGGTGAATATGATGGTTATGTGGCAGAACCAAGAGCCTATGAATGGGATATAGCAGCTGGTCATGCAATTTTAAATCATGCAGGTGGGCAGATTACAGATTTTAGTGGAAAAGAAGTTTTATATGGTAAACCTGGTTTAAAAAATACGAGTCTTATATTGAAAAGTAAAACAATATTATAATGGATGACCAGATTAGAATTATACTAATAATAATAGTGTCTGTTTCTATTTTTGGATTATTAGTTTTTATATTTGTAA
>CACKYN010000008.1 GCA_902604355.1 uncultured Pelagibacteraceae bacterium
GCTTGGAAAATACCTGAAGGATCATCCTCATCAAAAGGAAAATCTTTGTTTAATATTTTACCTTTAAAAAGTCATCAAGCAATTAGCTCTATTATGCCAATGCCTGAAGATGAAACAGATTCAAAAAACTATCAAATAATTTTTGCCACAGCTTTAGGAAAAGTTAGAAAGAATAGTTTAGATGACTTTTCATCAATTAATACATCTGGAAAAATTGCAATGAAATTAGATAATAATGATAAGATAGTAGGGGTTAAAATTTGTACAGATGATCAAGACGTTATTTTAAGTACAAAATTTGGTAAGTGTATAAGATTTGAGGCAAAGAAATTGAGAGTTTTCAAAGGAAGATCCTCAAAAGGCATAAAGGGAATAGAACTAGCACCAAATGATCAAATAGTTTCTTTATCAGTAATTGATACTGATAAAATTAAGCAAAATGGAAAAAAATCTAAAGATGAAAAATCTGAATTAAATGCAAAAGAGAAATTTGTTTTATCAATAAGTCAAAATGGATTTGGTAAAAAAACCTCTCATTTTGATTACAGAGTTACAAATCGAGGAGGTAAAGGCATTATTGGAATTGTTAACTCGCCAAGAAATGGAAACATTACATCTTCATTTCCTGTTTACGAGGGTGATGAAATATTAATATCAACTAATAAAGGTAGAGTTATAAGAGTTGCTGTTAAAGAGATAAGAACTGCCGGAAGAAATACTCAAGGTGTTAGAATTATTAAACTAACAGGTGAGGAAAAAGTTGTATCTGCAATTAAAATAGATGATAACTTGATTTAATTTAATGAGCAAAATAGCTATATATCCAGGTACATTTGATCCAATTACATATGGACATATCGATGTAATAAAAAAAAAGCTTTGAAACTATTTGATAAGATTGTTGTTGCTGTTTCAGATGTTAGTAGTAAAAATTATCTATTTAGCTCAGAGGAGAGAATAGAAATAGTCAATAAAGCTTTATTTAAGGATTTAAAACTTAACAAAAAAAAAATTACAGTAGTGTCTTTTAGCTCATTAACTACTGATTTATGTAAAAGATATAAATCGAATATTATTCTTAGGGGATTAAGAGCTGTGTCTGATTTTGAGTATGAATTTCAATTAGCTGGAATGAACAGAAAATTAAATCAGAATATAGAAACTATTTTTTTAATGTCAGACGTTGAAAATCAAATTATCTCATCCAGATTTGTCAAAGAGATTGTAAAATTAAATGGTGATATTAAAAAATTTACTACCAAAAGTACTATTAAATCTTTAAAAGAAAAATATGAATAGAATTTTAATTAACTTATTTATTTTATTTTTTTTTATTACCAATCAATCAATAGCTGAGGAGAATATAATGATTTTAAAATTAAAAGATGGGGACGTGAAAATAGAGTTATTTGAAGATGTAGCACCAAATCACGTGAAAAGAATCAAAGAATTAGCAGATGATGGAAAATACGATAACGTTGTTTTCCATAGAGTAATTGATGGCTTTATGGCTCAAACTGGTGATGTAAAATTTGGTAACTCAGAGTCAAAGGATTTCGATTTAAGGAGAGCAGGAATGGGTGGATCTGAATTACCAGATTTGAAGCAGGAATTTAGTAGTTTGCCACATGATAGAGGAACGTTATCTATGGCTAGATCTTCAGATCCAAATAGCGCAAATAGTCAATTTTTTATATGTTTTAAACCAGCACCTTTTTTAGACAGACAATATACTGTTTTTGGAAAAGTAATTGAAGGAATGGATTTAGTAGACAAAATTAAAAGAGGCGATGAAAGTAACAACGGATCTGTGTCAGATCCAGATAAGATCATAAGCTTTAAATCACAATAATATATTTGATGGCATTAAAAAATTTTGCCTTTAAAGTTATTAAAAAAGACAGGTTTGCTAGGTCAGGTGTTATAGAAACACATCGTAGCTGTATAAACACTCCAGCTTTTATGCCTGTTGGTACACAAGCGACTGTTAAAGCTTGTACAATTGATGATATAAAAAAAACTGGATCCCAAATAATTTTGTCTAACACTTATCATCTAATGATAAGACCGGGTGTTGAAAGAATTAAATCAGCAGGTGGGTTACATGAATTTATGAACTGTGACCTACCAATTTTAACAGACTCTGGTGGTTTTCAAGTAATGTCTTTATCTAAATTAAATAAAATTGATCGTGAAAAAGGAGCTATATTTAATTCACACGTAGATGGGAAAAAATTTTATTTAAGCCCTGAAGAAAGTATAAGAGTTCAACTAGGATTAAACTCAGATATTGTTATGATCATGGATGAGTGTCCCAAAAAAACTAACGATTATGATTTAATAGAAAAATCTATGAATCTATCTTTGTATTGGGCGGATAGATCAAAGAAAGCATTTGGTTTAAATCCCCACAAAGCTCTTTTTGGTATTGTGCAAGGAGGTTTATTCAAAGATTTACGAATTAAATCATTAAAAGAATTAATTAATATAGGTTTTGATGGTTATGCATTAGGGGGCCTTGCCGTAGGTGAAACTCAACAAGAAATGTTTACAGTTTTAGATGATGTGAAAGAGTATCTACCTGATGAAAAACCTCATTATTTGATGGGTGTTGGTACGCCTTCTGATATTCTTGGAGCTGTCAAACGTGGTATTGATATGTTTGATTGTGTTCTACCTACTAGATCTGGAAGAACTGGACTTGCTTTTACTTGGGAAGGAAGAATAAATATAAAAAATAACAAATATCAAAACGATAATACGCCTTTAGATTCTAATTGTAATAATTTAAGTCTTAATAAATATTCTAAAAATTACCTAAACCATCTTTTTAATACAAATGAAATACTAGCATCAATGATATTGACTCTACACAATATCAACTTTTATCAAGAATTAATGTCTTCTATTAGAGATAATATAGAGGCAGGTACGTTCGATAAATTTCATGATAAATACATAGATAAGTTGTAATAGAATTTAATATTTGCCTAAATTGACATTTGAAAAAATAAAATAAATCTATATATAACAATAATTCAGATTGAATAAATTGGGGCCCTTAGCTCAGTTGGTAGAGCAATTCCCTTTTAAGGAATGGGTCGATGGTTCGAGTCCATCAGGGCTCACCATAATTCATCTAAACTGTTTTAATTGGTGGAAAATCTAAAATCACCTCGTTCATTTTTTCATTTAAATCTTTGATTCTGTTATCAGACGAAGGGTGAGTGCTCATAAATTCAGGGGGTTCCTTTCCTTTATTAAGTTTTTTCATTCTCTCCCAAATTTTGACTGTCTCTCTTATGTCATAACCAGATAGAGATGAAAATACCATACCTAAATAGTCTGCTTCACTTTCTTGTTTTCTATTAAAAGGATTTAAAATTCCCAATTGAGCCAATAAACCAACTGTGTTCATACCTGTTGTTCTATTGATATCTGAAAGCACTCCACCAGAGGCAATATCAATTATTCTTGTTCCCACATTTAGTAAAGTTCCTCTGCTAGCTCTTTCAACCGAATGTTTTGCAACAGCGTGGGCAATCTCATGTCCCATAACAGCAGCTAAACCATCAGTATTTTTTGTTGCTTCAAGAATACCTGTATATACTGCAATCTTTCCACCCGGCATACACCAGGCGTTTCTAACCTTTTTTTTATCTATTAAAATATATTCCCAATCAAAATTAGCAGTAGGATCGTTTAAACCTTCTCGATCAAAATATTCAGATATAGAATTTTCCATTTTTCTTCCAATCTGTTTAATTTCATCAAGAGTTTTTTTATCGTTACTCATGTTTTCTTTTTCTTTAATTTTTTCATAAATTTGGGCTGCTTGAGCATTTAGCTTAGCTTCAGAAACTATTTTTAATTGTTTTCTCTCAGTAATCGGCGCGGAAGTACAAGAGGGCAAGAAATATCCACAACAACTACAACCAACATAAGATAAAAATTTTCTTCTATTCATAAGTGTATAAAATTGATAATACTAAAATATCATGAATCTTAATAACAAAATTTTAATTGTTTTGTTTATCATTGCAATTATTTTTGTTATTTACGCAAGTTATAATTAGAAATATGGCTAAAAAAAATTCAAAAAAATCGTTTTCTCTTACATTAAGAAATTATTTTATAACAGGAGTGGTTGTTTTAATACCTATTGGATTTACTTTATATCTTAGCAAAATTCTTATAGGTATTTCATCAAATCTAATACCTGCAAATATTAATCCTAATAGTTATTTACCATTTAATATACCTGGTGTTGAGATATTAATTTCAATTATTCTTATTACTTTTGTTGGTGGTTTGTCACTTTCTTTTTTTGGAAGAAGAATTTTAAAATTAATTGATGATCTTTTTAAAAGAATTCCTTTTTTAAGAACTGTTTATTCAGCAATAGTTCAAATGACAGAAACATTTTCTAAAAAAGATGATAGTCAAAAAAGTGTAGTGTTAATTGAATATCCAAGAAAAGGAGTTTGGGCCGTTGGTTTTGCAACTAAAGAAAATACTGGTGAGATGGCTCAAAAAACAAACAAAAAACTAGTTAATGTTTTTGTTCCTACAACTCCAAATCCTACAAGTGGATTTTTATTAATGTTTCCAGTTGAAGATGTTATATATTTAAATATGTCATTTGAAGAGGCCTCTAAATTTATAGTGTCTGCAGGAACTTCAACAAAATCTTAAGCAATATCATTAATAATATCTGCTCTATCATAAAGTTTAATCAGCGGTTTAAATTTACTGATATCCTCGTTTGAGCGTTCAATTCTTTTAATTTCTTTTTCAGCGAGTAAAAAAAGATCACTATTATGAATAGGGTCAGCTAATTTAAAATTTTTAATACCACTCTGTTTAAAACCAAGCAGGTCTCCAAAACCTCTAATTTTCATATCTTCTTCAGATATAAAAAAACCATCATTACTTTGTTTTAATATATTAATTCTTTTTTTTGCATTTTCGGATAAATTTGACTTAAACATTAATATACATGTTGACTCTTTATCTCCTCGACCAACACGACCTCTTAGCTGATGTAGCTGAGATAAACCAAATTTATTTGCATTTTCAATAATTATTACGTTTGCATTTGGAAAGTCAATTCCAACTTCAATAATTGTTGTTGAAACTAGAATCTTGAATTTATTTTTTTGAAAATCATTTAATATTTTCTCTTTTTCATCTATTTCAGTTTTTCCATGTAATAATAAAACCTGATTTGGAAATAATTTTTTTAAAAATTCAAATTTGTTAACGGCAGAAGTATTATCTAATTTTTTAGACTCTTCTATTAAAGGACATACCCAAAAGATTTGATTTCCTAAATTTATTTCTTTTTTAATAAATTTAAGAACATCATCAATTTTACTCTCTAATTTACTATATGTTTTAATTGGTTTTCTAGATTTTGGCTTCCCCTTTATAATTGATAAATCCATATCACCATACATTGTCATGGTTAAAGTTCGTGGTATTGGAGTAGCTGTCATCAATAAAACATCACAATCATCACCACCTTTATCAGATAGCTTTTTTCTTTGATTAACACCAAACTTGTGTTGTTCATCGATAATAATTAATCCAAGTTTTTTATAGCTAACTTTTTTTTGAAATATTGCGTGAGTTCCAAATATAATATCTATTTTATTATTTTTTAATTTCTCTAAAATTATTTTTCTGTTTTTATAATCAGATTTTCCTGAAATTAATTCAATTTTTTTACTATCTGGAAAAATTTCTCTCGCTAAATTATGATGTTGACGTGCTAATATGTCTGTAGGAGCCATAAAAGCAACTTGGTAGCCTGCATTTATGGTGTTGTATGCTGATAGAAGAGCTATAATAGTTTTACCACTTCCAACATCACCCTGTAAAAGTCTAAACATTTTAGTAGACGTACTTAAATCTTTATTAATTTCTTTTAGGGAATTTAATTGGTCATTTGTCAAAGAAAAACTTAATTTATTTATTAAACTATTTTGCAAATACAAATCAATTTTTTTTCTTTTTTTTTTTATTTTTTTAATTTTTTTTCTTATTTCAGAATTTACTAAAAAAGTTGAAAATATTTCATCATAAGCAAGTCTCTGATAAAAATTATCTTTATATTTTCCGATATTTTCTGGTTTGTGAAGTTCTACAATGGAATTTTTCCAACTTAAATTTCCAAATTTCTTAATGATATGATTAGAGTGCCATTCATTTAATACAGGTAATTTGTTAATGATTTGGTTAATAATTTTATTGTAAACTTTTTCAGATATTCCTTCGGTTAAAGAGTACTTATTATGCACTTGTTTAATTATAGAAGCGTCTTCAGATATATATTTTGGGTTTGTTAATTGATATTTGTTTTTAAAATAACTAATTTTTCCACTTAT
The DNA here is from genome assembly GCA_902604355.1 of uncultured Pelagibacteraceae bacterium. Classification (GTDB taxonomy): domain Bacteria; phylum Pseudomonadota; class Alphaproteobacteria; order Pelagibacterales; family Pelagibacteraceae; genus Pelagibacter. The sequence continues at coordinate 6,390 of CACKYN010000008.1, forward strand.
AGTTATTTCCTTACCTATTGGGAGAATTTTTTTTATATATCCCTCGTAACTATTAAAAAAAACACAATCTAATTTTCCAGAGTCATCTGAACAAATAACTCTATTAGGTAAATTTCTTATTCTAGGAAATAAATACTTTTGAGGTGTAACCGTAACTGTTTGATTCTCACCAATTTTAAGATCTTTTATTTTTGATGACAAGCTTCTATCCGTATAAGATTTTGGAAGTTTCCATAAAAGATCAAATAAATTGTTAATATTTTTTTTTTTAAGTAAATTTGTTGTTTTAACTCCAACACCTTTTAATGCTGTTAAATCTGATAATAAATATTTATAATTACTTTTAATATCCATATTAAATTAATATATTCCAATAATGACTATCAACCTAGATGAATTAAAAAAAAAAATTATTTACAGATCTAATTATCGAGGTACAAAAGAAATGGATAAACTTTTGGGTGCATTTACCAAAAAAAATATTAATAATTTAAATTATGAAGACTTAATTGATTTAGAAAAATTATTAAATTTAGATGATACAAATCTGTATAACTTTTATACAGGAGTCGAAACTGATTTTAAATTAGAAAAGAATAGAGTAAATTTACTTTTTAAAAATTTTAAATATTAAGTAATGGCGGAGAGACTGGGATTCGAACCCAGGAAAGAGTTGCCCCTTTGCCGGTTTTCAAGACCGGTGCTTTCAACCGCTCAGCCATCTCTCCGTTCGCAAGGTTTTATAATTATAATTATTTAATTCAACCTTAAAATAGTCTATTAAAAACAATAACTACTAATTCCATTAAATCTTATGAATAAAGAATTCAATAAGGGGTTACTGCTAGCTGGTTCCGGCTCATTTTGGTGGGGATTTATTGGTGTTATTTATTTTAAATCTATAACTTATATTGGTCACATAGAACTTGTAGTTCACAGGTGCCTTTGGTCGACTGTTACTTTAATAATAACTACATTTTTTTTTTCCAAATGGAATATTTTTTTTAAAATTTTAAAAAGAAAAAAAAATTTAATTTACCTTTTCTTTTCAGGTAGTTTAATTTTTATAAATTGGGCAGCTTGGATTTATGCAATAGCTACAAATCGAATAATTGATGCAAGCTTTGGTTATTTTATAATGCCAATTCTTAGTGTGATGTTAGGGTACATTTTTTTTAAGGAAATTCTTAACAAGAAAAGAATTTTTTCAATTATTTTAGTCATGGTATCCATACTTTATTTAATTATTATGAGTTATAAATCTTTGCCATGGCTTGGTTTAGTCGTAGCATTTAGTTGGGGATTTTATAATTTGTTAAGAAAAAAAATTAATGTAGATACAGATGTCGGATTATTAATAGAAAGCTTATTTATATTGCCATTTGCTATTGCAGCATTTTATTTAATCTCCATTAATGGATTTAATGATTTTAAAATTGAAAATCCACCTATGATGTTACTAATTTTCTTGGCAGGGCCAATGACTGTTATTCCACTATTTTTATATGTTAGAGGTGTTGAGCTGTGTGGACTTGGCCCAACTGGAATGATTTTTTATATAACTCCAACTTTACAATTTTTACTTGGTTTTTTTTATTATGATGAAGTTTTTTCATTAAATAAATTAGTTAGTTTTATTTTTATTTGGATTGCTGTAATTGTATATTTGAAAGATTTAAATGAAAATAATTAAATACTTATTAATTATCTTATTTACTTTTAATATTAATGTTTATGCTGATATCAATATTGAATTTGAAAATTGGAAAAAAAGTTTTAAGAAAATAGCAATTAAAAATAATATTTCTGAGAAAACTTTTGATAAAGTGATGTCCAATACTAAATTCCTTCCTAATGTTATTAAATACGATCGTTTTCAACCAGAATTTTATGAAGATACAAAGACTTATATTTCAAAGAGAACTTCTAAAAAGAAAGTTTCTAAAGGGTTGTCTTTTTATGAACAAAATTCAAATCTGGTTAAATCAGTAGAAAAAAAATTTAATATTGAACAAGAATTACTTTTATCATTAATGGGCATTGAAACAAATTTTGGAACTTATGTTGGAAAAATGGACATTTTATCATCTCTTGCAACATTAAGTTTTGACAAAAGACGATCTGAGTTTTTTACAAATGAATTGTTAATACTTTTAAAGCTTATTGAAAAACAAAAAATTGATTATGAAACTCTTTTTGGATCTTGGGCAGGTGCATTTGGTTTTTTTCAATTTATGCCTTCAACAATGAAAAATTATGCAATAGATTTTGATAATAATGGATCAATTGATTTAAAAAATAATAAAGATGCATATGCATCAGCAGGTAATTATTTAAATCAAATTGGTTGGAAGGCTGGTGAACCTTGTTTTGTAAGAGTCAATTTATCTAATGATATACCTAGAAAATATTTAAATGTTTCAGCTAAGAAACTTCACAACAAACAAAAATTAAAATCATATAGTAAATTTATTAAAAATATAAATGAAATAGATAATGAATATCAAAATCTTCAAGTAGCAATAATTACACCTGATAAAGATATAATACCTGATGCTGATACGTTAAATCCAGCCTTTATTGTTTTTGATAATTATGAAATTATACTACAATGGAACAGATCATTAAGATTTGCTTTAGCTGTTTGTACTTTAAAAGATAAATTTGAAAATGAACTTCAATAAATTTTTAACCATATTATTAATTTTATTTTTAACAGCATGCCAACAATTTAATGATAAAAATAAAGTAGTAAATTACTCTAATTATCTAAAATATAGTAATACAGGATTTACGTTAATTTATGATGAACAACTTAAAAGAGATAACAAAATATCTAAAAAAATTGATAATAGGGCTTTAGTTATTTTTCACAAAAAAATTAAAAAAAATTCATTTGTTAAAATTACCAATCCTGCAAATGATAAATCAATCATTGCTAAAGTTATTTCAAATAATGTTCAATTTTCGGATTTTTATAATTCAGTAATAACAAAAAGAATTGCTAATGAATTATTTATTGATTCAAGTGAGCCTTATGTTGATCTTGTTCTAATATCTGAAAACTCCACATTTATTGCTAAGAAAGCAAAAACATTCGATGAAGAAAAAAATGTAGCCGAAAAAGCACCTGTAGATGGAATTATAATTGATAATTTAGGATCAGACTTAAATAAAAAAAAACAAGTAAAGAAACATAAATTTTTATACTCAATTAAGATTGCTGATTTTTATTATAAGGACTCAGCAGAAAATATGATCTTAAGAATTAAAAAAGAGACAAATTTGAAAAATCCATTAATAAAAAAATTATCACAGACTAAATATAGGGTATTATTAGGTCCATTTAATGATATAAAAAAACTTGAAAAATCATTTGATGAAATAAAATTATTAGAATTTGAAAACTTGGAAATATTAAAAGATGCTTAAGAAATTAATAATTTATATTTTCCTCAGCTTATTTATTCATTCATTTTCTCATGCCAATTTTGATGTAAAAGCAAGAACGGCAATACTTCAAGATTACTATTCTGGTGAAATTTTGTATGAAAAAGAACCTGATAGATCTATTTATCCAGCGTCAATGACCAAAATTATGACTTCAATAATTGCTTTTGATTTGATCAAATCTGGTGATTTAAGTTTAGATGAAAAATTTATTATTTCCGAAAAGGCTTGGAGATTATCTACATCAGGTTATTCTTCTATGTTTATTATGGTAGGAGATCAAGTTACTGTGGAAGATTTACTTAAAGGTATAATTATTGCCTCAGGTAATGATGCGTGTATAGCTTTAGCAGAGGGTATTGCTGGTACAGAAGAAGAGTTTGCTTTGTTAATGACTGCTAAAGCAAGAGAAATTGGTATGGAAAATACAAATTTTACAAATTCTTCAGGTATTAATGATCCTGATAACTACTCTACTGTAAGAGACATAATGATTATGTCTAGATATCTAATTGAAAAACACCCTAAGTTTTACAAAATGTTTGCTGAAAAAGAATTCACATGGGATCGCACAGGAGGTGATCCAATTACCCAAGGCAATAGAAATCCTCTACTTTATAAAAATCTTGGGGCCGATGGAATTAAAACAGGTTATCTTGCTGTGGAAAAATACTCTTTAGCATCCTCTTTAGAAAGAAATGGTAGAAGACTGATAGCTGTGGGTAGTGGTTTTAATACAAAAAATTCAAGATCGAAAGAAAGCACTAAACTTTTAACTTATGGATTAACTAACTATGATTTAGTTGAAATTGCAAAATCAAATCAACCTTTTCAAAAAATAAATGTTTGGCTGGGTAAACAAGACTCAGTTGATGCCTATACAGTACAAGATATTTATAAAACTATTAAAAAAGCAAAAAAAAAATTACTTAAAGTTACCGTTAAATACGAAGGACCTGTAGAGGCTCCAATTAAAAAAAATCAAAAAATTGCAAAATTAAGAGTAGTTTACGACCAAGAATTAGTTGGTGAGTATGATCTTTTATCCTCAAAAGAGGTTAAAAAAGTAAATTTTATATCCAGATTAATTAAATCAATTAACTATTTAATCTGGGGTGATGTCTAAAAAACCTATAATTGTTTTTGAGGGTATAGAAGGTAGTGGTAAGAGCTATCATTTAGCTTCTGTTGCTAGGTATTTAAAACAAAAAAAAATTAATTTTATTAAAATACGTGAACCTGGAGGTAGTCAAAATTCAGAGAAAATCAGAAGACTAATGTTAAATAATAAATCAAATTTTAATAAAGATACAGATCTATTGTTATTTTTATCATCAAGAAGTGAAAATATAAATTTAATAAAAAAAAATTATAATAAAAAAATTATTCTTATTGATAGATTTACAGACTCTACCATCGCTTACCAACATTATGGTATGGGTATAAATTTAAAATTAATCAATGTATTAAATAAGTATTTACTTAAAAATATAAAAATAGATTTTACATTCCTAAATATAGTAAATAATAAAAATTTATTTTTAAGACTAAAAAAAAGAAAAATACTAAATAGGTACGACAAATTTAATTCAGTTTTTTATAATAAAGTTCAGAATGGTTTTATTAAATTAGCTAAATCAAAAAAAAAATCATATATGATAATTAATTCAAATTTAGAAATTGAGAAAAATAGGAAATTAATATTAGATAAAATAAATATCTTAATTTAATATATGAGTGCTTTATTACAAAAATCATTATTTGGACATTATGAAATTTTTGACATACTCAAAAATCTATATTTAAATAAAAAATTTCCTAATAAAATAATTTTATCAGGTGAGAAGGGTATAGGTAAATGTACTTTAGCCTATCATATAATCAATTATATTTTGTCTCTAAATGAAGATCATAATTATGATTATAATAATTATAAAATAAATAGTGAAAATAAATCTTTTAAATTAATAAATAATAAATCTAATCCTAATTTTAATCTCATTGATGTTGAGGATGGAAAAAAAATTATCGATGTTAATCAAATCCGAGAACTAATTTCTAATTTAAATAAATCCTCGTTCAACACAAAACCAAGGTTTGTTTTGATTGATAATATAAATTTACTTAACCTTAATTCTGTAAACGCATTGCTTAAAGTAATTGAGGAACCAAATGATAATATAAACTTTATTTTAGTAAATAGTAATAGGCGTGTGCCTCCTACTTTAAAATCACGATGTATTAATTTTAAGATTTCTCTTTCTAAAAATCAAGTTATTGAAATAGTGAATAAGATTATTGATAAAGATATTTATGACTTATTAAATGAGGAATTAATTAATTACTATGTAACACCAGGTATACTATTACAAGTCTTAATAGTTTCAGAAGATCTTCAAATTGACGTAAAAAATTTGTCATTAAAAAATTTTCTATCGTTAATAATCAAAAATAAACTATATAAAAAAAATAAAACCTTAAATGAATTGCTTTACTCTTTTATTGAAATTTATTTTAGAGAAAATATTAATATTAATAATATTAAATTATTAAACTTCTATAAAATTTTTTTAAAAAAAATATTTAATACTAAAATTTACAATTTAGATGAAGAGTCTCTTTTTATGGAATTTGAGGATCAAATTTTAAATGGATAAAAATTTTTATATTACAACTCCAATATATTATCCTTCAGCAAGGCCTCATATGGGTCATGCTTATTCAAGTATTATTGCTGATTTTTTTTCACGTTTTAAAACTATCGATGGTTACAAAGTTTATTTCTTAACAGGTACAGATGAGCACGGTCTCAAGATTCAAAGATCTGCAGAAAAACAAGGTTTAGACCCACTTAAGTTCTGTGATCAAATCAGCGAGACATTCAGAGATTTATCTAAAACTCTAAATTTAACAAACACAGATTTTATTCGAACAACTGAGGAAAGACATAAGAAAACAGTGCAGCATTTATGGAAAGAACTCGAGAAAAACGACGATATTTATCTTTCTAATTATTCAGGATGGTATTCAGTTTCAGACGAAGCTTTTTACAATGAAGATGAAATAGAAGAAATAGATGGTAAAAAAATTTCAATAAGTTCAAAATCAACTGTAGAATGGATAGAGGAGGAGTCTTATTTTTTTCGACTTTCTAAATGGGAAAAGCCCTTATTAGATTTTTATGAAAAAAATCCTAATTTTATTTCACCTGAATCAAGAAAAAACGAAGTAATAAGTTTTGTTAAAAGTGGACTTAAAGATCTTTCAGTAAGTAGGAAAACTTTTTCATGGGGTATTCAAGTTCCTAATGATAAAAACCATGTTATTTACGTATGGCTTGATGCACTCACAAACTATTTAAGTGCTTTAAACTATCCCGACAAAAATGATGAATTATTCAAAAAATTTTGGCCAGCTTCAATACATTTAATTGGAAAGGATATACTAAGATTTCATGCAGTATATTGGCCAGCCTTTTTATTAGCCGCTAAAATTCAATTACCAAAAAAAGTTTATGGTCATGGATGGATACTCGCAGGTGATGAGAAAATGTCTAAATCTAAAGGTAATATTTTAGATCCATTACAAATTATTAAAGAATATGGCTTGGATCCTTTAAGGTATTATTTAATAAAAGAAGTCTCTTTTGGAAATGATGGAAATATATCTCAAGATAGACTTGAGGATTGTATTAATAGTGATTTAGCAAATAATTATGGAAATCTATGTCAACGTGTTACTGCTTTTGCGATAAAGAATTGTGATGGAAAAATTCCAGAAAAAATAAAATTTGAAGAAGATGATTTAATTATTTTAGATAAATTTAAAGATAATTTAGAGACGATCAGGTCTAAGATAGACCAACAAAATTTAAATTACTACATTGATTATATAGTTAACTCACTTTTTGAAGCAAATAAGTATTTTAATGATCAAGAACCATGGAAAAAGAAGGATGATATTACTAGATTAAATACCATCGTTTTTACCTCTTTAGAAATTATTAGAAAAATAAGTTTTTTACTCTATCCAATAATCCCTGGGTCAGTATTAAAGGCTTTAAAAATATTCAATCTTGGTGAAAAAGACATTAAATTAGAAGAGATATCTAAAAATGAATTTTTAATTAAAGGAAATAGTATAAATAAAATAGATATACTTTTTAAAAAAATAGAAAAAGATAATGATTGATTCACACTGTCATCTCGACCATGAACCATTGTTAAGTGATCTTAATAACATAATACAAAGATCAAAAGATGTTGGTATTAAAAAATTACTAACCATATCAACATCTATAGATAGTTTTTCTAAAATTAAACAATTAATCCAGAAAGACGACATTATTTATGGTACAGTTGGTATTCATCCACATGAAAGTGAAAATAATGTTTTAACTTCTTCTCAATTAGCTCAAAACTTTAATGATAATGAAAAAATTATTGGCATAGGTGAAACTGGATTAGATTTTTACTATAATAATAGTAATATTGAGAAACAAATATCGAGTTTCAAAGAACACATAGAAGCTTCAATTGAGACAAAGTCACCATTAATTGTTCATTCAAGAAATGCAGAAAATGAAACATATGAAATACTTAATTCATATAAAAATAATAATCTTAAAATTTTAATGCATTGTTTTACAGGATCAAAACAATTTGCAAAAAAACTTTTATTATTGAACTCATATTTTTCAGCAAGCGGAATTATAACATTTAAAAATGCTGCAGATTTGAGAGATACTTTCAAATCTTTACCTTTGGAAAAAATATTGATTGAAACAGACAGTCCTTTTTTAGCCCCCGTACCTAATAGAGGTAAAAAAAATGAACCATCATTTATTAATTTTACAGCAGCTAAGCTTGCGGAAATTAAAGAAATATCAAAATCCAAAATCATTGAAATAACTACAAATAATTTTAATCAACTGTTTTTTAATTAATAGTTATGAAATTTATTATATTAGGCTGTGGTAGTTCAATGGGTGTACCAAGGCCAGATGGTTTTTATGGTAATTGTGATCCAAAAAATAAAAAAAATTACCGAACAAGATGTTCAGCTTTATTTCAAACATCGAATGAAAATATTTTAATTGATACATCGCCAGACCTTAGACAACAACTATTGAGACACAAAATTAAAAAGATAACAAAAGTGCTTTACTCTCATATGCACGGTGATCAAACGCATGGTATTAATGATTTAAGATCTTTCTTTATCAATAGTAGAAAACCTATTGATGTATATGCTGATAAACTTACTTCAAATTATCTTATAAAAACTTTTTCTTATATTTTCAAAAGTTATTCTAAAGAATATCCCGCTACATTAAAATTAAATAAATTAAAAAATGAATTTTTTACAATAAATAACAAAAGAAAAGTTAAAATTAAATCTGTTGAAGTTGATCATGGTAAAATTAAATCAAACTGCTTTATCATAGATAAGAAATTAGCCTATATAAGTGATGTAAGTAAAATATATAAGAAAGATTATAAATATTTTAAAAACCTGAAATATTTAATAATTGATTGCTTGTGGTATAATTTCCATCCATCTCATTTTAATTTAGAAAACTCTTTACTAATGATCGAGAAATTTCAACCTAAAGATGCTATTTTAACAAATTTATCACCAGTATTAGATTATAAAGTTTTAAAAAAACTTTTACCTAAAAATATAATTCCAGCACATGATGGATTAACAATTAAATTATAGTATTTCTTCAATTTTTTTTATTAATTTACCAGACATTGGTTTAGTAAATGATGCAAATGTATCTTCAATTTTACCTTCTTTGTTAATTAATATTTTATAAAAATTCCATTTTGGTACTGCCGATTTTCCATAGTTTTTTTTTGCCCATTTATATATTTCATGAGCATCATCGCCTTTAACTTCTGTAATTGTTGATAAAGGAAAGTTTATATTGAAATTTACCTCACAAAATTTTTTAACTTCACTATTATCTTTTTTTTCTTGATTAAATGTATTTGATGGTATGCCTAAAACTATTAAGCCTTTTGATTTGTAATTGTCCCATAATTCTTGTAATTCCTCATATTGATTTGTAAAACCACAATAACTTGCAGTATTAACTACTAAGATAGCTTTATTTTCGTATTCTTTAAAATTTATTATCTCTCCGGTTATACTTTCTATGTTTAGATCATAAAAAGTTTTTTTGTATTCTGCATTAGCTAAATTTTTAAAAAAAAACATAATTATTAATATACCACTTATAAATATTTTCATCATTTGTTGAATTACTTATTAGGTCTATTAGGCGTGAGTAATATTAAAAAATATCCAAATAAAGTAGAGAGTAATGACCCAGTTAATACTCCTATCTTTACACCATCCATGTATTGCATATTTTCAACAAAAGCTAAATTTCCAACAAATAAACTCATTGTGAAACCAATACCTGTAAGAACACCTACACCATAAAAATTATACCAACTTGTATCGTTTGGCATTTGAGCTACTTTTAACTTTATAGATACATAAGAAAATATAAAAACACCTAGTTGTTTACCTACGAATAGTCCTAGAACGATACCTAGGGGAACTTTATCTAATAAAGAAGCAAAAGATAAACCATCTAATGATACACCAGCATTTGCAAATGCAAATAGAGGCATTATTCCAAAAGCAACATATGGACTAATTGCATGTTCTACTTTTATTAATAAAGAAAAATCTTTTTCTTTTTTTCTATGAGGTATTGTCATAGCAAGCAGAACTCCAGCAATGGTAGCGTGTACACCTGAGTTATGAGTGAAATCCCATAGGAACAAACCTACAATCAAATAGGGTAAAATTTTTTTTATATTAAATTTATTGATCAGTAATAAAATAATAAATGCTCCTAACATTAATATTAAATATTTAATACTTAAGTCCCCTGAGTAGAATAAAGCTATGATAACTATCGCTCCTAAGTCATCTATAATGGCTAGGGCGGTCAAAAAAACTTTTAACGATAAAGGTACTCTTTTTCCAAGTAGTGATAAAACACCTAAGGAGAAGGCTATATCTGTAGCTGAAGGTATAGCCCATCCTTTAAGAGTTTCACTGTCACCAAAATTTATAAAAACATAGAATAATGCTGGCACCAACATTCCACCTACTGCTGCAATTATTGGTAGTAAGGCTTGTTTTATATTTGAAAGTTCCCCCTGTAAAAATTCTCTTTTAATCTCAAGTGTTACAAAAAAAAAAAATATTGCCATTAGGGCATCATTAATCCAATGAATTACAGATAGTTTTAATCCAAAATTATTAATACCAATAAATAGATATTTATTTAATGTTGAGAAGTATAAATCTGCTAGGTTAGAATTACTTATAAATAATGCAATGATAGCGGCAAATAACAAAACTAATCCACTAGCTGCCTCTAATTTAAAGAACCACTTAAAAGGTTTTGAAATATACTTGATCATAAAATTATGAAAGGTCTATAATAAATAGTTTAATATCTTTCAATGTTTCATATAGGTTGAATAATATCAATTCTAACCCAGGAAATATGTTGATTAACGGTGCTTTTAGAGTGTCTAATAAAATAATAAGTGCCCCCAATGAGATTATGAGAACAATTAAATATGAAAAAAATTTGCTACTTTTAGTTTGTTTAACTAATTCAGATTTTGGTATTTTATTCTCTTTAATTGTTTGTTTTTTTTCTTGGTCATTATAATTATCAATATTTGAATTGGCACTTTCTTCACTTTCTTTAATAGCAATATCCTCAACTATTTGTTGAGGTTGTAGTATTGGATCTTCTTTTTTATAAAACCAAATACGATCACAGGAACCACATTGTAGATTTCGTCCCTTAGCTGGGATTAAATCGATATCAATATTGAATTTTTTTTTTTTACAAGGACATTCAATTATCATAAATTCTTATATACCAGATATTTATTAAAATTCTTTTAATTTTGAAGCTTTAATCATTGAAAATATCAATAACTACTGTATTAGTAATGCTCTCGGAGTGTAGCGCAGCCTGGTAGCGCATCTGGTTTGGGACCAGAGGGTCGCAGGTTCGAATCCTGCCACTCCGACCATCATTATGAAAAAAGCAATAATTTATATTCCAAACAAAAGTCCAATGCAGTCAGGTCTTGCGAAAACTAACAAGTGGGTACTTGAATTTAAAACAAAAGATCCAACTACGAATCCCCTTATGGGATGGGAAAGTTCTAATGATACTTTAACTGAGTTAAAGTTAGAATTTTCATCTAAAGAACTTGCAATAAATTACGCAAAAAAGAATAAAATTGATTATGAGATAATCGAACCTAGAAAAAGAAAAATTGTAAAAAAATCTTATTCAGATAATTTCTTAAAATAATAATATGTTTAGATTTTTCACTGAAAAAAATTGGTACTTATGGTCATGGTTAGGTTCTGCTATAATACTTTCATCGCTTTGGATTCAAGTTAAAATTGATGTTAAAATAAATGAGTGGTTTGGTTCATTCTACGATATGATTCAAAAAGCATTAGGTGCCCCTAATGCTATAACAATTGAAGAATATTGGGCAAGTTTACTTTCATTTATTACTTTAGCAGCAATGTATGTAGGTGTTGCAGTACTAGTAAGTTTCTTTACTTCACATTATTTATTTAGATGGAGAGCTGCGATGGTTGAATGGTATCATTCTGTTTATGATAAAGCCCGTAAAATTGAAGGTGCTGCTCAAAGAGTTCAAGAAGATACTATAAAATTTTCAAGAATAATGGAGTCTTTAGGAACAAGTTTGATTGAAGCCTTAATGATTTTATTTGAGTTTATGCCAATTTTGTTTGGATTAAGTATTGGTATTCCAATTTTCTTTTTTGGTGATTGGGATTACGGTCTAATAGTTGGCGCCCTTATTTGGTCAATCGGAGGAACAATCTTTCTTATAATTTTAGGTCTAATATTAAGGTTAGTAGGTGTTGAATATGATTTACAAAAAAAAGAAGCAGCTTACAGAAAAATCTTAGTTATTGCTGAAGATGATGGAGCTATAAGGCCAAAATCTATAGATGAATTATTTGAAGATGTTAGAAGTATCCACTATTTAAGTTATTTAAGATATTTATATTTTAATATTGGTAGAATTGCTTACTTACAAGCTAATGTGTTATCTGCGTACGTTTTTTTAGCCCCAGCTATAGTGGCTGGTGCAGTTACACTTGGAGTAATGCAGCAAATTATAAGGGCTTTTGGAAGAGTTGAGGGGTCAATGCAATACATTTTAAAAGCTTGGCCTACTATAATTGAACTTGCAAGTGTTTATAAACGTTTAAGAGAATTTGAATATAAAATAAAACAAGAAGAATTTATTGTTGAAAAAATTTAATGGCAATTGACCGAAAATTTATAGATCAGTTTGTAAATGTGACGTCAAAAGCTGCTGTTTCATCATATGACTTTATAGGTAAAAAAAATAAAATTGCTGCAGACAAAGCAACTGTTGATTCAATGAGAAATGAATTAAATCAAATAAATTTTAAAGGTGAAATAGTTATTGGTGAGGGTGAACTCGACGAAGCTCCTATGTTATATATTGGTGAAAAAGTTGGCACAACTAATGGTCCTGAAATGGACATAGCTGTTGATCCTTTAGAGGGTACTAATTTTGCTGCAAACAATCTTCCAGGAGCTTTATCGGTAATTGCAATTGCAGAAAAAAATAATCTTTTCAATGCCCCAGAAACATATATGGAAAAAATATCTGCCAAAGTAAGTGAAAAAGGTGTCATTGATTTAGATTACTCTACTAAAGAAAATGTTTTTAATTTATGTGAGTATTTGAACAAAAAACCAGAGAGTATGACAGCATGTGTTATGGATAGACCAAGGCACAAAAATATTATCGAGGATTTAATAAAAATAGGGGTCAATATAAAATTAATCTCAGATGGTGACATATCGGGTGCCTTACTAGTAACTGACAAAAAATATGGTGTGGATATATTTATGGGTATAGGAGGTGGTCCTGAAGGAGTTCTGGCTGCAGCTGCCCTTGATTCTTTTAACTGTAGTTTTCAGGGAAGATTTTTATTTAGTAGTGATAAAGACAAAGCAAGAGCTAAGAATATGGGTATCAATAATTTTACAAAAAAATATGAACTGCATGAAATTGTAAAAGGAGACTCAATTTTTTGTGCATCAGGTGTGACATCTGGAGATATAGTTTCAGGCATAAAAGTTGAAAATAATGAATACATCACTGAAACTTTGGTTACGCATAAAAACACAGGTGTTAAAAAAATAATTAAAAAAGTTATAAATAAATGATTATCAATAATATGAAAAATCTATTTAAGCTTGATTAATACAATTTTTTACAATAAAAAGCAGCAATTTGGTCCCTTCGTCTATCGGTTAGGACACGTGGTTTTCATCCTCGAAAGAGGGGTTCGATTCCCCTAGGGACCGCCAAATTTGATAGAGTTACATGGTTTATTACGTATACTTAATTGTAACAGCTGATGGATATAAAAATAGATCATATGTTGGATATACTAACAATTTAATAAACAGACTTAATAAACATAATTCTAATAATGGGGCTAAATCTACAAAAGGTTATAAGTGGGAATTAGCTTATAAAAAAAAATTTTATTTAAAAAAAAAAGCACTTTCATTTGAATATCAGCTCAAAAAAGATAGAAAAGTAAGGTCAAAGATAATTTATGATTTTAAAAAAAAATCAAAGTCTTAAAATTGCAACAATATTACCTTATAAGGAAAACTATACACCGGATAAAGCATCTGCTGCATCATTATGGGTTTCTGAATTTTATAAAAACTCAAAGTTTAAAAAAAATAACTTTATTTATGGCCATACAAAATCAAAAAAATATTTAACTAAAAATTACATAAATATAAATTTAAAAAATATAAAATCTAAAATAAGAAGTACAACAAACGAATATGCAGAAAAATTAATTAAAGATTTAAATTCAAAAAATTATAATATTATTGAGGTTCATAATAGACCACAACTTTTACTTAAATTATTAAATAAAGTAAAAAGTAGATTTATTTTCTATTTTCATAATGATCCCCTATCAATGAATGGATCCAAATCAATTAACGATAGATTAAGAATACTAAACTCTATAGATAAATTAATTTTTGTAAGCGAGTGGGTAAGAAATAGGTTTTTTTTAAATATTGATAAAAAGTTACAAAGTAAAACAGAAATTGTTTATCCAAGTGTGTATAAACAAAAAGCTGTTAAAAAGAAAAAAAATATAATTTTTGTGGGAAGATTAAATCATTCTAAAGGATATGATTTATTTAAAGAGGCTATAATTAAAATTCTTGATGAGTTTTCAAATTGGAATGCATATTCAGTAGGTGATGAAGATAGAAGGTCTATATACATACAGCATTCAAGACATAAAGAATTAGGATTTATTAAACACAAAGATACCTTAGATTTACTTAACAAATCAGAAATTGCTGTTGTACCCTCTAGGTGGGATGAACCTTTTGGAAGAACAGCTCTTGAAGCATCCTCAAGAGGATGTGCAACAATAATTAGTCATAAAGGTGGGTTAAAAGAAACTACTGAGAATGCTGTAATATTAAAAAAACTTGACTCAAAAAATATTTATTTGGAAATAAAAAAACTTATTAAACACTCCAAAACAAAAGAAAAAATCCAAAAACTTAGTAGAGGAAATATAAAACATTTAATAAATGAAAATACAAAAATTATAGATCAAATTAGAGAAAATATTTTTCCACGTTTCAATGTAAATTATATAAAAAACAAATTAAAAATTATTAACTTATACAACCAAGGACAGAAACTTAATTACAGATTATTTAATATTTCCTTAGGAAAAAAATTTACTAATGGTTTTGTGCGCAATGGTCATGATGTGCTTGAAATAAGCGATAGGGATTACTTAAGAAATAATAGATCTTTTAACCTAATACCAAACAAAATTAATTTTCAAAACTTTTTCATAGAAACCTTTAAAAATTATAATCCTGATATGTTATTTTTCGGTCATACAAAAAATTTAACTTTGGAGACATTAGATACAATTAGGTCAATTAACAAAAACCTTGTCATATCTCAATGGAATGAAGATCCTGTGATGTCCGGTCTAGAATATTCAAAACTTAATTTATCTAATATAAATTTATACTCTGATTTTGTTGATCATAATTTTATTACGACAGATCCTTCAATAATAAAAAATAAATCTAATAAAAATTTTCATTTTTTCTTTGTGCCTGTAGATAAAAACATAGAAAGGTTTGATGTTTATAAATTGAAACCAAAAAATGATTTATTTTATGCAATGAGTCACGGTGTAAATCGTGCTACTTTAAAACATGGAACAGAAGATAACAGAATAAAATTCTTAGATAAATTGGTAAAAAAAATTCCAAATATAAAATATGATTTTTATGGTTTCTTAAACAAACAACCAATTTGGGGTAATGATTTTAATAATGCATTAATTGACTCTAAAATGGGCCTTAACTTAAGTAGAGGAAAACCTACAAAATATTATTCTAGTAATAGAATAGCTTCTATTATGGGTAATGGTTTATTAACATTTATAGATAAAAAAGTTCAAATGTCTGACTTCTTTAATAAGAATGAAATTGTATTATATTCCAATATAGATGATCTTTCCAACAAGATTAAATTTTATTCCAGAAATGATAATATAAGAAAAAAAATTTCAAAAAATGGAAAAAATAAATATTTCAAACTTTTTAACGAAACCAAAATTACAAAATATTTTATTGATATTTCTCTTGGAAATAAAACCTCATTGCTCTTTTAAAAAAAAATAGACAGTAATTTTTTTAAATCCACCAATCTGGTTTAATATCCTGATTATTACTAAAACCATAATAACCACTTTTGTTTTTAATATATGGTAGAGAAAGACATATTTTATTTGGGTTTTTTGACAAGTATGATCCCCAATAATGAAACGTGCTTGGGGATATTATAAAATTTTTACATAAACTTATTAAGTATAAATCATATGCAGGGCTCAAACTTAAGTTTTCATCTACAAAAGTAAATTTACTTGATGGAAAATGTTCTCGTAATCCACTAAAATCGTCAGACCATACAAAAAATTTAGTATTTTCAAATTTCCTTTCAAAATATTCAATTCCTTTTTTTGCTATCTTTAAATTATAATTAAAATTTTCTTTTTTTAAAAGATCAATATTATTATGGTTTTCATCTATGAGAAATTTTTTATTTCTTATATGTATAGATATTGAATTATTTTTTAATATTAAATCTTTGAATTTATTTGATTTATTTTTAATTTCATCTTTAAAATCAAATTCTTTTAAAATAAGTTTTTCCTCTGATTTAAAGTATTTTTCAGATTGAAAATAGCCTTCCATGTAAGCATTATGATTGATTTTTATATTTAATGTATTAGGGTCAAACTTTGTTAGTTTATTTTTATCTTTTTTCTCTTCTATAAAAACCAAATCTTTTTGAAGAAATTTGAATTTTTTAAGTATTTTTCTCTTAAATCTTCCAATATGTCCCTTATATTTGAATTTACTTTCTGCGATTTGAGCTGTTAACTTAAAGTTATATAGTTCAAACTTATATCTTTTATAAAATCCGCTTTCATCATCAACTAATAAATTTGCATTATTTTTTTTTGCTAAATTAAATGCTGCTGCATAAGTAAATAATTGATTTCCTAAACCATTAGCCAATCTTACAATTATATTTTTCATTATTTATATTTTAATTTTATTCAGTGCATTATTCTTGAATATGTTTGCATCTTTAATATACCTTCTTACCATTTCAGGTGATTTATGGCCTGTCATAGCCATTATATTTCTTTCTTCTGCACCAGCCTCTGCTGCCGATGTAGCAAACCCAGATCTTAAACTATGACCAGAATAATTTTTACTATCAATACCTGCTAATTCTAGATATTTTTTTATAATCAAAGCAACTGATTGGTCTGTTAATCTTTTTTCAGATAAGTTTGATCCCTTATTAAATCTTCTAAACAAAGGGCCAGAGTTTATATTTGAAAATTTTATCCATTTTTTAATTGATACAACCGGACAAAATTGAGAATTATCAAAATGGGGCAGTCCTTTTACGAAACCTTCACCAAATTGATCTGTTTTTGATTTTGTTATTTTGATTTTAAGTCCCTCTGTTACAAATTCTAAGTCTTCAAGATTTAACGAAACTATTTCTTTTCTTCTAAAACCACCTGCAAATCCAATTAGAATAATTGATCTATCTCTCAATATCTTTATTTTATTACTTAATTGATCATCTATAACATTAATTATTTGTTTTAAATTATTGACTAATAATGGTTTTTTTCCTATTTGAATACTTCCTTTCCTCCGTTTTATACCCATAATATTCTCAATTATTAATGGATGTTTAGTATCTAAATAATGTCCTTTTAGTTTGTGAATAACACCTATAGAAACCAATTTTCGTTTTAAAGTGCTTATTTTAATATTTTTTGTTGAAAGATAAGTTAAGTACAATGAGACAATTTTTGGTTCTGAAGGTAGTGATTTAAAACCATTTTGCACACAAAAAATATCAAAATTATTAAAATCAGATTTGTAAGCTTTAATAGTATTGTTTGATTTTGAACTTTTTAAGTTTAATAAAGTTTCTTCCTCTAAAGCATTTAAGTTAGTTGTAAGTGTATCCATACTAATTACTATTGATAACCATTAATTATCGTTAGTAATATATTAGGTGAATTTAAATGTCAATAGTCTAAAAATTAAAATATGGCTTCGATGACAGGAATTATAGAACCTAATTATTTTTTGATTACCGCTATAGCTTTTGCAATCTTAGGCGCTATTCAATACAAAAAAACTGGAAAAACATTGGAGACAATATATTTATCAGTTCTATTTCTATTTTTTCTTATAAGCTATTTTATACTTATATTTGGTGATTAGAATTATCCCCATTATTCACAGTTCATAATAAAAAAAAATATAACAACTAAAAAGTGATACAATTAAATTTAAAAGCTGATACGTTAGAATTAATTAAGGGGCAACCCTTAACTGACCAGCTGGAGAAAAACCGTAAGGAACAATTTCAGAGGGCAGAAAGTTTCGTGGGGGATCGCTGAACGCACGAAACGGGTGGCATGGCGATAGCGAGTCAACGACGTGCCTATAACTACTGTTTTATGCACTGAAAAGTGCATAAATAAGTAGTTTTTTTCATCAAAACTTATACATTAATGAATGGAACTAAATTTCAATTAAAAGTTTGGAACTTTTTAAAAACTATACCTAAAGGAACAGTTAAAACATATAAAGAGGTTGCAATTGCTATAAAATGCCCCAAATCAGCTCGTGCTGTAGCTAATGCATGTGGAAAAAACCCATATGCTCCTAAAGTGCCCTGTCACAGAGTAATTAGGTCTGATGGATGTCTTGGTGGATACTCGGGGAGTGGTGGGTTTAAGACAAAGCTGCGTTTATTGAGATCTGAAAAAGTTGATATTTAAGGACTTTTAAACCTATTTTTTGTTCAAAAAAACCAATAAAATTAACATTTTTTAAATATTTAAGCTTATTTAAGCATAAATGCTGTTATACACCCACCAGTTGCAGTATGTATCAAGATTTATCAAATTAAAGTACCTCTATGGCCGTTTAAAACAGATATTCTATAACTGCATTGCTTTCCTTTTAAATGATAACGAGGCTCATTTTAGTATCAAATTTTAAAAAATTTTTTGTGAATTTTTGTTCCCCTACTCAATTACTAAAATAACTATTTTGAGTTTTATGTTTGATTATCTAAAAAAACTATTGGAATTAAACACTTTTAACTATTTTGGAATATTTTTTTTGTCATCCAAGGCTATCTTACCTTTATCTATTAAAATAAAAGTCATTATTTGTTTGTTTTCTAATAAAAATTGAAATTTTTATTTTAATTTATAGATATTTTGTAAAGTAAATAAACTAATAATTACAGTATTTTAAACATATAAATTAAGGTAATACATTATATATTAGTAAATATTTAGTTACTATTAATGAGAACGAGTAAGAAAATATTCTCTTCTAGAAATATATAAACCACTTAAAATGATAATAAATAAACCTAAATAAGTCCAATTGTCTGGCAATTCATGAAAGAAATAGTAACTAATTAGTATGTTGGTAATTATCTCAGTGTAGCCTAAAGGAGCTAATTTCGAGGCATCAGCATATTTAAGTGATAATATCAAGAAGAGATGTGCTACAGCAGCTATAAGACCGATTAAAGCCATTAAAAACCACTCAGTTAAAGTTGGTTTAACCCAAACATAGGGCACAAATAGACTAACAATAGTTAAACCAACTAAACTAGTAAATAACAAAGTTAAAAAAGAATTATCAGAAGTACTCAATTTCCTAGTTATAATAAAATAAAACCCATAACAAATTCCACAAGAAACTGCGGCTAAAGTTGCTAAATTTACCTCAATAAAACCAGGTCTAATTACAATCAAAGCACCCAAGAAACCAACTAAAACAGCGCACCATCTTCTAAAACCAACTTTCTCGTTTAGAAATATTGGAGAAAAAGCAGTACAAGTTATAGGTGCTACAAATGCTAAAGTTAAAGCTTTAGGAAGTGAAATAATGGAAATTGCATAAAAAAAACATAAAGTAGAAAAGGCTAAAACAAAACCTCTGATCAATTGTAATTTTGGATTTTTACTCAACACAAAAGTTCTTCTGTAAAAAATTAACATTAAAGATAATGTAAAAAGTGCTGAAAAAAAATATCTTGCCCAGACGATTTGAAAAACATCCATCGAAGCACTTAAATATTTAGCAAAAGCATCCATTACTGGAACGATCATCCAAGCTGAAGCATTAAGAATTATAGCCTTCATAAAAAAATAATTTAATTTAGTAGAAGTATTTCAAAGCAAAGAACACAACGATTGGTAAAGTTATAAATGACATTATTGTTGAAACTACTATCATACTAGCAATACTATCAACAATTTCTTTAGGTGAATACATGGAACCTATTAAATATGTTAAAACTGCACTTGGCATAGCACATTGAATTAAAAATACACCTGCTGCAAAACCAGAAAGATTAAATATTTTTATAATTGCTAATCCAATTAATGGACCGATAAAAACTCTACATATAGAGGAAATAAAAGCAGATTTAAATGAAAAAACTTTCAATCTTGTAAGAGCAATTCCTAAAGACATCAATATTAAAAATATTGCAGTGTAGGCAGTGATCATTGTTGTATTTACTAAAAAAAGTGGTGTCTCGATTTCAAAATATATAAAGATAATTGAAATTATTATTGCGTAGACAGGTGGGCTTTGTAATAAGAGTTTTAAATTAAATTTTTTACTCGCTAAAAAAACATTTATAGTAAAATGAAAAAATATTACTAATGATGATATGGTTGCTGCAATGCCTAAACCTAAGTTACCGTAAGCAAATAAGCAAATTGGTAGTCCCATGTTACCTACATTGGGTAAGACAAATGGAGGAAGTTCTCGTAAAATTTCTTTTTTTAAAAAAATTAAAAAAAGTATTCCTACCAAAGCAAAGGCAAATATTGCAATTAACGAATACCAAAAATATTCAATAAACATTGAAAATGTAACACCAGTAGTAGTGATAGCATAAAAAACCATTGCAGGGCTTCCAATATTGGCTGCAAAATTTGTAATAAAAGAAGTATCTAACTTAGGATTTTTTTTTCCAATAAAGTAGCCAATGCCTACCATAAAAAAAACAGGAAATAAAACTTCAAAAAGTTTTAAATAAATATCCATTAACCAATCACTCTAATAAGTGTTGGTGTTTTTAAAATATTTTTGTTTTTTTTAAATATAGCTAAACAATTCTTGGAATTTATCTCTGAGGTTTTGTGAGTTATAATTACAATTGTTGCTTTATTTGTTTTTTTATCAGGTGTTTGGATGAGTCTTTTTACAGATATTTTATATTTAGCTAAACGGTTTGTAATTTGTGATAAAACACCTGGGCGATCTTTTACTTCAAACCTTAAATATAGGGAATTTGTATAATTGTTTATATTATAAGATTTTAAAGTTTTTAATTGTGCAAAAGGTATTCCAAAAGGTTTTTTAATATCACCTTTAATTATGGACAATAAGTCAGAAAGTAAAGAAGATGAAGTGGGACCTGGACCTGCCCCTTCACCTTGTAGAATACTTTCACCAACTGGTTTACCTTCAAGAATTACTGCGTTCATTACTCCATTAACATTACCGATATAAGATTTTTTGTTAACTAAACATGGGTGAACTGTCTCAAAAAGTTGATTATTTTTTAATTCCGTTATTCCAAGAAGTTTAATTCTTAAATCTAATTGATTAGCAATTTTTATATCTTTTAGTTCAATTTTTTCTATCCCTTCCATTAAACATTTGTGGTGTGAAATTTTACTATTAAATGCAAGTGCAGATAAAATTCTTATCTTTGCAAAAGCATCAAAACCATTTAAATCTAATTTAGGATTACCTGGTTCAGCATAACCAAGTTTTTGTGCTTTAATGAGAACATCATTAAATTTTTGATTAGAATTTTCCATTTCAGATAAGATGTAATTTGAGGTTCCATTTAATATTCCATAAATCTTTGAAATCTTATTTGTTGACAATCCCTCCTTAATTGATCTTAAAATTGGGATGCCTCCTGCTACAGAAGCTTCAAACTCTAAATTAACATTATTTTTTTCAGCTAATTTTGCCAGATAATTTCCATGTTTAGAAATTAAAGCTTTATTTGGTGTAATAACGTGAACTTTACTTTTTAAAGCTTTCTCTACAATTCTTTTAGATACACCGTCAGATAATCCTATTGCCTCAAATAAAATATCAACTTTAAATTTTTTAAGTATATCAAACGGATTGGTATAAAAAATTTTCTTATTAATTTTAAATTTTCTTTTTTTTTTGATATTTTTTGCGGATATTGCTACTACATTAATTTTTGTTCCTGTTTTTAATTCAATATTTTTTTTTTTGCTATTTAACTCATTAAGCAGGTAAATACCAACTTGTCCTAAACCAACTACAGCAATATTGTATATTTTTTTCATTTACTAATATCAGGATAATTACTTTTTTTTGTTAAGTCTTCTATATATATTTTATATTCTTTGAATGTCATACTGGTTATATCTTTTGATTTCTTTAATATTTTTGAAATTTTTCTTTGCTCTTCTTTGTTCTTAATAGAGTCTACAGTCCAATATTGAGAATCTTTATTCAATGAACAATTATTAAGAAATAATATTAGAAATAAACTTAATATTAGCCTCATATTAATCCGGTTGTTTCAGGATAGTTAAATCTATTATTAAGACTTTGAACTGCTTGACCTGCTCCACCTTTTATTAAGTTATCTATTGCTGAAAGTATTATGATTTTATTTTTGAATTTAGATTTACAGACTGAAATTAAACAAGTATTGGTATTAATAACATCGTTAGTGCTTATCAGAGTATTTGATTTAGAAATCTTAACAAATTTTTCTTTTTTATAGAATTTTGATAATAAACTTATGACCTTTGATTGATTTACATTTTTATTTAAATCTAAATAAATTGTACTTAAAATACCTCTAAACATTGGAGATAAATGAGGTGTAAAACTTACCTCAATTTTTTTCTTAGTAAATTTTTTTAACATCTGATCGATTTCTGAATTATGTCGGTGAATACCAACTCCATATGCGCTCAAGGATTCATATAAATTTTTATTTTTATATTTTTTATGAACACTTCTTCCAGCGCCAGAATAGCCAGATTTAGAATCTATTATAATATTTTTAAAATTAATAAAATTTTTATGAAACAAAGGTATTAGTGGCAGAAGAATGGATGTTGGATAACAGCCAGGACTTGAAATTATATTATACTTTTTAAGTTCTTTTCTATTAATTTCAGGAAGTGAATAAATACTTTTTTTTATTAGTTTAATTGCTCGATGTTTCTGCTTATACCATTTTTGATATTCCGAAGCTTTTTCAAGTCTAAAATCTGCAGCTAAATCAATTAAAATATTTTTATTATTAAGATTTTTAGATATATCTTGAGCTTCACCATTAGGTAGAGCAGTAAAAATTATATCAACATCATTTAATAAATTTTTATGAAATTTTTTTATTTTAGGTAAATTATATTTTAATAATGACTTTTCATAAAAAGAAATAGTCTTACCTGCTGAAGAATTACCACATAGATATTTTATGTTTATATATTTGTGCTTGACTAATATTTTAATTAATTGAGTACCAATATATCCAGTTGATCCAGCGATTAATGCGTTAAGCTTATGCATTTTATATTATAACAGTTAAATATTAAAAAAAAATTATCTTTTAGAAAATTGGAAGCTTCGTCTTGCTTTTCTTCTACCAGGTTTTTTCCTCTCAACTGCTCGAGAGTCTCTCGTGGTAAGATTTTCTGTTTTTAATGTGCCTTTTAAGTTTTCATCAAATAAAACTAATGCTTTAGATATACCGTGAACCATTGCACCAGCTTGACCAGTTGGTCCTCCACCTTTAACACTACATCTAACATCATAATCTGTAGACTGATTAATAATCTCAAAAGGTCTTGTAATTTGCATTTTATGAGTTTCGTCTGCAAAATAATCACTAAATAATTTTCCATTAACGTATATTTTACCAGATCCTTTTTTTAACCAAACTCTCGCAATAGAGGTTTTTCTTCTACCAGTTGCGTATTTACTATCTTTAAAATCTAATTTAAGTTTTTGGGATTTTGAAGATGTTTGAGTATTTTCCATATTAATTTCTAGCTAAATTTTTAACATTCAATTTATTTAACTCAATCACCGTAGGATTTTGTGCGGAGTGAGGGTGATCATTACCCACATAAATTTTTAATTTAGTTAATTGTTTTCGACCCAAAACACCACCAGGTAACATTCTTTTAACTGCTAGTTTTAAAGTTTCACCTGGTTTTTTTTCGTGTAATTTTTCAGGTGTAGCAATCTTAATACCACCAGGGTGACCTGTATGTCTATAGTACTTCTTGTTTTGAAACTTTTTTCCTGTGAATTTTACTTGTTCAATATTTTTAACAACAACAAAATCACCATCATCCATATGTGGGGTATATGTAGTTTTATTTTTTCCTCTTATAATATTTGAAACAACTGTAGCTAATCTACCAACAACGGCATTAGTTGCATCAATTTCATACCAAGATGATGTTATTTGCTCTTTTTTAAGGAATTTTGTCATTGTGCGAGGATTAATACTATTATTAAAATCAAAGTCAATTTTATATTTACCTTGAAAATAGGTCTATATTTGATAAAAGTATTATGCCGATTTGATCCTATTGCGGGCTTTAAACTGCTAAAAAGGAATTTTCATAATTTATCGGTAGGCATTTGAACTATATTGTGCGCCTTACATTAAGTTAAAGCACTAAAAAAGGAGTATGTTATGAGTACAAAAAGAAATAATCCTGAGACCATTGCAATACATGGTGGGGATTACAGAAGTGATCCTGCAACAAATGCTGTTGCTGTGCCAATTTATAGAACTACATCATTTCAGTTTCAAAGTGTAGATCATGCAGCTAATCTATTTGCATTAAAAGAGTTTGGTAACATTTATACAAGAATAATGAACCCCACAAATGATGTGTTGGAAAAAAGAATTGCAGCTCTTGAGGGTGGATTGGCCTGTTTAACAGTAGCATCCGGACAAACTGCATCATTGTTTTCGGTATTAAATGTAGCTCAAGCTGGTGATAATATTGTTAGTTCTACGGATCTCTATGGAGGAACTGTATCTTTATTCACTCATACCTTAAGTAAACTTGGTATTGAAATAAGATATGCTGATCCAAAAGATCCTAAAAACTTTGAAAAAAAAATAGATGATAAGACTAGAGCTTTTTATGGAGAAACTCTACCAAATCCATATTTACGTGTATTTCCAATTAAAGATGTTTCAGATATTGGTCGAAAATACAACATACCTCTTATAATGGATAATACAGCTGCTCCTGTTATATGTAAACCAATTGAACATGGTGCCGCTATAGTAATTCATTCATTAACCAAATATATTGGTGGACACGGCACTGCTATTGCAGGGAGTATTGTAGATAGTGGTAATTTTGATTGGACTGCAGATCCAAAAAGACAACCATTGTTTAACGAACCAGATGATAGTTATAATGGGGCTGTTTGGGGAAAGGATGTGCCTGAACTTACTGGAGCAAATGTTCCTTTTGCAGTCAGAGCTAGAGTTTGTTTGTTAAGAGACTTAGGTTCAGCATGTTCCCCTGATAATGCTTTTGCTATCATCCAAGGACTTGAAACAGTAGCCTTAAGAATGAGACAACATTGTGCTAACGCAGAACATGTTGTCGATTTTCTGAAAAAACACAAAGAAGTAACTAAAGTTATCTATTCTACTGAACACGATAAACTTATTGCTGATAGAGCAAAAAAATATCTTAAAGGTGGAAATGGACCTATGGTTGGTATTGAGCTAAAAGGTGGTATTAATGCAGGTAAAAGATTTATTGAAGCTTTAAAAATGTTTTATCACGTTGCAAATATTGGAGATGCTAGAAGTTTGGCTATCCACCCAGCAAGTACAACACACAGCCAATTAAATGAAAAAGAGCTTGCTGCATCTGGTGTAACACAAAGTTACGTTAGACTATGTATTGGTATCGAGCATATTGATGATATTATTGAAGATTTAGATCAAGCTTTAAATAAATCCTCGAAAGGTAAGCTTAAAGCAGTTAGTTAGTTTTACTATTTATAAATAAAAAATAAATAGAAGAAGTCACTAAAAAAATAGAACTTACTTGGTGTGCAGCAGCAATATAAATTTGTGCACCAAGCACAATGGTGAAAATTCCTAAAATAATCTGCAGGATTATAAAAAAACCTAAAATATTAACTGATCTATATAGTTTTGTAATTCTATTTTTGTATACTTTAAATAATATCATCACATAAAATAATCCAATTAGATATGCCAGATTTCTGTGAATAAACTGAACTAACGATGGATCACTAAAAGCGGATAATTTAATTAAATTTTTAACATTATTATCATTTGGAAAATAAGTATTTCCCATCAAGGGCCAGGAATTATAAATTTTTCCAGCATCCATACCTGAGACAAAGGCACCAATTACAATTTGAATTAGTATCAAAACTAAAAATATACTAGGAATAATTAAATTTATTCCATCTGTAATTTTGTCATAATTTTGATATTTTAAGTATTTCCAAAAAATTAATGATAAAATCAAAAAAGCAATTAATAAATGAACGGATAATCTAAAGTGGCTAACATCTATTCTGTCAACTAAACCACTACTGACCATATACCAACCAATAAATCCTTGAAAACAAATAAGAAAAAAAACAAAGTACAAATCTAGTATTTTTGAGATTTTTATTTTGAAAGAAAAATATATAAGAGGAATCAAAAAACATAAGCCTATTACTCTACCTAAAAATCTGTGTGCCCACTCCCACCAAAAAATAATTTTAAATTCCTCTAATGTCATGTTGAAATTCTGTAATTTATACTCAGGAATTTCTTTGTATAAATTAAAGTATAATATCCAATCGTTATGATTTAGAGGAGGAAACAATCCTGAAAATAATTGCCATTCTGTTATTGAAAGACCAGAGTCAGTTAGTCTAGTTAAACCACCAACTACAATCATAATAGAAATGATAATAAACATTGTAATTAACCATAAAGACAATTGATTATTAATTTTTGCATTAACAGTGTACATAAGTGTTTAAATATAATATTTTTTTATAAATCCAAATATATAAATGTCGCCTTTAAAGAGAAATAAATTAAGTAAAATTAGAATTGAATTAGATAAGCTTGATGATTCTCTCATCAAAATTATAAAAAAAAGAACAAATCTTGTTAATAGGGTTCTAGAATTAAAAGATAAAAAAAACCAAATTATTGACCACAAAAGAATAAAAATTATTTTAAAAAATATTAAAAAAAAATCCCTTAAAAATAAAATTGACCCAAAAATAACAAAAAGAATATGGAAGAATATGATTTGGGCTTATATTGAATACGAAAAAAGAAACTTTAAAAAAAAATAATTATTTACTATGTGGGGGTAACTTCTTTTCCACAAACAATTCATGTTTTCTTGTATCAGGATTATATTTTTTTGCTGAAAGCTTTACTTTAGCTTTCTCACCTCCAGCAGGTTTTTTTACGTAATAAAAGAAGGAACTATCTGGCTTAGCGTCAGGAACAAGTCTTACTTTTACATGAGTTTTTTTTGCCATTTTATTTCAAATCTTTTATAATTTTAGAAATCTTTACTAATTTGTTTTTTAAATTTTCAGCCTTTATAGATTTATCTGCAATTTCGTCAAGCTTTAAAGAATGTTCATTATTTAGTATCTTTTTTACACCATTAATTGTCATACCCTGAACCTTTAAAAGAAACTTAACTTTCTTTAAAAGATTAATTGTTCTTTCGTCATAATATCTTCTATTCGAATTTAATATTTTAGGTTTAATTTGACTAAATTGTGTCTCCCAAAATCTAATTATATGTGTGGGAAGATTACCATTTTTATTTGCTTGAAGTTTCAAAATTTTTGCAACTTCCCCAATAGTTTTATAAGCACTTTCAGATTTATTCATTTTCTTTCATATTAATAAATTCTTTAAATTCTTTTGATGGCTTAAACAAAACTACTTCCCTACTAGATATCACTTTCGACTCCTTCGTCTTTGGATTTCTTCCTATTCTGGAATTTTTTTTTCTTATAGAAAAAGTGCCAAATTTTGATAATTTTAATTTTTTTTCTGATTTAATATTAGTAACAATGGTCGATAAAAAATCTTCAATGAGATTTTCTGAAATTTGTTTGGAAAAACCAAGTTGCATATAAATTAAATTAACTAAGTCTTTTTTAGTTAAGTTTATTCTCATATTAAATATTTTGCTTTATCTTTTCTATCAAATTACCTTTTACAATTCTATTACAAACATCAAGAGAGTTTGAAAAACCAACATAATCTGTTCCACCATGACTTTTAACTACTGGCGAGTCTAACCCAATAAAAATTGCACCATTATATAATCTTGGATCTAATCTTTTTTTAAATTTCTTAAGATTGGACATGTTTAATAATGCAGAAATTTTACCCATAATATTTCCAGTCATAGTTTTTTTTAATTCACTCGTAATAAAATTTGCTGTTCCCTCAGCGGTTTTTAGGGCTACATTTCCTGTAAAACCATCAGAAACAATTACATTCACATCTCCATCCATTAGATGATTCCCCTCTATATAGCCTGCAAAATTATAATTATTAGAATTTTTTTCATTTAAAATTTGAAAGGTTTCTTTAATTGTTTCATTTCCTTTCAATTCTTCAGATCCAATATTTAATAATGCAACATTAGGTTTATCATCAGGATAAAGTGATGTGTATAAAGAAGCACCCATAATCGAAAAATCTATTAAATTTTTTGAACTACACTCAATATTAGCACCTAAATCCAAAACCACACTCATTCCTTTTTTGTTTGGCCAAAGAGCAGACAAAGCAGGTTTATCAATATTTTCTATCATTTTTAAATTTAGTTTTGCAACAACTAATAAGGCTCCAGTGTTACCAGCTGATATAACTATATCAGCTTTTT
This sequence comes from uncultured Pelagibacteraceae bacterium, assembly GCA_902604355.1. GTDB lineage: Bacteria > Pseudomonadota > Alphaproteobacteria > Pelagibacterales > Pelagibacteraceae > Pelagibacter. The sequence continues at coordinate 35,592 of CACKYN010000008.1, forward strand.
TTTCTTTAACACTCTGGATAGCAAGCCACATACTGGTTTCTCTACCTCTTTTTGCACCTTCTAATGGGCTATCTGTATTTTTTATTACTTTATCTGTATGAATGATTTCATAAAATTTATTTTCAACTTTATCTTTAATTAATTGCAGAATTTGTTTTTCATCACCAAAAATTTTATAAAAAACATTTTTATTTGATTTATTATTTAAAATAATTCCATCAATAATTTTTTTAGGAGATCCATCACCACCCATTGCATCTACTGCAATTTTAATTAAATCAGACATTTTATTGATATATTATACTACTCTTTTGGGTCTAAAACTTGTCTTCCTTTATACATACCTGTTTTTAAATCAAGATGATGAGAAAGCCTATACTCTCCAGATTTTTTATCCTCAACTATATTTTTAGTTGAATATTTCATAGTTTTGGCCCTTCTCATTCCCGTGCGGGAAGGGGTTTGTTTTCGTTTTGGTACAGCCATAATTAAGGGTTAATTACACTTTTTAAGTAAGAATTCAAAGTTTTATTTGATAAATTAGCATTAAAATCCTCAAAATAATCAAGTAAAAATTCAATATTGTCAAAATCATTTAAAAAAATTGAAATTTTTTTTAATTTTTCAGATTTTGACAAGTCCTCCCAAAAATGAATTTCGGAAACCATTGAATGAAATAGGTTTATATAATCTTTCATTTTTTTATTAATAGATTGATCACCATAACCGATTTCTCTGATACTCAATTCCAGTTGTCTAAAATTAAAGTCATAAATTTCCTGTAATACGGTCTTATTTTCATCATTTTTATAATTTTTTAAAAAAAAAGAAAAATGTAGTAAAAACAAGGTCAATCGATCTGAAAAATTATCATCTCTATTTAAATTTTTATATAAATCTTTATTTCTAGTGTAATTTATTAAATTGTTATAAACATATAGATATTTTTCATTCATGTATAAGTTATTATATATAATTTTGTTATCATTAATAGTTACTAATTGCTCTTTTAAACCAGTAGTCAAACATCATGGGGTACCGTTTTTAGAAAAAAAACAAGCATTACTTATTGTTAATAAAAGTAATAAGAATGATATAAGAAAATTATTAGGATATCCATCAACTAAAAGTAAATTCGACGATGATATATGGATATATATTGAAAGAAAACAAACTCAATCAAAAGTAAAAAATTTAGGAAAAATGAAAATTTTTAAAAATGATGTTTTAGTTTTACAAATAGACAACTATGGTGTACTTAAAAAAAAAGATTTTTATAACAAAGATGATATGAATGATGTTAGGATTGTTAAATCCTCAACTAAAGATGCATACAATCGAGATTCCTTTGTTTATGATTTTTTATCAAGTATGCGGCAAAAAGCGAATGACCCTCTTGGTCGGAGGGTCAAAAAACGTGAAGAAATTAGCCAGCGATAACAGCTAGTAATAACAAAGCTACTATATTTGTAATCTTTATCATTGGGTTTACAGCTGGTCCTGCAGTATCCTTGTAAGGATCTCCAACAGTATCTCCTGTTACGGCAGCTTTATGTGCTTCTGAACCTTTTCCACCATGATTACCATCTTCAATATATTTTTTTGCGTTATCCCAAGCACCACCACCAGCTGTCATTGAAACTGCAACAAACAAACCTGTAATTATAACACCTAATAACATTGCACCTACTGAAGCAAGAGCTGCAACTTGACCCCCAATAGCAAGAATTATAAAATATAAAACAACCGGTGAAAGTACAGGTAATAATGAAGGAATAATCATTTCTTTAATTGCAGCTACTGTCAATAAATCAACTAATTTTGCATAATCAGGTTTTTGCTTCCTTTTCATTATACCTGGATATTTTTTGAATTGTCTTCTTACTTCAACAACTACAGCTCCCCCAGCCCTGCCAACAGCTTGCATACCCATTGATCCGAATAAATAAGGTAACATTCCACCAATTAATAAACCGACAACTACATAAGGATTTGATAAATCAAAAGTTACAACGATACCCTCAAGAGCTGATCCAGCTTCTTTTGAGAAATGTTTGATATCTTCTGTATAAGCAGCAAATAATACCAAGGCGCCTAAGCCTGCTGATCCAATTGCATAACCTTTTGTAACAGCTTTAGTTGTGTTACCAACCGCATCTAATGCATCAGTAGTTTTTCTTACTTTTTTATCTAAATTAGACATTTCAGCAATACCACCTGCATTATCAGTAACAGGGCCATAGGCATCTAGTGCAACAACCATACCTGCTAGTGCAAGCATTGTAGTTACTGCTATTGCAATTCCAAAGAGACCAGCAATTGAGTTAGTAATTAGAATACCTGCAACAATTATTAAAGCTGGAATTGCTGTAGCTTCCATTGATACAGCTAATCCCTGAATAACATTCGTTCCATGACCAGTTGTTGAGGATAAAGCAACAGATTTAACAGGTCTATAATTTGTACCTGTATAATATTCTGTAATCCAAATTAATAATCCTGTAATTACTAACCCTATAACACCACAATAATACAAGTTCATACCATTAAAGGTTTTACCGTTGACAGTATATTCATTTGCAAAACCAATTACATGATCTGTTACAGGCCATAAAATAATTAATGATCCTAAAGCTGATACTATAAAACCTTTATACAAAGCATTCATAACGTTCTTATTTTTGCCTAGTTTTACAAAATAAGTACCAAGTATTGATGTTAATAAACACGAAGCACCGATACTGAGTGGATAAATCATCATATTTAAGTCACCAACAAAAAAAATAGATGATAAAACCATCGTAGCTACAATAGTTACAGCATATGTTTCAAATAGATCAGCTGCCATACCAGCACAATCACCTACGTTATCACCAACATTGTCTGCTATAACTGCTGGATTTCTTGGGTCATCCTCCGGAATACCTGCTTCTACTTTTCCAACTAAATCTGCTCCTACATCAGCACCTTTTGTAAAAATTCCTCCACCTAATCTTGCAAAAATTGAAATTAAAGATGCACCAAAACCTAATGCAACAAGAGCGTTAACAATCTCTCTTTCGTCAACATTAAATTTTAGTAATAAAAAATAGTAAACTGCTATTGCCAACAATGCTAATCCAGCAACTAGCATACCAGTTACCGCTCCTGATTTAAAAGCAACTGAAAGGCCTTGAGCTAAACCTTTTCTTGAGGCCTCTGCTGTTCTTACATTAGCTTCAACAGATACTAACATACCAACATATCCAGCTATACCTGATAAAGCCGCACCAATTAAATAACCTACACCGACTAAAGGACTAAAAGCTATACTAACAATTACTAAAACAACCACACCAACAATACCTATTGTTTTATATTGTCTTGCTAGATATGCTTTAGCACCAATTTGAATAGCGGATGCAATTTCCTGCATTTTTTTATTACCTGCACTTGAATTAAGAATATTTTTTCCAGTGAAAAATCCATAGACAATGGATAAGAGACCTGCTGCTATTGTATATAATAAAATTGTTTCGACTGTTGAGCTCATGAAAACCTTAATGTTATTGGTTGTTAAATTTTAAGCCCGCACAATACAAAAAAAGCTAAAAAAGACAATAATTAACTTTTAGAATTGGTGGACATAACCTTTATTTTTAGGCACTATTTCCTTACCTTTTTCATCAATAATTACTGATCTTTTTTTATTAGAATAAATTTTACCTATTTTAGAAATTTTAATACCAAGATTTTTAGATGTTTGGGCTATGATTCTAGATTTATCTTTGCTTGCAGTAAATAAAATTTGATAATCATCACCATTAGATATCAGTTTAATCTTTTTCATTTTCTTCATTTTTATAATTTTTAACAAATTTTTTGAAATTGGTATTCTATTTTCATTTAAGAAAAATGATAAATTTTGGTTGTTTATCATTTTACTCAAATCATTAATCAAACCATCAGACAAATCTATCGAAGAATTTGCAAAGTTTAATAACTTTTTAGTCAATTTTATTTGTATATCTGGTTGATAATATTTTTGAGCAAAATAGTTTTTTTGTTCTTTAGTTACTTTAATTTTGTTTTTTAAAATTTGTAGTCCCATAAAACTATCACCCAAATTACCTGTTACGTAAATATCATCATTTATCAAAGCTTTATTTCTATAAATAATTTTTTTTGAATAACCTATTGATGTAACAGTAAAGCTAAGTTTATTAGAATATGTGGTATCACCGCCACATAAAGAAATATTATATTTAGTTTGTTCCTGTATTAAAGACTTTGAAATTAGAGATAAGTTTTTTTTTGTAAAAGTTTTATTGTTACCTGAGCCAGCTATAAAATAAAATTTTGGCAACACACCCTTACAAACTAAATCTGAGATAGAAGATCTTAAAATTTTTTTAATAACTAAATCAGGATATTTAAAATCAATAAAATGATAACCTAAATTATATGTATCAACAGAAATAACTATCCCTTTTTTTTTATCAAAAAAAACATCGTCATTTAAATTTAGAGCAGATTTATTTTTTTTTGAGATCTTTGAAAAATAATTTTTAATTATCTCAAATTCATGCATCGTTAGATCTCAATTTTTTTCCAACACTATCTAGTAAAACATTTAGATATTTTGTTTGAGAATTTTCTAAAAAAAAATTAGATGAATTTAAATATTCTTTAATAATTATATTTAGTGAAAGTTGAGGTTTGTACATAAATTCATAAGTGGCAGCTTTAAGAATAGTTTGAAAAACTTTATCAAGATTTTCAAATACAAAATCATCACCTAGTTTTGTATTTAATTCATCTAATATAAGGTCATTTCTTTCTATTGTTCCTGTTACTATATCTTTGATAAATTTTTTAAATCTATGCTTTGGAAAATCTAAATTGTCATCTTCATTATAAAACTTACTGTATAATTTTTGAATAATTATAACCCTTGGATTATTTTTTGGATTAAAATGAGTTCTCATTTTTGTGACAATATAGAAATAACAGCTTTTGCAGCTTCAGCACCTTTTCGTTTTCTTGCTTTGGCTTGTTTCATATTAAGACATGTAATTATACCATTACCAATTGGCTTTTTGTTATTTACAGATAAATCTATAATTGCACTGGTTGATGCCTGAGAAATAAAATCAAAATGAGGTGTTTTTCCCTTAATAACGCATCCAAGTGCCAAAAAAGCATCGTATTTTTTAATATTTTTTGAAATTGTGACTGGTATTTCAAATACACCTGGAACAGTTATAATTTTAATTATATTTGATTTTGGGATTAAACCTAGTGCACTTTTTAGTAATCCTTTCGATATTTCTTTATAATAATCTGCAATAACTATTAAATATTTTTTTTTCATTAAATTAATTCCTGTTTTGTAATCTTTATATCATATCCTTCTAAACCAATAACTTTTTTCGGTGACTTAGTGATTAATATCATATTTTTAATTTTTAAATCTTTAATTATTTGAGCACCTATTCCATAATTTCTTATGAGTTTGTCATTCCCTCTTTTATAAAATTCTTTGTTTTTGTAATCTTTAAGAGTTTGTGTAACAGATCGCAAGTTAGAATCTTTGATAAAAACTAAAACACAACAAGAATATTTTTTAAAATAGTTTAAAGTTTTATTAAATGAATTTGGTAATTGCTGGCTAATTAAATAATTTTTAACTACATTCGATGAAATTACTCTAACTCTAGGTGTGAGACCTTTTTTTATATTTCCCTTTATTAGTGCAAAATGCTCAGAACCATCTAATAAATTTTCATATATTCTTATTTTGTATTTTTGATCTTTAACCTCAATATTACTTTGTTTTTTTAAGCGAATTAACTTTTCTTTTTTAAGCCTGTAAGCAATTAAATCTTCAATTTTTCCAATTTTAAGTTTATGTTTTTTTGCAAAATTAAAAAGATTGTCACCTTTAGCCATAGTTCCATCTTCATTCATAATTTCACATATAACCGCAGAGTTATTTTTCTTAGCTAATCTAGATATATCTACTGAAGCCTCTGTGTGTCCTGCTCTAACTAATACTCCACCATCTTTAGCTATGATCGGAAAAATATGACCTGGTGATACAATATCGTTTTTATTAGCATTTTTTTTAGATGCAATTTTAATTGTTCTTGATCTATCTTTTGCAGATATACCTGTAGTTATTCCTTTTTTTGCTTCTATTGAAATTGTAAATGCAGTTTTGTTTCTTGATTGATTTACAGGCGACATTAAACTTAAATTTAATTTTTTTGCTTGCGCACTGTCCAAAGCAAGACAAATTAATCCACGGCCATACCTAGCCATAAAATTTATATTTTTTGCATTAGTGTCAGAAGTAGAAATAACTAAATCACCTTCATTCTCTCTTTTTTCGTCATCTACTAAAATAAACATCCCACCTTTTTTGGCTACATTGATTATTTGTTCAATTTTAGCAAAATTATTTTTTTTCATTAAAATAATTTCTAACGTATTTAGATAAGATATCTATCTCAATATTAACTAAACTTGATTTCTTTAAAGTAGATAAATTTGTTTTATTATAAGTGTGAGGAATAATCCAAATTTGAAATCCTTTTTTTGTAACTTTTGAAATAGTTAGAGATATACCGTTCACGCTGATAGATGCTTTTTCTATTAAATGTTTTCTTTCCTTCTTAGAAATTTCAAACTCAAAAACGTATGATTTATCAACCTTAGAGATATCCAATACTTTACCAACAGTATCGACATGACCCTGACATATGTGTCCTGAAATTTTAGTACCGTATTTTAAGGGTAATTCTAAGTTTATAATATCTCTAGATTTTAAAAATTTAAACTTTGATCTTTTGATGGTTTCATTTGAAAGATAAAATTCCATATTTTTTTTTTTATAAGAAATCAAAGTTAAACACACACCATCACAAGCTACTGATAAGCCCATATCTTTACTTGAAACTTTAAGGTTACTTTTTACAAAAATATTTAGCCCTTTGTCTCTTTTGACTATTTTAGAAATAGAACCTTGATTATAAATAATTCCGTTAAACATACTATTTGTTATAATAAGTTATTGTATCTTTTCCAAAGGAAGAATTAAGATTTTGCTTAAATGAATACTTTTTATTTAAGACATTTAATCCGTTAAATTTAACAAAATCTGAATTTGTTGGAAGTTTTTTTTGACTTTTGAATAAATAAAATACATTAAATATTTTATCCCTCAATAAGTTTGTTGTAAGGAGATCGCCCCCTTCAACTAAAGTATTTCTAAAACCTAGAGAGTAAAGTTTTTTCATAATTGGTTTTAAATCTAAGTACTTACCGTTATTTAATTTTGCTTTAATTACTTCTATTTTCTTTTTTTTAAACATTGATACTCTTGACTTATTTGCTTTATTGTAAAAAACAATAGTATTTTTTTTATTAGCCGACTTAAAAATATAAGTATTTTTATCTAAACTTAAATTTTTGTCTAAGATTATTCTTACTGGAGAAAATTTTTCAAAACCTTTTATTCTGCAGTTTAACTTTGGGTTATCAATATTTACAGTTTTGCTTGAGGTCATTATTGAATCATGTTTGTATCTTAATAAATGAGTAAATTTATCAGAATATTGATTAGTTATTTTTGTTTTAAATTTACTATAAATAAGTTTGTTTTTTGAAATAGCTATTTTACCAGTCATGAAAGGTATTTTGTTTTTTCTATTAAAAAAGTATGGAATATAAAATTTTTTTACTTTATTTTTTAGAAGACCTATCGATACATTAATTTTATGAGATTTTAAAATTTTGAAACTTTTTTTTCTTACTCTTTTATCGGTATCATCAAGGGCATAAATAACTTCAGAAATTTTTGATTTAATTATTTCATTTGTGCATGGCGGTGTTACGCCTTGATGGCTGCATGGTTCCAATGTGACATACATTTTTGTACCATTAAGTTTTTCATTACAATTTTTAATAGCATTAAATTCTGCATGAGGTCTACCATTATAGGAAGTTTGACCAATTGAGATAATATTGTCGTTTTTAACTATTACACATCCAACAGATGGATTTGTTCCAGTTAATCCTTCACGAGATCTTGCCAGATTCAAGGCAATCTCCATGAATAGTTTATCTTTTTTTGAAAATTTATTTTTTTTTGAAGACATCTATTTTGTCCACGAATTGAACAAAGTCTTGTTCTTCTCTGAAGTTACGATAAACAGATGCAAAACGAACATAAGCAACAGGATCTAAATCTTTTAAACCTTCCATTACCATTGTTCCAATTGTGCTAGTTGAAATTTCACTTTGGCCAAGTTCTTCTAAAGCTCTTGAAACTTTACTGATAAATTTTTCAGCAGTACCAGTATCTATAGGTCTTTTTTTTAGTGCTATATATATTGATTTGGAAAGTTTATCTCTATCAAATGCAGATTTTCTTCCGTTCTTTTTAACAACCATCAGTTCTCTAAATTGAATTCTTTCAAATGTAGTAAATCTTTCACCACAAACGCACATTCTCCTTCTTCTTATAGCAGTACCATCTTCGGTAGGGCGTGAGTCAACAACAGAGGTCTCACCTTTTTTTTCGCAGGGGCAAATCATTAATTAAAGATTCTTATATATTGGAAATGAAGAAGTTAAAGCAATAACTTCATTTCTGACTTCATCTTCTACTTTGCTGTTGTCATCTGGTTTTTCTGATAAACCTTTAAGAGTTTTTGTAATCAGTTCACCTACTTTCTTACATTCATTCAAACCAAAACCACGTGTTGTAACAGCTTGTGTTCCAAGTCTTATACCAGATGTTACCATTGGCTTTTCTGTATCAAAAGGAATACCATTTTTATTACAAGTAATATTAGCTCTTGATAAGCTTTCGGCAGCCAAGTTACCTTTTACATTGTAAGGACGCAAGTCAACCAACATAAGATGCGTATCAGTACCATCAGAATAAATTTTAAAACCATTATTTTTTAGAGTTTCTGCTAAAATTTTTGCATTTGCTAAAACGGATTTAATATAGTCTTGAAAATCAGGCTGAAGAGCTTCTAAGAAACCAGCTGCTTTAGCTGCAATAACATGCATTAATGGTCCACCCTGATAGCCAGGAAAAACTGCTGTGTTAAATTTTTTTGATAATTCTTCGTGATTAGTTAAAATTATTCCACCTCTTGCACTTCTGAAAACTTTATGCGTAGTAGATGTAACTACATGAGCATAGTCACATGGGTTTGGATATCCCTTTCCAGCAACCAGACCTGAAAAATGTGCCATGTCAACCATTAGATATGCTCCAACTTTGTCTGCAATTTCTCTAAATCTTTTAAAATCTATAACTCTTGAATATGCACTTCCACCCGCAATTATCAATTTTGGTTTGTGTTCTAAGGCAAGTTTTTCAACGTTGTCATAATCTATAAGTTCAGATTTTTTATCAACATCGTAGCCTATCGGATTAAACCATTTTCCCGACATTGAAATTTTTAAACCATGAGTAATATGACCTCCTGAATTTAAACTCATACCCATAAAAGTATCACCAGGTTTTAATAATGCCAAAAATACAGCACCATTAGCTTGAGCTCCTGAGTGTGGCTGCGCATTAGCAAATTTACAATTGAAAAGTTTTTTTAATCTTTCTATTGCTAAATTTTCAGCAACATCAACATGCTCACATCCATTATAATATCTTTTACCAGGGTAACCTTCGGCGTATTTATTAGTTAGAACTGAACCTTGAGCTTCTAAAACAGCTTGAGAAACTATATTTTCTGAAGCAATCAATTCTATATGTTGTTGCTGTCTTATAAGTTCATCTTGAATTGCCTTGTAAAGTTCTGGGTCTTTTGAAGATAAACTATCTTCAAAAAAACTTTTATAGCTTTCGTTTATATAATTTTTTTCACTAGACATTATATTTTTTTAATTCTTTTTGTATGTCTTCCACCTTCAAATTTAGTATTTAAAAAAACACTAACACAATTTAAAGCATTTTTTTTAGTTAATAACCTTGATCCCAATGTAATGATATTTGCATCATTATGCAATCTTGATAATTTTGTTGATTTTAAATTAAAACATTGAGCGGCTCGAATATTTTTGTGTTTATTTGCCGCAATATTCATACCTGTTCCAGATCCACAAACTAAAATTCCAACATTATTTTTACTAATTTTTACTTTTCTAGCAACCTTATGAGCGTAATCAGGATAATCTACTCTGTTATTAGAGGACGGTCCTAAATCAAAATAATTCATTTTTTTTTTAAGAAGGTGTTTTTTAATGATTTCTTTTAATTTAAACCCAGCATGATCAGAAGAAATATATATTTTTTTCAAACTAATTAAATTTATAATCAAGAACGCAAGCTACAAGGTGAATCCTATTTTCCTCACCTCCGTTAAATGCATTGTGATATTTAGTATTATTTGTAACCCATACAGAACCGTCTGCGGGCATATGTTTTGCAACATTATCTATTACCATTAAACAACCTGGGTTAGTAATAATTGGTATGTGAAGTCTTGGTTCAGGATCTCTATGCCAACTCAAAGTAGATCTAGGTTCTTTTAAAAGAATTCTTATTCTACCCAATTTATATTTTGAAGAAAGTACATCATACACTTCCTTAAAATATGTATTTTCATAATCTTTAATAAATTCTGAATATTGTGACTCATCGACTTTAATATCTCTTGAAACTTCTTTTCCAGTTTTATCAGGTTTAGTCCAATAAACTCCCCTAGCTTTGCTGCCTTTTATTGAGTCTGGGTCTCCGGGTATTTGAGTTAGTGAAATAGCTCCAAAGTGAGTTACACCTCCACCATCATCAAATTTTTTAATATTTACAATTTGATTGTATGCTTCTTGCAATTTATCTATATCAAATTTTATGTTCTGTTTCTGAAAATCACTGAAATCTAAAATTCTTTCCTCTTTTTTTATATTCAGGTCTACAATTTTTGTGTTATCTATAGTCATCGAAATTGTGTTGTACTTATAATTTTATATATTTGTATAATACTTTTGTCGCATTAATAGAGTATATTTGAACATGATTACAGGAAAATATCCAAATTTAAGATTAAGAAGAAACAGAAAGGAATCATGGACTAGAAAGCTGGTTCAAGAAAACACACTTAGTCCAAATGATTTTATATTACCAATTTTCTTAATAGATGGATCAAATAAAAAAGAATCAATATCTACGATGCCAGGTGTTTTTAGATATACAATAAATAGAGTTTCTCAAATAGTGGATAAAGCAATTAAAAAAGGTATTCCAATGGTAGCTCTTTTCCCTAAAACAAAAAATTCTTTGAAAAATGATTTAGGTAGTGAGTCCTTAAATGAAAATAATTTAGTTTGCAGGGCAATATTAGAAATTAAAAAAAGATATAAAAACCAAATTGGAATTATGTGTGATGTTGCGCTAGATCCTTACACATCACATGGTCATGATGGATTAATAAAGTCTAATCAAATAATTAATGATGAAACAATTGAAGTGTTAATAAATCAATCTTTATTACATGCTGAAATGGGATGTGATGTTCTTGCACCTTCAGATATGATGGATGGGAGAATAGGAAAAATAAGAAAAGCACTTGATAATTCTAATTTTAAAAATACTCAAATTTTATCCTATGCTGCAAAGTATGCCTCTAGTTTTTATGGACCTTTTAGAGATGCCGTTGGTTCTAAAAGCTCACTTAAAGGAGATAAAAAAACTTATCAAATGGACTTTAGAAATAGTGGCGAGGCTATACGGGAAGTTGCTTTGGATATTAGGGAAGGTGCAGATATGATTATGGTTAAACCAGGGATGCCATATTTAGACATTATTAAATCAATAAAAGAAAAATTTAAAATTCCAGTTTTTGCATACCAAGTTTCTGGTGAATATAGTCTTTTAGAAACTGCTATTAATAAAAAACTAATAGAAAAAAATGCAGTTTATGAAAGTTTAATTTCTTTTAAACGTGCAGGAGCAAATGCTATTGTTTCATATTACGCTGATAGAATAGACAAAATTTTAGAATAATTATTTCAAAGAGTTTAAAAAAATTACTCTACTATTAGGATAGTTTAAATTATTTGGTTTCAAGATTGT
>CACKYN010000009.1 GCA_902604355.1 uncultured Pelagibacteraceae bacterium
TAATGAATTCTGATCGTATTCCCAATTTTACATTCTTGTCTTTAATTTTCGACAAGTCAGTTTTTGTTTTAATGGTATCATTATTAAACTTTATTGAATTATCCGAAAGAATTACAGAATTAAACAGATTCATAGCTGGGGAACCTATAAAGTATCCAACAAACGTGGTTCTTGGTTTTTCAAATAAGTCTTTTGGGAGTCCTACTTGAACTATTTCACCTTGATCCATCACAATGATATTGTCAGCAAATGTCATTGCCTCATTTTGATCGTGGGTGACATAAACTAATGTAGTTTTGTATTGTTCGTTTATTTCTTTTAAATTTCTTCTTAATCTAAATTTTAAATCTGGATCAATTACGGTTAATGGTTCATCCATCAAAACACCCGCAACATCCTCTCTTACTAATCCTCTTCCAAGAGATATGAGTTGCTTTTGGTCGGCAGTTAATTTTCTTGCCGGTAAATTTAGAAAAGATGACAATCTAAGAGTATCTGAAACCGATTTGACCCTTTCTTCAATTTTTTGATCTGTAAAATTTCTACATCTTAATGGAAAAGCTAAATTATCATAAACTGTCATGGTGTTATAGATGACTGGAAATTGAAAGACTTGAGCTATATTTCTCTCTTCAGTTATAAGATCTGTTACATCATTCTCATCAAATAAAATATTTCCTTTTGATGGTCTAACTAAGCCTGAAACAATATTTAACATTGTGGTTTTTCCGCAACCAGATGGTCCTAAAATTGCATATCTCTTGCCGTTTTCCCAAGTCATAGAAAACGGATTAAGTGCATAAGTTGGACTAGTATCATTTGGATTATAGGTATGAGAAATATTTGACAACTCAATTTTAGCCATGAGATACTCCATAAGGTGAAGAAACTAATTCTTCATTTTGATCAAAAGCATATAATTTATTTTCATTAAATTTAATTTTTACTTTTTCGTGAATTTTAAAATTCATAACTTCTTCAATAAGGGCTATTACCTTTGACTCTCCCTTTTTTAAATGCAATAAAGTTTCTGAACCACTAATTTCAGCGAGTTCAATTTCAAACTCTTCACCTTGATTATCTAATTTTATTTCTGAGGCTCTAATCCCAAAATTATAACTTTGATCGCTTAAATTTTTAAAATGAGAAGGAGATTTAATTATAATATTTTCAAAGCTTAGCTTTTCAGAATTTTTTTCTCCCTTCAAAATGTTCATTGGTGGATCATTTGAAATTTCAGCCACCTTTAGTGTTCTAGGATTTTCAAAAATTTCTTTTGCAGGTCCTCTTTGTAAAACTTTACCCTCATCTAATACTATTACCTCGCCATTTAATTCCATGACTTCCTGTGGGTCAGTAGTAGAGTAGATTAAAATAGTATCTTCAGACAAACCTTGAGTGAATATTCTTTTAAATTCCTCTCTTAATTGCTCTCTTAATTTGTAATCTAAGTTAACCAAAGGCTCATCCAGTAGTAATATTTTTGCTTTTTTTGCTAAGGATCTTGCCAAAGCAACTCTTTGTTGCTGTCCTCCTGACAATTCTTGAATTTTCCTATTTTCGAAACCGACTAATCCTACAGTTTTAAGCGCCTCTTCTACATCCTTCTTTATTTGATCTTCGCTTATTTTCCTTTGTTTAAGCGGGAAAATTATATTCTCATAAACATTTAGATGAGGATAATTAATAAATTGTTGATAAACCATTGCTACATTTCTTTCCCACACAGGTATTTTGATAAAATCATTATCTTCAAATGATAAATTTCCACTATCAGGGTTTAGCAGACCAGCGATTGTTTTTAAAAATGTAGTTTTTCCAGATAAAGTTCTTCCTAAGATTGTATACAAATTTCCTTTTTTAAAATTAAATGAAACATCGTTTAAATGAAACTGATCGTCTGGTTTGTAAGTTATATTTTCTCCAATTAAATTCATTACTTTAATGCTCCAGATAAATTTCCTTTAGACAAATATCTCTCCACAATAAAAGCAACGATGATTAAAGGCGCGACCGATATTAAAGCAGATGCTGACAAGCTCCACCACGGTGTGATTGAGGAATTAAGTGCTACAACCTTTACAGGTAATAACTGTACTTCTGTAAATGTTAAAATAAATGCAAAGAAAAAATCTATCCAACCAAATATAATACAAAACATACCCGCAACAATTAATCCTGGTATAGAGTTCGGCAGTACAACTTTATAGAATGCCTGGTAAGGATTACACCCATCTATCAATGCAGTTTCATCTAACTCTTTGGGAACTCTGTTAAAAAAATCTACCATGATCCACACTGCTATAGGCATTAATAGAACTATATAAACTACTACTAGTCCTATCAAACTGTCTAATAATCCTATCGTACTTAAAAATATAAAGAAGGGTATCGATAACACAATTGGTGGCATTATTCTTTGTGATATAAAAAAGAAAGTAATATCGTTATTTCTTACAAAACCAGCTTTAAAAGTAAATCTTGAAAGAGCATACGCTGCTAATGTACCTAAAACTATACTTATTAAACTTGCAGTGCAGGTTACAAAAAGACTATTAAAGTAAGGTTCAACAATATCTACTCCACCTCTTGCAGGTGACTTAACTAATACACGCCATCCTTCAAGTGTTGGTTCAAAATCTAACCAAGGAATATAAGTAACCTTACTATTTACTGACTGGAAATCTTTAAAAGAAGTAGAAATAGCCCACAGAAAAGGGGCCACAATAAAAACTGTCCAGAGAATAATAAAAGTATATTTTAAAAATTTGTAAAGTTTTTCCATTATTCTTTAATCATTAATTTTGTTAAAACTTTTGCTATGATCGTTAAACTTATGATCATTATAACTAAATACGTAAAAGAAAGCGTTGCAGCATAACCCATTTGAAACTCCCTCAAGCCTTTAATGTAAATATAAAAACTTGAGGTCTCTGTTGCAGTACCTGGTCCTCCAGAAGTCAATACAAAAACTGTATCCATTATCTTTGAGGCCTCAATTAATCTAATAATAATTGCCCCAATTGAGATTGGAGCCATTAGTGGAAATGTAACGTATACAAATTTTCTAAAAGGACTTGCACCATCTATGGCTGCAGCTAAAAAAGGTTCTTTGGGTAGAGATAACAAACCTGCAAGTAACAATAAAAACATAAATGGGGTCCACTGCCAAACCTCAACAATAATTACTGTGAATTTGGCAATAACTGGATCACTGAGCCATAATATAGGCTCTACTCCTAAGTTTCCCAAAAGATCATTCACAGGACCTAGGGACTCATGAAAAAATGTTCTCCAAATTACTGTCATAATGACAGGCGTAGTCATCATAGGAATTAGAAAAATAACTCTGAAGAATCTTTTGAATTTAATTTCTCTCCAAACTATAAGTGCTAATGCAAAACCAATAATGTATTGAAGAATAACAGTGGTAACTGATAAAAAACTCAGTCTAAAAAAAGACTCCCAAAACCTTGGGTCGTCAGTAAAAAGTCTGATATAATTTGTAATTCCTATAAAATTCATTTCAGGCGTATAGCTGTTCCAGCCTGATAAGCTTAATCTGATAGTAAAAATAATAGGAAATATAAGTATTCCTATAAGCACAAATAAACCAGGAAATAAAAAAACATACTTGTGCTTAAAATTCATAATTGTAATTTTTGGAATTTGTTTGTTGTGGCCGTCGTTATGACGGCCACAAAGTTTTTTTAAAGCTTGTTATCTTCCATTGCTACACCAACAGAGTAAGCCGCTCTTACATTATCTTTTCCTACTCTATTAAGTATATCTTCCCACTGCTTAGCAGCTTCGTCTAAGGCAGCTTGTGGTGATAACTGTCCAGCTAAAGCTTTTGCTGCAGCTGTAGCTAATGCAGCGTTAAACTCAAATGTACCTGGAACTCTCAAAGGGAAAACTCTATTCTTACTATCTTCCATCTGAGCTAGGGTATCAACATATGATTGGGCAATATCTTTATCCCAACCAATTTGAGTCCAAACATCTGCTTTAAAGTCATCATTTCTAAATGGGTTAACTCCGAAACGACCAATACCTATGTCAGCTTGGTGATTTGCTTCGTTTGCAAAGAAACATAAGTAATCAAACGCCATTTCTTTTTCTTTACTTTTCTTAGCAACACCAACTGCCCATCCCCATACGAAGAAAGGAGCTTGGTTAAAGCCTTCATCCCAAGAGTTTGTTGATCTATTCCAAACTTTCATTGCGCCAGGTAATTGAGCAGCACCAACTTTGTTGTTAATTGGGCTGTCAGGTTGCATAGCAGCAACAAATGCATCATCCCATGAGAAACTAAACAAAGTTTGTCCTCCACCAAATGATCCAATTTCATCACCAAGACCAAAGTTTATTCCTCCTGGAGGAACATATTTAGTAGCTGCAACCCAGTCGGTTAAAGCTTCCACAAAACCTGGATTGTTAATCAATGGTTTCATAGTTTTTAAATCAAAGAAAAAACCACCTGGAGTTTTAGGATTTTTTGAGTAAGCAGCAGATCTTGAATAAAAAGCTGCATACATCAAGTCATCTTTTTTCATAACTTCTGCAGATCCATATTCTTTCTCGCCATCTCCATCCCAGTCCCAACCATTAAAGTACGCAGCCATTTCTCCATACTCTTTCCATGTTTGCGGAACTCTTAACTCTTTACCAGTATCAGCTTTATATTTTTTTTGATACTCAGGATTGTCAATCACGTCTTTTCTATATTTTAAATAGTGTCTGTCACCATCAACTGGAAACTGATACATAACACCATCCCAAGATGCTATACCAATGTGAGATGGAGTAACGTCTTGCATTTGTTTCATCTCAACATATTTTTTTGGAACTGGCTCTAAGTATCTTTTCCAATCATTAATAAAATTTGAAAATCCAAAAACTATATCATACGGAGCTTGACCTGCTTGAAATGGAACCATAGCTTTTGCATACAAATCACCAGCAGGCGTATGTGTTACATCAACTTTTGCTCCTGTAAGTTTAGCAAATTGCTCAGCGTGTAAAGCTGTTGGCTCCCCCATAACTGGAACAGCGTGTGTGTTTATTTTAAGTGTCTTACCTTTGTAATTTTTCTTAGACATAGCTTCGTAAGAACACTCACCTGGAATATCTCCAGTAGCCTTGATATGTGGAAACTGATCGCTCCACTTATCAGCATACGCAACAGGACTTAATACCAACAAAGCCGAGATAAGTGCTACTACGTAAGTTTTTATTGTCTTCATGTTTTCCCCTCTTTTTGTTGTTAATTATGGAACCAAAACAGCACGACCTTTAATCTTTCCATCATTAAGGTCATGTAAAGCTTTGTTAGCATCTTCAAGTTTATATTCTTTCATAGAAAGTTTAACTAAACCTTTGTCAGCTAATTCCATTAATTCGTATAATTCAGCCCATGTACCAACAAGACTTCCAACTATACTTTTCTCTTGATCGATCATATCAATCGCCAAAACTCTTATTTCTTCACCGTAGCCTACAATATAAAATGTTCCGGTTGCTTTGGTCATTTTAATTCCCATTGGTGTTGAACCTTTTTCACCAACAAAATCTATGACAGCCTCTGCTCCTTTACCTTTAGTAAGCTCTTTTACCTTCTCTATTTCATTACCATCTATTAAAACTCCATGGTCTGCTCCAAGCTCCATTGCATGATCTAGAGGTGCTTTAGCTTTTTCAACTACAATAATATTTGCAGCGCACATGGCTTTCATACATTGAATTGCTATATGCCCTAATCCACCAGCACCTATAATTACACAAGTTTCTCCAGGCAGAAGATGTCTTGTAGCTTTTTTCACTACTCTGTACGCCGTCAAACCAGCGTCAGAAAAAGGAGCTACATCTATTGGACCAAGAACTTTTGGAATTTTAATTAAATTTCTAACACTTGTTTGAAGTAATTCTGAATATCCTCCATGTTTAACATTCAAACCAGCAAAGATAGGATCTTCCGCATGCATATCATTTCCTCTTCTGCAGTCTAAACATGTTCCTCCTGTGCCAGAAACTTTAGGGTGTAAAATAACTGCATCCCCTTTTTTAAATCCTGTAACATCTTTACCGACTTCTTCTATCCAACCAGCATT
This sequence comes from uncultured Pelagibacteraceae bacterium, assembly GCA_902604355.1. Taxonomy (GTDB): domain Bacteria; phylum Pseudomonadota; class Alphaproteobacteria; order Pelagibacterales; family Pelagibacteraceae; genus Pelagibacter. The sequence continues at coordinate 6,111 of CACKYN010000009.1, forward strand.
TTCATGTCCCATAACCATTGGTAATAAATCATTATTTTGGTCAGTAATGTGTTTCCAAACACCCTCAATGATATGTAAATCAGTTCTGCAAACACCTGCAGCTCCAATTTTAACAATTACATCGCTGGCTTTCTCTATTTTTGGATTTGGTAACTCTTCACCTGTGACCCAAACCTTTTCTTTCATCTCTGGGTCATACTTGTGTAACACCTGTGCTTTCATTATATCCCTCTTTAATTTTTTTTTTTAAATTGTAGATTGAATTAAAAAATAAGTCTAGCAGCTTAGAATAATTTTAATTAATAATAGATTTAATCAATACAACTGCAGATTGTTAATTAACTTTATTTTTACAGTTACCTGTTTTAAAAAATTCATCAATATTATCTATTGCTAAATTAGCCATTGCTGTACGAGTTTCTTTCGTCGCACTACCTAAATGTGGAAGTATAAATGCGCTTTTATGTTTTAGATATCCAGGATTTAAATTTGGTTCATTTTTATAAACATCTAATCCAACTGCATAAACTTTTCTTCGGTCAAGAGCATCTATCAAAGCTTCGTCGTCTATTATATCTCCTCTAGCTACGTTTGTTACAATTGCTCCTTTAGGTAAATATTCAATTGTATCTTTATTAATCATATCAACTGTTTCTTTTGAGGCTGGACAACAAACAGATAATACATCTGATACTGACAGTAAGTCTTTTAAATTGTCGTGGTAAATTGCTCCGTTTTCTTTATCTTCAGTTAACTTTGATCTGTTGTGATAATGAATTATCATTCCTAAAGATTTAGCAACTTTTGCAATTTTTTGACCAATTCTCCCCATCCCAAGTATTCCAAGTCTGGCACCTGTTAATTGCTTACCGATTAAATAATCTGCAGACCACTTCCAGCCACCTTCTTTAGCACTTTCAATTCCCTCAGCAGCTCGTCTACAAGCACCTAATATTAACAGCATTCCTATTTCAGCTGTTGCATCAGTTAGTACATCTGGAGTATTCGTAACTGCAATACCTCTCTTCTTTGCTGCTTCTAAGTCTATGTTTCCAAATCCAACAGCAAAATTAGAAATAATTTTTACAGAGTCTGGAAGTTGATTAATTGTTTCGGCGTCTAATTTATCAGTCAAAGACGATAGTATTCCATCTTGTCCTTTGCTTAACTCAATTAATTTTTTTTGAGAATATAATTCGTCATTTAAATTAAAATTTGCTTCAAATGTTTCTTTTGCTTTATCCTCACAAGATCTTAATAATCTTCTAGTGATCAGGATTTTTTTCATATTTTAGATTAGTTTAAATCAAAAATTTTTCCAGGATTCATTATGTTATTCGGATCTAATGTTTTTTTAATTGATTTCATAACTGGAATGCTGTCAGGGTGTTGTTCAAGTAAATATTCTTTTTTGTGGAGGCCCACTCCATGTTCACCTGTAATTGTTCCTTCAAGTTCTAAAGCTTTTCTAATTAATGTTCCATTAAATTCTCTAAGTTGTTTGTAAACACCCTTTTTTTCAGGATCATAAGGTAGAACTACGTGAAAATTGCCATCCCCCATATGGCCTACCATTGGTGCTCTAACTCCAAATTCTTTTGCTTTTTCTTCTGCAAATTTTACACATTCAGTTATTTTTGAAATAGGCACACAAACGTCTGTAGAATAAACTCTTCCATTATCGTTTAGAGCTTTAACAGAATAATATACATCCCATCTTGCTTGCCAAAGTTTGTTTCTATCCTCTAAGTCTTTGGCCCATTTAAATGAGCTTCCGTTATTTTCTTTTGATAATTCTTCTACAATATTAATATTTTCTTTATTTGAAGATTCAGATCCATGAAATTCAAAAAATAAAGTTGGTACTGCCTCAATGTCTTTTAATTTAGAATAATTTATAGAAATTCCCATCTGATCTGCGTTAAGCATTTCAATTCTTGCAATTGGAACACCATACTGAATAACCTGTTGTGCTGTCATTACTGCGTCCTCCAATGAAGGGAAATGACATACCGCGCTCATTATACTTTCGGGTATAGGAGATAATCTTAAGTGAACTTCAGTAATAATACCAAGAGTTCCTTCCGATCCAATAAATAAATTTGTTAAATTATAACCTGCTGAAGTTTTTTTAGTTCTGCCACCTGTGTTTATAATGTCTCCATTTGGTAATACTACAGTTAGACCAGAAATGACCGTTTTCATGGTCCCATATTTTACTGCCATTGTTCCGGAAGCCGATGTGGATGCCATACCTCCTAAAGCAGCATTTGCTCCTGGATCTATAGGAAAAAAAACACCATCTTCTCTTAAATGTTCATTTAACTGTTCTCTTGTTACGCATGCCTGAACTCTGCAATCAAAATCCTCAGTATTTACACTTAATATTTTATTCATTTTCTCTAAGCAGATAGTTATACCATTTTCGTTTCCTACAACATTGCCCTCTAAAGATGTACCTGTTCCATATGGAACTACTGGAACTTTATGTTCGTTACAAAGTTTCAGTATTTTTGACACCTCTTCATTAGTTTCTGGAAAAACTACAGCTTTTGATAAAATTGGATCGTAAGTATCCTCGCCTCTCGCATAATTCCCACGAGCAGACTCTGACGTTGAATATCTACTGTTTAATAGACTTTTTAATTCTGTTTCAACTTGTTGGTTCATAAATATTAATATTATTAAAAAAAATAAAAAAATACAGCTTATTTAGAAAGCATCTTACCAATATTTTCTAGTGCTTGCTGTATATTATCTCTAGATGCAGCAAAGCTAAATCTTACGTAATCCTGGCAAGTTTTACCAAATGCTGTTCCTGGAACAATAGCAACCCCAGCTTCATGCATAGCTTTTTTACAAAATTCAGATCCATTCATACCTGTACCTATTACTTTTGGAAAAGCATAAAAAGCACCACCTGGTAAACTACATTCTATTCCAGGCAAATCATTTAATCCTTTGTGAATTAAATTTCTTCTTAATGTAAATTTATCTAACATATCTTTTATCGAGTCATCTGGGCCATCTAAGGCTGCAATGCCCGCAAATTGCGCAGCTGCATTTACGCATGAGACACTATTTATTAACAATTTATTAACATGAGGAATCATTTCTTTAGGCCAATAACTCCATCCTAGTCTCCAACCAGTCATTGAGTAAGCTTTGCTCCATCCCTCTAAAACTATTAATCTCTCCTTTAGAGCTTCATAATGAAAAAAAGATGGCATTTCTTTATAGTCAAAAATTTGTCTGCTATAAATTTCATCACTTAAAATAGTAACATGTGGATGCTTTTCTAATTCTTTAGCAAAATAATCTATTACAGGTTTCTCAACAAAACTACCTGTTGGGTTGTTTGGATTGATTAAAATTAACAATCTAGTTTTATCTGTGATTAAAGATATTATTTTGTCTGGATCAAATTTAAGATCTTTATCTTCTGTAAGATCATATGGAACTGGCGTAGAACCAGTATAATTTATCATAGATTCATAGATCGGAAATGCAGGTGTAGGATGAATTATTTCTGCACCTGGTTCACCAAAACATTGAATAGCATAGCTCATCGTAGGCTTTCCACCAGGCATGATTAAAATTCTTTCAGGATCAACGTTGGCGTCGTACTGTTTTTTAATCCATCTTGTTACAGCCTCTCTACATTCTGGAATTCCATTAGACATTACATATCCGTGATGTCCATCGTCTAACGCTTTTTTTGCAGCTTCAACAACGTGCTTCGGCGTTTTAAAGTCTGGCTGACCTAATCCTAAGTGTATCATTGGATGGCCTTTCGCCTCTAATGCTTTAGCTTCTGCTAAGACACTAAATGCAGATTCTGTTCCTAAGTTTTCTAAATTTTTAGCAAGTATCATAATTTTAAAAATGAAAACCTAGACGAAAAGTAGACTAATGTCTATTCATGATTTTTAAAGAAACCTTTTTAATATATCTGGAATATTCCTGAATTACTTGTTGATTAGTTACGGTAGATAATTTTTGACGCATCTAAGTCTTCAATTTTTTTGCATCCCATCAAAATCATATTTCTTCTAATTTCTTTTTGCATATTATCTAATAATCTTTCAACGCCTTTTTGACCTCCTGCTCCTAAACTAAAAAGAAATGCTTTACCAAAACTACAAGCTGTTGCTCCTGCAGCTAAGGCCTTAAGTACATGCGTTCCTCTTCTGATACCACCATCAAGTATAATTTCTAATTTATCACCAACTGCATCTGAGATAGCTTTCACCTGATCAAAAGGAGATCTCGAACCATCTAATTGCCTTCCTCCATGATTAGAAATCATTATAGCGGTGCAACCAATATCAATTGCTCTTTTTGCATCATCAACCGACATTACTCCTTTCAATGCGAAAGGACCGTTCCATCTCTTAATACAATACTCCGCGTCTTTCCAATTCATCTTGGGATCATATTGTTCATTGATATAATCTATAACTGACTTAGCAATATTAGTTCCTTTGTCAGTTTTGTGTTTAATATTAGCTAGCTCAAATTTTTTATTTGTTAAATACTTAAAAACCCACTCTGGTCGCATCGCAAAACTTAGTAAGCTTTCTAAGGTTAGTTTAGGGGGGGTGGTAAACCCAGTTCTATGATCTCTTTCTCTGTTTCCCGCAACTAGAGTATCCACTGTCAAACAAAGGCCATCAAAATTTGCTCTTCTACATCTGTCAATTAAATCGTCAGTAATAGATTGATCCTTATGAACGTATAATTGAAAAAGTTTTGGACCACTTGAAATATTTGCAATCTCTTCAATTGAAAACGATGCCATTGTAGACATGCTATACATTGTTCCATATTTTTCAGCAGCTCTTGCTGAAGCTTTGTCTCCCTCGGGTGTATACAAACTTTGCATTGCGGTTGGTGACAAGAAAAGAGGCATATCAATTTTTCTACCAAATAGTGTTGTAGATAAATCAGGTTCTCCAACACTTGCGAGTATGTTTGGAACTAGATCACAATCATTGAAGGCATTTGTATTTCTATTTAGAGTTACCTCATCATCTGACCCACCATCAATATAATGAAAAATAGGAGCTGGTAATTTTTTTTTTGCTAGTTTTCTAAAATCTTCAAAATTATAGCAATCATTCAGGTTCATATTGTTTATGTTCTAAATCTTAAATTACTTCTATTTAGATCACTAATCTTAGTACAACCCATTAACTTCATATCTCTTACTAATTCAGATTTATACTTTTCTAAAGCTCTTTCAACACCTGCTTGTCCAGCAGCTGCTAGAGCATATAAATACAATCTTCCACCAGAACATGCTTTTGCACCTAATGATAATGCTTTAAGCATGTGAGTTCCTCTATGAATTCCGCCCTCGCAGATTACATCTAATTTGTCACCAACCGCATCAACAATTTCAGCAAGTTGATCAAAAGGCGATCTTGATCCATCAAGTTGTCTTCCACCATGGTTTGAAACCATTATTCCTGTACATCCAATATCCACTGCTCTTTTAGCGTCTTCTACACTCATCACTCCTTTCAAAGCAAAATGACCACCCCATTTAGAGCAAAGTTGTTCAGCATCTTTCCAGTTCATTGACTGATCCAGCATTGTAGAAAAATAGTTTCCGATTGAAGAGTTTGTGCTCGTCCCTTCTTTCACAAAATCTTGAAGATGAGGCAGTTCAAACTTACCTTTCGTTAAATAATTTATTCCCCACATTGGCTTTGTGGCAAAACTAAATAAACTTGATAACGTTAGTTTAGGCGGTGATGTAAAACCAGTTCTCAAATCTCTTTCTCTGTTTCCTCCAGTTATTGTATCTACTGTTAGAGCCATCACATCAAACTTGGCTGCTTTTGCTCTTTCTAAACATGAATCGTTGAGTCCTCTGTCTTTATGAAAATAAAACTGAAACATTTTTGGAGTGTCAACGAGTGAAGAAATTTCCTCCACACTTACTGTAGCCAAGGCCGATACCCCAAACATTGTATTGTATTTTTTAGCAGCTTTACCAACAGCTCTTTCTCCATCATAATGAAATAATCTCTGCAAAGCGGTGGGTGATAAATAAAAAGGTAAATCTAATTTCTTACCAAATATTGTTGTGGATAAATCAACATTCTCTACACCTCTCAAAACATTTGGCACTAAATCAACATCATCGAATGCACTTGTATTTCTTGCATAAGTAACTTCATCATCTGCAGCACCATCAATGTAATGAAAAATTGGAGAGGGTAGCTTTTTTTGCGCTAATTTTCTAAAATCTGCAAAATTGTGACAATCTTTTAAATTCATAAGTTTTATTAGAAGTTTTTTAAGAAATTAAACATATAACTATTTGCCCCAGGATTTTTATCACCTAAACTGGCATTAGATATATGATTATATGAAAAACCTAGTTCACTTGTATTTGATAAATCTAAAGAAAATTGTAGTTCACTTTTAAACTCAATTAAATGTCCCAAATCTTTACCATCACCTTCAAAATATAGGCCTGGAGTAAAACTTGGAGTAACATTTAAAGAACCCAGCTTATATTGAGCTTGGACACCAGTATAAAGATAGCTTGCCGCATCTGCTGTAATTAAAGCTCCAGTGATTGGGGAAAGATTTCCTAAAAATGTATTCCTATTCAAATCTTCGTTTTGATGTTGAAAACCTAGTAATGTAGATTTTTTACCATCGTCACTAAAATCGAACATGCCTGTATATACATTAAATTCTGTGTTTCGGTTTTTTATTTGTAATTCCTCAGCATTTATGGAATTAGTAAACAAAATCAATAATAGGGATGTTAAAAAATTCTTTAAATTCATAGCTGATAAATAATTATTTTTTAAGTATAAAACTTTTAACAATTATTGCACCTCCAAACAAGAAGATCAATATTGGCAATAACCATAGTAAATAGGTATTTTTATTAATTCCAGGATCATACAAAATCCAATCGCCATATTTTTCTTTAAAATAAATATATATTTCTTTTTTTGATAAGCCATCATCTAATTTTTTATCTACCAAAATTTTCATGCTATTTGCAAAATCAGAGTCTGAGTCATATACTGATTGCCCTTGACATATTAAGCATCTAAGATTTTTAGTGATTTCATTTCTTTCACTATTTTCGTTTGCGTTAAGATTATTGATAGTCAGTAATAGGAAAATAATTATGGATTTTGTAAATATTCTCATTTTATTATTTTTTGTATTTCTATCAGAAACTCCCGATTAATTGGTCCGATATATTTTTTAATTATTTTATTATTATATATTATAAAGGTTTCAGGAACACCAAAAGCTCCCCATTCTATTGAATTTGTTCCGTTTTTATCAACTATAATTTTTTCATAAGGATTTCCCAATTCATCTAAAAAACTTTTAGCATTTTTTTTGTTATCTTTATAATTCATACCAATAATTTTTAATTGGTTATTTTTACTAAGACTCATTAATATTGGGTGTTCATCTCTACATGGAGCACACCAAGAGGCCCAAATATTTAATAAATAAAATTTATCCATTTCAAAAATTTCAGTAGAAGTTAAATTTTCCTTTGAAAGCAGAAGTTCAGCCGAAAAAATTGGGATATCATTATTTATCTTTGTCTCTGGTATGTAAATATTTGTATCTTTTAAACTTTTATAAAAAACAGCAAAAATAGTTAAAAATATTAGTATTATGGAATATGAAATTAATTTATTTTTCATATTCTTTTTTGTAAAAAACTAACTAAACCACCTAAGCTTATCATGACAACTGATAACCATATCCACATCATAAAAGGTTTAACTTGATATCTTACATTAAAATAATCTTGATTTTGGACAAGATTAATTACAATAAATTTATCCTTCATTAATGTAGTTTTAATGTCTGCCTCACTAGTTGTGATATTAGGTTGGTTATATATTCTTAATTCAGGTGATAAATTGTTATTTATACCTTCGGAATTAGAAATGTAAAAATTAGCAATTATAGATTTATAATTTTTCTCTTTTTTTTGATTTATACTTTCAAAAACTATTTTTGTTTTTGAATTGTCATAAGTTTCACCTACTTTTAAATTAGTTATTATTTCACTTGAAAATAAATTGTTAAATAAAATACTTAAAATCAATAAACTAAATCCAAAATGAGCAGTGTTTTGAGCAAAATTTTTATATTTCTTATTAAAAAAATCTCTCAGTGTAATAAAAAATAAATAAAGAGCGCTGGAGATTAGAATAGTATTGATAAGAATATTTGTATTAAAATTTTTGACAATAAAGAAAGATATTGAAATAGAGATAATTAATAAAGAAATTAGATAGATTTTATCTTTAAAATCAGATCTAATCCATTTTAACCTAGGTCCGATTGCCATCGCAAATAAAAAAGGAATTAAAAATGGGGCAATCAGTTTGTGATAAAATGGCGGCCCCACAGATATTTTCTGAGAGGATATTACATCTAAAAAGATAGGATAAACTGTACCAATTAATACAACTGATAAAAAGTACATCATAAACCAGTTATTTACTAAAATTGAAGTTTCTTTACTTAACCAAAAAAAATTAGATGAATTATCTTTACTGTTTTGATGAAAAAAGAAAAAAATGAATAAAGACAAAAAAATTAAAGCAAATAAGAATATTAAAATAAATAAACCCCTCTCAGGATCATTGGCAAATGTATGAACAGAATTTAAAATTCCAGATCTTACTAAAAAAGTTCCACACATACTCAAAGTAAAAGTTGCAATGGACAATATGATTACCCATGAAGTTAATATTTCTTTTCTCTCAAGTACTAAAATGCAATGTAAAAGAGTTGTCAAAGCTAGCCAAGGCATTAAGGAAACATTTTCTACTGGATCCCAAAACCAAAATCCACCCCAACCTAATTCATAATAAGCCCAAATTGATCCAAGCAAGATACCTAATGTTAAAAAAATCCAGGAGATTAGAACCCATTTTTTAATATGTACTGCCCAGCTTGTTGAAATCATTTTTAAGGTGGTTGCAGCTAAAGCAGAAGAAAAAATAATAGAGGAACCAACATAGCCTAAATATAAGATTGGTGGATGAATTGCTAAAGCAGGATCTTGCAATATTGGATTTAAACCTAAGCCCTCTTCTGGAACTGGAAATACATAATTAAAAGGGTTTGAAGTTTGAATAAGAAATAAAAAAAAACCAATTATAATTACTTGCTGAAAACCTAGTGTTAAAATTTTATATTTAATTGGTTGATTTTTAGTTCTTAATAAAAATATAAATATAAATAATGTTAAAACTAGTAACCATAGTAATAAGCTTCCTTCATGGTTTCCCCAAGTTCCACTAATTTTATAAAAAAGTGGTTTAGTTGTATGTGAATTGTTAAATACAGTTTCGTTACTAAAATCTGAGATAACAAAAGAAATAATTAAAGATAAAAAACTAATTAAAACAAAAAATAATTGTAAAAAAGAAAACGATAAAATTTTAGTGTCTAATTGATTTGTGTTTTTAAAATTTTGAATTGAAAAAAAAATTAAAATTAAGCCAGCACATAAACCTAGGATAAGTGAGTAATGACCGACAACACTGTAAATCAATTTATTTCTCCTCCAAAGCTTCTTTTACTTCTGGTGGCATGTAATTTTCATCATGCTTGGCTAAAATTTTAGTGGCAGAAAAAAAATTTCTATCTTTTAAAAAGCCTTCTGCAACTACCCCTTTTTCCTCAGCAAATAGATTAGGAACAGCACCAGAATAACTTACATTTATTTCATTTTTAAAATCTGTAATAATGAAGTTAACTTCATCAGAATTTACATTAATTGAATTTTTTTTAACCATTCCTCCAACTCTAATTTTATTTGTATCTAATTCTGACAATGTTTTAATTTCAGTTGGTGATTGAAAGAAAACTACATTTTCCTCTAAAGACTTTAGAATTAAAAAAACTGTTAAAATTAATGTAACTAAAATTAATGTTACAAACAAAAATCTTAATTTAACTTTGCGACCATACATGGTTCAAAAGTTAGTTGTTTAAGGCGTTAGCTAAAATTTCTTTATTGATTTTTTGCGTTTTTGCAGAATTAGCTTTCTTAGGATTTAAAGACCCAAATTTAGCAACAAATTTACTTTGCTCTTTAACAAATTGTAGCTTCGTAATCACATACAAGCCTAAAAAACTTAAAAGAGTAAAGCCAAAAGCAGACAGTACGTACACTGCATATCCATTCATAAAAAGTAATTCATTAATCATAATCTATCTAAGCCTTTATTTTTAATTTTTATCAGTTCTGTATTATATTTCATTAAGAAAATTAACAACGAAAATAGAGCAAATGCCGCAGTCATTAATAATAACGGGAAAAGCATTGAGGAATGTATTGAGCTTTTTGCTAAAATATTAATTGATGCTGGCTGGTGAAGTGTATTCCACCAATCAACCGAGTATTTAGTAATTGGAACATTTATAATGCCGACAATAGTTATAAAAGTAGTAATCTTAAAAACTCTTTCTTCTTTCTCATAAATTCTCCAAGCTATTAAATACATAGCAAAAAATAATGCTAAAATTAACATTGATGTAATCCGAGCGTCCCATGCCCACCAAGTTCCCCATGTAGGTTTGCCCCAAATTGCACCTGTAACTAAAGCAATTATATTAAAAACAAATCCAGATGGTGCTAAACTTTTTGCTATTAAAAAAAAATTTTTATTCTTAAAAATAAAACCACTTATCGATAAAAAAGTAATCGACGAAAAAATTCCAAGTGAGATCCATGCTGATGGAACATGAACATACATAATTCTTACTGCGTCGCTTTGTTTATAATCCTCTGGAGACAAAATTAATGCCTCTGTCAAACCAACTGTTAAAACAATAACAAATAAAAATAAAATATACTTTGGGGCTTTGGAAGTAATTTGAAAAATTTTATTTGGTTCAAAGATTTTAAACATATCTATTATTTAATAATTAATTTTGGAATTTCTATTATGAAAAAGTTATCTGATCAAGAATGCAGAGGGGGAGACAATAAGACTAAATATAACGTTTAACATCCTTGATCAGAATATGACTTAAATATAATGAATATTTATGGCCTAGATTTGAGCTAAATGTGTTGGAATATTGATATGCTTAATTTGAAAGCTTAAAATAGCTTGAACCTTTTTTTCCGGAAAAAATTTCTTCAATTAAAGGGTGTTTTATTGGCTCATCAGAGTCGTCCATAAGCAAGTTTTGCTCTGAAACATATGCTTCATAAGTAATTTCATCATTTTCAGCAAGTAAGTGGTAAAATGGCTGATCTTTTCTTGGTCTGACATTTTTTGGGATCGATTGATACCATTCCTCTGAATTGTTAAATTCAAAATCAACATCATAAATCACACCCCTAAATTCAAAGTGTTTATGTTTAACAATGTCGCCGATTGAGAATTTAGCTTTTTGGATTGGCATAATTATTAGTATGGGTATTTAAATATAAAAATCAATGCAAAAAAGATTAATGTTTTGTGATGTGGCAAATATGTTAATATCTTTTTAGTGAATAAATCTTTTTTGAAATTTATTACCGATTTCGGGCCATTGGCAATATTTTTTTTCTTTTATTATAATAATAATAAAAATTTATCAGTTGCAATACCTCCACTTATAGTTGCAACTTTAATTGCTTTGGCAGTTGTATGGTTCTTCGAAAAAAAAATACCTCCAATGCCTTTGGTGAGTGGAATACTAATCACATTCTTTGGTGGGCTAACTATTTATTTTAATGATCCAATATTTATTTATGTAAAACCAACTATAATAAATATTTTATTTGCCTTAGCTTTATTTTTTGGAAAATATTTTACAAGAGAACCTATTTTAAAAAAAATTATGGGTAAATCCTTACCCTTATCTGATATTGGATGGGAGATACTAAATAAAAGATGGATGTTCTTCTTTCTTGGGCTCGCCATACTTAATGAATTTGTCTGGAGGACACAAACTGAGGAATTCTGGGTTAATTTTAAAGTATGGGGAATGTTGCCGATAACAATAATTTTTACAGCATTTCAAATACCACTCATTAATAAACATAAAATTGATGCGCCGTAATCTAAAATTAATAATCAATAACCCTCAAAATAAAGTAGAGCAAAAGCAGTTCTTTGAAAAAGATGAACTTAAAATAATTTTAGATCTATATGCAAAGATGGTGTCTGAAGGATCTTGGAGAGACTATGGATTAAATATTTCTAGCAAACAAGTGAGCTTTAGTGTTTTTAAAAACGCAGCTGAAAATGCTATTTATAAAATTTGTAAAAATTTTAAGCCAAAAAATAAAAATCTTAAATATTTGATAACAGATACAAATGGTAAGATCTTAAAAAACTCTTACGAACTTAGATTGTTATTAAAAAATACCAATTGGAAAAGTTTTATAAATTAACGTCTTTGGCCAAAAAGTCTTAGCAACATTATAAATAGATTTATAAAGTCTAGATAAAGAGTAAGAGCACCCATTACAGCTTTTTTGCCCATGATTTCACCAGTGTCACTAGCTGTATACATATTTTTAATTTTTTGAGTATCATAAGCTGTAAGACCAACAAAAATTAAAACTCCTAATATTGAAATCACGAAATACATCATTGATGATTTCATAAATATATTAACTATTGAAGCTATAATTATTCCAATTAAACCCATTATTAAGAAAGAGCCTAATTTAGTTAGATCTCTTTTTGTAGTGTAACCATAAATACTCATTGCCCCAAAAGTTGCTGAACAAATAAAGAAAACTCTTGTTACACTCATGCCTGTGTATACTAATAAAATTGATGATAAAGATAAGCCCATCAAACCTGCAAAAACCCAAAAAGTTGTTTGAGCTTTTGATGCACTCATTTTATTAATTCCAAAACTCATATAAAAAACAATTCCTAAAGGCGCAAGCATCACAATCCATTTTAAACCTGACATATAAATTGCATTACCCATTTGAGTAAGACCAACAATAGATCCAGCATCATTAGTAACGACTGACATTTTAAATGTTATTAGAGCAACTATTCCGGTTAATAAAATTCCTGTTGCCATGTAGTTATAAACTTTTAGCATGTAGGCTCTTAAGCCTTCATCCATTACAACAGTTGATTGTTGAGCTGCTTTTGCTCTATTTAATATTCCGTTTTTATCAAATTCCATAAAGTGTTATATAATAGCCTTTTACTAATTATTCAATATACCTTAAAAGATTAATAAAACATTAACACAATTATCAAATGAATTACAAAAACCTAGGTAACACGGACTTAAAAGTAAGCACAATTTGTCTCGGTACTATGACTTATGGAGAGCAAAATACCCAAAATGAAGCATTCGAGCAAATGGATTTTGCTTTAGACCATGGTGTAAATTTTTGGGATACTGCAGAATTATATGCTGTTCCTCCCAGAAAAGAAACTTACGGTGACACTGAGGAAATAATTGGAAACTGGTTTAAAAAAACCAAAAAAAGAGGTGAGGTAATTCTAGCCACAAAAGTTGCAGGACCTGCTCGAGATTATTTGCGAAATGGAGAAAATAGTTTTGTAGGTCCAAACTTAGAGAGTGCTTTAAATAATAGTCTTAAGAGATTAGAAACTGATTATATTGATCTATACCAACTTCATTGGCCAGAAAGAAATGTAAATAATTTTGGAAGATTGGGCTATGTTCATAAAGAAAATGACTGGAACCAATTTGAAGACGTACTAGGAGAGCTACATAAATACGTAGATGAAGGTAAAATTAAATATGTAGGAATATCAAATGAAACTCCTTGGGGTGCTATGAACTATTTAAAAATTTCTAAAGATAAAAATTTACCAAGAATGATGTCTATTCAGAACCCTTATAATTTACTTAATCGATCTTATGAGGTGGGTTTAGCTGAAGTGTCTATTAGAGAAAAAATTGGCCTTTTGGGATACTCTCCCCTAGCAAGTGGTTTTTTAACTGGTAAGTATAGAAATAACCAATTGCCAGAAAATTCCAGAATGAAAAGAGACGGAGATTTTTGGACAAGATATAATAAACCAAATAGAAATAAAGCCGTCGAAGAATATTACAAAATCTCTGAAAAATATTCATTAGATGTATCACAAATGTCTATAAAATTTTGTGAAATACAAGACTTTATGACTAGTGTAATTATAGGTGCAACAACAATGGAGCAGTTGAAAACAAACATAGAAAGTGTAAACGTTAATCTATCAGATGATGTCATTAAAGAAATTAACAATGTTCAAAAAATTTACCCTAATCCATGTCCATAACTAAAAAAGTTACAGCGTTTTTTATTATTTTATTTTTAATTAGCTTTAATCAGCTTCAAGCTCAAGAAGTAAAAAAAATTGGCAAATATAAAGATTGGGAAGCAATGGTATTTTCTGAAGCAAGTGGAAAAGTTTGTTTCGCACAATCCTCACCTATCTTGCAAGCTCCAAAAACAAACAAGAGAGATGCAAAATTATTTGTAGCCTTTAGACCTAACGAAAGTATTACCAATGAAGTGAGTGTGACCCCAGGCTATGAGTTTAACAAAAGCAACTCTGTCACTGCAGCTTCAGGAAAGAACAAATTTAAATTTGATATTAAAGAACAGGGATTTGCTTGGATTGCTGATAATAAAATTGAACTTAAAATGATTAAGCAAATGAGAAAAGGTTCTAGAATAATGATTACAGGATACAATCAAAAAGGTTCTCAAACAATTGATCACTATTCATTGCTAGGGTTTACTAAAGCTTATAACGCATCTCGAAAAGCTTGCAGTTAGTTTAATGAAATCAAAAAAAAAAATTGTTCTAGCATACTCTGGAGGGCTTGATACCTCTATAATTTTAAAGTGGCTTCAAGAAAATTATAACGCAGAAGTAATTTGTTACACTGCAGATGTGGGGCAAGAGATTGATAGAAAAAAAATTATCTCTAATGCAAAAAAATTTGGTGTCACTAAAATAATTATTAAAGATTTAAAAGATGTCTTTGTAAAAGATTATGTTTATCCAATGATCAGAGGTCATGCTATTTATGAAGGTGTCTACTTGTTAGGTACATCCATAGCAAGACCACTCATAGCTAAAGATCAGATTAGAGTTGCTAAAAAATTTAAAGCTTTTGCAGTTTCCCACGGTGCGACTGGTAAAGGAAACGATCAAGTAAGATTTGAATTAGGCTATCATTACTTTGGCCCAAAAATAAAAATCATCGCTCCTTGGAGAATTTGGAAATTAAAATCAAGAACTGATCTAATTAATTATGCAAAAAAACACAACATAGCTATTCCAAAGGATAAAAAAGGTGCATCTCCTTTTTCAGTAGACGATAATTTATTTCACACCTCTACTGAAGGTAAGCTTTTAGAAAATCCCAAAAATTTTGCGCCAGAATTTATTTTTCAAAGATCAGTTTCGCCAGAAAAAGCACCAAATAAAGCATCTTTTGTTACTATAAATTTTAAAAACGGAGATCCATTTGGTGTGAATGGGAAAAAAAATTCTCCAGCAAAATTATTAGAAAAATTAAATCAACTTGCAGGTAAAAATGGAATTGGCAGAGTTGATTTAGTTGAAAATAGATTTATTGGAATAAAGTCTAGAGGTGTATACGAAACACCTGGGGGTACTTTGTTAATGAATGCCCATCGTGCAATGGAGTCTGTAACTCTTGATAAAGATACAATGCATAAAAAAGATCAAGTTATGCCAAGATATGCAGAGCTTATTTACAACGGCTACTGGTATTCAAAAGAAAGATTTAAACTTCAAAAAATTGTAGATCTAAATAAAAATAAAGTTAATGGTTCAGTTAAACTCAAACTTTACAAAGGGAATGTTACAATAATTTCTAGACAAACTAAAAGTGCAGCCTACTCTATGAAAAAAGTTTCTTTTGAAGAAAATAAAACCTTTAATAAAACAAATGTTGAAAGATTTATTAATTTTCATAAGAAAAAACTACGTTCTTAATAAATCTTAGGTCAATTTATCGTTTGTCAAATTTATTTAAAACTATATCTTAGATCTATGGAATCGTTAAAAAATTGGATGATAGAAGCGGCTAATATTTTATTTGATGATAGTAAAAATGATTTGAGGGCTCTTCCTAAAACAGTGCGATTACAAATTCTTCTCGTTTTAAGTTTTATTTGGACCACTGTTTTTAGTTTATATGTTTTTTCATATACAACTTTTGCATTTGGTTGGGCAGGTCTTTTTATAGCTCATATTGGTTTAATTTTTGCAGTGTATATGACATTTAAGCATTTTCACAGAGCCGAAGAAAGTTCTGCTAGCGTTTTTAAGACAAAAAATTTTGACCCTTTTAAAATAATGGTAATTGTTTTTGTTATAGTTTTTATATTTGTCTTTTCAAAGGGAATAGAAGTTCTAACTAGTCCAAACCCGTATTCTTACTCAATTCCATATGATGGATCTTCAAAATCAGTATTTGAAAAATGGCTACCATTTAGTAAAGATAAATAATGGATAAAATAGCAAAAAACTTACAATTAGGTTTGATGTGCATTATTTTAATAAGCACTGTAATTGCTGTTGGTATTGAAATATTAAACATGTTTACAAATCAACTAGTTACACTGGCTGATTTACTTTTAATGTTTCTATATTTAGAAGTTCTTGCAATGGTAAGAGTTTTTTGGAACCAACAATCTATAAGCATAACCCTGCCACTTCTTATTGCAATAACGGCTCTTGCCCGATTTATTATTCTTCAAGGAAAAGAAATGGATCCTACAGCTCTTGTTTATGAAGCAGTTGCTATACTGTTGATCGCTGGAGCAATTGTTGTTCTAAGATTAAGACATAGTGACAAACTAGGGCTAAAAAAAAAAAAATCTAGGTAATTTAAATATGCTATTTGAGGCTTCGAGGGCGAAAGCCATTGAAAAACTAAATCATTTTATTGAAAATAATTTAACAGATTACTCTAAATTAAGAAATTTTGATCTTGGTCCAGAGGGTAGATCTAATGTCTCGTGCTTATCACCTTACATTACACACGGAATAATAAACGAAAAAGAAATAATAAAAAAATCTCTTGATAAATTTTCTTTTGCTAAAAATGAAAAGTTTATTCAAGAAGTTCTTTGGCGTACTTATTGGAAAGGCTGGCTTGAGTTAAGACCAAATGTATGGAATGATTATTTAATAGAGCTAAAAAAAATAAGAGAAGATTTCAAAGATAACAAAGAATATTTAAATGCAATTGAAGGGAAAACAAGCATTGAGTGCTTTAATTCTTGGCTAAATGAACTCAAAGAAACTAACTATCTTCACAACCATACCAGAATGTGGTTTGCGAGTATTTGGATTTTCACACTAGAATTACCATGGCAACTTGGTGCTGAGTTTTTTATGCAACATCTATATGATGGAGATGCTGCATCTAACACCCTTGGTTGGAGATGGGTAGCTGGAATTCAAACAAAAGGTAAGCATTATCTGGCAAGTGAATGGAATATAAAAAAATTTACCAATAATAGGTTCCAAAACATCAAATTAAATGAGAACGCTCCTCCAAAAATTTCAGAAAAAACTTACTCTATAGTTAGACAAGATTTCAGCAATCCTCAGGATATTGAGGGAAAAAATCTTGTAGTTTTTGAGAATAATCTCTCATTTGAAATCACTGACTTCAAAGAAAATAACTTTAAAAAAATATATATAATTTCTGTTAAAAATGAAAATAGATCTATCAAGCTTAGTGAAAAGGCAATGAAATTTAAGTATCTTTTAATAAATGACCAACAACAAAGATTAAAAGATAATTCTATCGAATGTGAGGTTATTGATATTAGTGAAATTAAAAATATTGAAAATTGCTGTGGATTATATCCAACTGTTGGTGAAAACTTAAATTACTTAAATTTAAATGATATTAAGTTAAATTTTTTATACAGAAATATTGATAGATTTTCTTGGCAATATTGTAACAAAGGTTTTTTTAATTTTAAAAATTATATTCCAAAAATAATATCAACCTTTAATTAAAACCAACGTACCATCCCAATAATACCAGCTGTTGCATAAAAAAATTGTAGAAACAAAATTCCTTTATGACCGCCTCTATAGGCCCATATTCCTATTAAAATTGCTGAAAAAAGTAATAAGCAAAAACCAAAAAATTCAATTCCGATATTTAAAGCTACAAACAAAGAATATAATATTGCAGTTATAACTCCAGCCCATTCAAATATTTTATTGTTCATAAAAGTTTTTTAAAATTATTATAAAGGATTGTAGAATATTTATTCATATCTTTCATGTTATCCTTTGCAGATTGATCAAATTTTTCTAACGCACCATTACCAAGCTGATCCTCCAAAGCTTTTTTATATTCTGGTACACATCCCCATTCATTTACTGTGGTATTTTTTATTTCTATATGAAATTGAATTCCATAGGCGTGGTTTTGGTATTTAAAAATTTGAAATTTTGTAACTGGTGACGAAGCTAACAAAGTCACATCTTTATGATTTTGAATACCCTGCACCTCATAAGAGTGCCATTGTAGACTTTTGATTTGGTTAGGAAATTTTGAAAACAAATTGTCAGCTTCCTTTTCTTTTGTAAAGTTGATGTCCATCATTCCAATCTCAGCAGGATTTGATTTGACTACTTGTCCCCCTAATACTTCTCCTAGTAATTGACAGCCTAAACAAAATCCTAAATAAGGTTTTTTTAAATCTACAACAAATTCTCTAATTTTTTTCTTTTCCTCTAACAACCATGGATACTGCTTTTCCATAAAGGTATCCATTGGACCTCCCATACAGAACATTCCATCAAATTTATTTAAATCGTCAGGTATTTTTTCACCTTCATCTAACTCAATAGTGGTTAAATTAAATCCATCAGCTAACATTAAATCTTTGATATATCCGGGATCTTCTATCTTAATGTGTTGTAATACAAGAATATTCACTAATTCAGCTTAGCTCAGAACAGTTCTTTGAACAAATTAAATAATGTTATCTTGCAAGCTTTATAAATATATCGCCCATTCCAGTTTTTAAATTTTCTAAAGGAGTATTATTTCGTAATTCACAAAACCTTCCTGTTACTTGGTGACTTTTAACAAAATCAATTTCTTCTTTTTTGCAGCTTCTTCCTTCATGTAATAAACCTATCACTACTCGATCATTAAGATTATAAACTTGATTATTATTGATTTTTTCTCCATCACAAAAATAATCTTTATTTACCCTGTCGGGGAAATCTTTCTTCTTACAAGGATTTCTGATGGTGAATACATAAAAATCTTTTAAACCATCCAAAAATTTATGGGTCATCTTTTCAACTTTAGAATATTTCATAATATCGCACGAACAAGGGATACAACACTTATAGTAATCACCACAAATCTTTTCCCCACTTTTGCTCTCTTTAGCGTATAGAAAATCTGGTTCGCTATTTGGGTCAATTAATGATCCAGAAACTGCACAATATAATTTATTAAATTCTGTAAAATCTTTGTAAGTAATTTCTTTATCTATAATATACTTAAAAAACTTTGGTCCAGCTGCATTTCTATTTTGATCTGGAAATATTCTAGACCAATCAGTAATTAATTCTTTATGATAATTTTTTTCTTCTGCGAACAACTCAAATTGAAAAAATACAAAAAAAAATAAAATAAATTTTAATAAGATTTTTTTCATTTTTGCTTTATGTTAACTGTTTGATTTAACGAAGTTATTTTAATTAATTTTTTAGTACCATCAGTCCACTTAACTTCTACTTTAAAATTTTTTTCGTTTTTTCTAATTCCATAATGTGCCACAGGCTCCATTTGACACAAATAACCAGATCCAGCGTCAATAGTTTTTGAATGTTTTCTTTGATTTGTAAGTAATGTAACTGTTGCACCTCTTGCTGGAGCCCCAAATTTATTAAGAGGTTTAATTCTTAAATATTCGCTCTGTTTATCAACTTTTGCTTTATATAAAGTTAATGGCTGTTCTTTACTTTCACCACGAGAAACTAGTAATTCTAAAATACCATCACCATCAATGTCAGCAACTGCAGCTCCTGTGCCAAAACCATCAGACTCAAGACCTGTTTTCAGTATTATTTCCTCAAAAGCTCCATTCTCTTTTATCCTAAATAACTTGTTAGGCTCAGCTATGTTATTCATGAAGACTTCATCATAACCGTCATTATCAAAATCAGCAGATATAATGGTTCGAATTCTTGAAGGTTTATCAAATTTACTATTACCTATATCTTTAAATTGATTATCTTGTAAGGCGTAAGCTCTGTGATAACCCTGCCAGTTTCCACTTATTATATCTAATCTTCCTCGATAAAGTATGTCTGATAGTGCAGTTCCTCTACCGTTCTGGATCACATCATCTACTCGATAATCAAATGCAACGTCTTCAAAAACTCCGTTATTATTTTTCAAAAGAAAATTTGGACCTCTTTCATTTGCTGCAAAAATATCAGATCTATCTGTTAAAATATGCCCTGAAACTACTGCCCTTCCACCTGTAACCTTATCTAAATTTAAACTAACTGATTTGTCCCTAATCTTTTTATCTACAATCTCATAAAACCTTGTTGGTCCACCATAGTTTGATACGTAGAGACCATATACACCATTACCTTTTCTATCCACACAAACAACAGATCTGCCCGCTGTTAGATTTAAATCCTCCTTATTTTTTTCAAATTCAAAAATGTCTAAAAACTTGCTTCCTTCTAAGTCTATAAGTCTGTCAGAATATTTTTTTGTTCCACTATATGTATCTGTGTTAAGAAAATATATTTCTTCATAACCATCTCTATCAACATCGCATGCTGCAACACCAATAGTTTTTCTAGATTCATCAGAAAATATATTTTGACTAGCAATATTAATTAATCTTCCATTATCATATGATAAAGCTAAATTTGGATAACCAAATCCTGTAACTATAAATTCATATTTTCCATTTTGATTTATGTCGGCAACAGAAATGCCATAACTAAGCCTTTTTGGATTATCTACAATTTTATCGGTTATATCCTCAAAAAAATCAGCATTAACAGTGTTTGGTATTATTAAAATTGTTAAAATTATTATTTTATTTAGAAAATTAGACATTTTACTTTTCATTTTTTTTTCTCTTATATTGTTTCAACCAATCGTCAAATACTTTTATAGCGCCACCCATATCTTTAGTTTTGTTTGGATGATTTTTAGCTCTACCCAACATGGTTGAAACTACATTTACTTGATACTTTACAGATCTATTTTTAATTTTATTAATTGTAAATAAAGCCTTTTCTTTATTTTTAAATCCCAATCCAGGCGTTGTAGTTTTAGGATTATAATCAGAATATAAGGATAGATTAATTGGTTTAATTTTTTTGCTTACTGGCATTTTGTCAATTATTTGAAAAACTAGTTTGGGCTTTAAATCATTCATTATTTTTTTTAATTTTCCATCGAGGCCAATAAGATTTATTGAAAAAGTTTTGTGTTTATTTGATTTACAAATTAATTTTACATATCTTTTGTGGAATTCCTTAATCTGGCTTTGATATATTTTTTTTACTTTTTGATATGATGGGTCTTTAAAATTTGGTGTAATTACGAGCAAAATTCTACTTTTCCATTTATATTTTTCCAAATTCATATTTAAATTTTTTTATTAGAACACCTTTTTGAGCAGTATTTGACTTTTTCCCAGTTCAACTTCCATTTTTTTCTCCATTTAAAGGGTCTTTGGCAAACTAAACAAATTTTAGACGGCAGATTTTCTTTTTTCACTATGCAGTATTTTGTTTAATAAATTTTTCAGCTTCAGATAAAATCAATTTTTTTCTATCTGTTTTCATTTTATCAAATATCCTAACCATCATAGATAAGCGCGGATTTTTAAGAAAGAATTTTCTGTTTCTATCAATAAATCTCCAATAAAGACCATCCATTGTATTACACCACTCTCCCTTTTTAAAATCCATCATTTTCATAAAATATGCCGATCCACATATGTAAGGTTTGGTTGCAAAAATTCCTCCATCACTAAACAACCCCATTCCATAAACATTTGGAACCATCACCCAATCAGATGAGTCTACAAACATTTCCATAAACCATTTATAAACAATTGTAGGTTTGATTTCACACAGGTTCATAATATTTGATAAAATCATTAATCTCTCGATATGATGCGACCAACCATGATTAACTGCATTTTTAATAGCATAATCCAATGGGGGAAGACCTGTGTTTCCTTCATACCAAGAATTTTTCATTTTTCTATTTTGTTTAAAAAAATTTCTAGTTTCCATTTCTTTTGAATAACCTTGGTAAATTCCTCGCATGAATTCTCTCCAACCAATTACCTGACGTATATAGCCCTCAAGAGAATTCATTCTGATTTTATTTTTTTTATGAAACTCCAAAACTTTTTGAATTATAAATTCGGGCGTTATTAAGCCAAGATTGATATAAGGACTTAGAGCACTATGAAAAAGAATATTATCTTTTTGATCTACAGCATCTTCATAGTCACCAAATAAATTTGATTTCTCTTTTATAAAAAAATTCAAAAGTTTGACAACATCATCATATTCTGTTGCTAACCAAAAATGATCTGTATTACCTGGATGGTCTTTGAATAACTTTTCAATAATAGGTTTTAATTTTTTTGTATGGTTTGTCTCTTTAATTTTAGGAAATTTAGGTATTGAAATATCTTTGGGTAATTTATTTCTATTGTCTTCATCAAAACTCCACTTACCACCTATAGGATTGCCATCAGAACCCATCAATATTCCAGATTTTTTTCTTACCTCTTTGTAGAAGGTTGCCATAAATGGTTTTTTCGAGTTTCCTAGATATTTTTTAAATTCTTCACGAGAATTTAAAAACATTGGTGTTTGGAGGATGTTCCATTCAATCTTTTCCTTTTTAAAAAACATGGAAATCTTTTGTTCAAAGGGTTTGTCTTCTATCTCAAAGCTAGAAACTTCTTTGATTTTTTTTTGGGTAATAATTTTTTTTAATTTTTTTAAATAATCTTCACTAAATTCTTTATCTTCAATTTTTGAATATTCTAATTTAAATTTATTTTTCTTAAGACTATCTGCGTAGGACCGCATAGAGGATAAAAACAATAGAATTTTTTGTTTATGATGTTTTTCATATGTGCATAAACCTTTGTCTTCTGCCATAAAGAAAGTATGGTCTTTTTTGTAGCGGTCGATGTATTTTGTTGGAAATAAGTGATTACCAAGTATAAAAAATAACTTCATGATTAAATATAACTAATAAAAATTTTTATGTCAGAAAAATATCTCATTTTAGGTGCGACAGGATCTATTGGTTCTAACCTCTCAGAACAATTAAAAAATTCTGGTAATGACATTCATTTAGTCGCGAGGAACGAAATTGAAGTAAGCGCTATTGCAGGTAAGTTGGGATGCTCATTTACTGTTGCTGATGTTTTAGAAGAAGGCTTTATAGAAAAAGTCAAAGCTGATGTTCCAGAAATAAAAGGAATTGCTTACTGTGTTGGTTCAATTGATTTAAAACCTCTACGAATGGTAAAGGAAGAAGATTTCACTAAATGCATGAAGTTAAATTTATATTCAGCAGTAGAAGTGATTAAAGGATATCAAGAAAGCCTAAAAAAAAATAAAGGTTCAATTGTTTTATTTTCAACTGTTGCTGCACAAAGAGGTTTTACTAACCATGCTATCATCGCATCTACAAAAGCAGCCGTTGAAGGTTTAACGGTTTCTCTTGCTGCAGAATTTGCTCCTCACATTAGAGTAAACTGTGTTGCCCCAAGTCTAACAAAATCCAAAATTGCAGAACCAATGTTAAAAAATACAGCAATAGCAGAAGGTATCGCAAAGGCTCATCCTTTAAAAAGGTTGGGAGAAGGTAAAGACTCAGCTTCATTAGCTAAATTTTTAATAACCGAAGATAGTTCTTGGGTTACAGGTCAGATAATTGCTGTTGATGGCGGTAGATCTAAACTTTCATAAAGTGATTAGATTTTTCTTATCTATATTTTTTTTTACTTTTCTATGGTCAAATAGTTTTTCTGCAAATTTAAACTTTGAAAAAATTGCTAATCTTAAAGATCCATGGGGCTCATCTTTTATCAGTGAAGATGAAATTATAGTTACTGAAAAAAGTGGAAAAATAAAAATTATAAATATTGCTACAAAAGAAATATTAAAAGTAAAACATAATTTAAATTTTTTAGAGTATGGTCAAGGAGGATTGCTAGATATTATTTATCAAAACAATACAGTTTGGATTTCTTATACTGAAAATAGAGTTAATTGGAAAACTAGCACTTCAATTGCAAAAGCGAAATTAAATAAACAAGAATTAGATTTTAAAAATATCTTTCAAGCTAATCCACCAATAGACTCAGGTTATCATTTTGGATCAAGACTTGCTATTAAAGATAATTATTTATTTGCATCTGCTGGTGAAAGAGGACAAGGTATGATTGCACAAGATCCAACTCAACATCCAGGTAGTATTATAAGAATACACTTAGATGGAAGTATACCTAAAGATAATCCGAAATTTGAGGGAAAATCAAATTGGCTGCCAGAAATATATCAAATAGGCATCAGAAACCCTCAAGGGTTAACATTGTCACCTTATGATGGAAAAATTTATATGAGTAATCACGGTGCTAAAGGAGGCGACTGGTTTGGTCAGGCAAAAAAAGGTGAAAACTATGGATGGAAAATTTTAGGCTGGGGTGGGACAAATTATTCTGGAAGCAAAATTGGACCAAAATGGAAGCCTGGCTTCACAAAAGCTATTAAATATTGGGTTCCTTCAATTGCAACCAGCGCCATCACAATTTACAAAGGTTTAGAATTTAAAGAATGGAATGGTCTCGCTTTAGTAACTTCTTTAAAAGATAAATCATTAAGAGCAATTGATTTTTCTGATCTATCTAATGTTAGAGAGAATGTAGTCTTTAAAGATAAGATTGGAAGACTAAGAGACATTCAAGTACATCCTAAAAATGGTAAAATTTATTTTTTAGCAGGTGATAACTTATGGTTAATGGAGAAAAATTAAAGAATTGTTATTCTGTGCATAATTCTATTACCTGTAAAAGGTGTTGCTTGATGTAACATGGATCTGTTATCCCAAATCGCTAATTGATTTTTTTCCCATTCCAATGAGTGTTGAAATTTTTTTTTAATTTGGTGTTTGAATAATTTTTTTTTTAAATCAATAGAATTTTTTATTTTTGGCTGAAATCCAACTAGATGACCTGGGCTAGAGTAAATTGTATAATTTAAACTAATTTTTCTTATAATTTTATGGGTAGATTTTAATTCTTTTATTTTCTTACCCTTCTCCTTAACTCTCTCTTTTGTGGTAATTGAAATTGGTCCTTCCGAGGAATAGACACCCTTTAAGCTTGATAACTTTCGTTTCATAGATTTTGTTAAATCTTTAAAAGCATAGTACTGCGAAGAAAATTCGGTATTTGCTTTTCCTTTTCTTGGAACTATTTTTGATAACAACATTGTAAATCTTGGTGGTTTTTTTGTATAAATAGAATCTGTGTGAAACTGCTCCCCAAAACTTGGCCCTTTATCACTTTCTTTTCTTTGAACAACCGTTATCTGAGGATATTTTTTGTTTAATCCTTTTAATCTTGGATAGTCTGCGAGTTTTCCAAAATTTTTAGCAAACTCAACATAATGTTTAGAAGAAAGGTTTTGTCTTCTAAAAAAGATCATCCCATATTTATTTAGAGCGTTCATAATGATTTTGAAATTTTCTTTTGAAAGTTTTTGAAGATCGGTTTCAATCTCAGCCCCAATATTATTTTTATTGGGAATAATTCTTAACATCTTAGGTATTTAATAATTTATTTTTTGCTTTCTCAAACTCCTCTTGAGTAAGCACTCCACTTTCTCGCAAAGTATTTAATTTTGCTAATTCATCACTTAGTGAAGTATTATCATTTGATATAGTTGTTTTACTTTCCTCTTCTACTTCATCTTTTTCAGCTCTGTTAGCTTCTTTAGCATTAAATCCATTCATAATTGCCATGCCACCTAAATATAGAACATAAGCCATGATAGGTATTACTAATCCAAAAAAAATTATTTTTTCCATATACTAATCCTCATCTTCCTCTCTCCATTTTTTTTCATACAATAGGTACGCTGCATAGATTACTGAAACAGTACCTACTATCATTCCATAATCAAAACCTGTTTGTTGATCGTGAAGGTACCAACCAAGTTGAGTGGCTCCAATTGTTGGAAAAGTTAGTAGAAGAAAAATTATGGCAATCCTGTAAGGATACTTTGGTTTTTTCATATCATAGACTAACAGAATAAATTGTGAGATATAATTGCTAAATTTGCGATCTTTTGAAACACTCTATAGTATTTTTCAATAAACAAGCGATTGTCATGGGTCCTACACCACCCGGAACGGGTGTTAAAGCTTTTGCATTTTTAGAAACTTCATCAAAATCCACATCACCAACAATACCTTTATCAGTTTTATTTATACCAACATCGATAACAATCGTATCTTTTTTAACCCAGTCACCTTTAACAAGTTCTGGGATTCCAACTGCAGCAACTATAATATCTGCCTCTAAGCATTCTGCTTTCAGGTCTTTAGTTTTTGAATGAGTTATTGTCACCGTGCAATTTTCTTTTAAAAGAAGTTGTGTCATTGGCTTTCCATTTAGATTTGATCTTCCAACTATCACAGCTTTTTTTCCATTTAAGTTAGGCTCAACTTTTTTGATTAATAAATAGCAACCTAGAGGAGTACATGGCACAGAACTTTCATATCCAGAAGAAAGGTTTCCTACATTCATTGGATGAAAACCATCAACATCTTTTGACGGTAAAATAGTTTCAATAACTTTTTGTTTATCAATATGTTTTGGGAGTGGTAACTGAACTAAAATTCCTGAGACTGTTTCATCTTTATTTAATTCTTCAATTTTTTCTAATACTGTTTTTTCCTCTACTGAATCTGGATATTTAATAACTTCAGACTTTAAACCAACCTCATTTGCTGATTTTTCTTTATTACGTACATAAATTTGGCTTGGTGTTAAATCTCCTATAAGAATAACTGTTAAGCCAGGTACTTTATTATATTTAGCTTTTAATCCTGTGACTTCGTCCTTAAGCTCATCTCTTAACTCTGCAGCAGCTTTCTTTCCATCTATTAAAATCATTTCATCTTTCTAAAAAATCATTGGCGCAATGTAGAGCTTCATACACATTTCAATAAACCAAATCAATAGTAGAAGAATTACTGGGGATATATCTAAAGATCCTAAATTGGGTATAAAACGTCTAATTTTATTTAAAATTGGATCTGTAAGCCTATAAGTTAATTCTAACAGAGAATAAACAAATCTGTTTTGAGTATTTAAAACATTAAAGGCAATTAACCAACTAACAATTACATTAGCAATTACAACATACGAGTAAAGTTTTAAAATTTGTAAAACTAAATAAAAAATTGCTATCATTTTTTTTCAACATAAATCGACTGACTTGGGAAAGCAAAAGAAGCACCATTTTTCTCAACTATCTGTTTAATTTCAATTGCTAATCTCTCTTTCACTTCTAAAGAATTACTCCAACTATTAGAATTTGTAAAACACCTCACCAATAAATCAATTGAGCTGTCTGAAAATTTTTCTATTCTTACAGCAACTCCTGTTGCTTGGTTAAAGTCTTCACTTTTATTAATATATTCCTCAATTTCTTCTCTTACTTTTTTTAATTGATCAATCGTAGAGTCATACTGGAGTGTTATAATCCACCTCACTCTCCAATTTGAAGTTTCACTAACATTTACCACTGCATTTTCAGCAAACTGAAAATTTGGAATGATTGCTAGAGACTTATCAAACTTTCTAATTGTTGTGGATCTAAAACCAATTTTTTCAACTATCCCCTCTATAATTCCTTCAACTGCGATCCAATCTCCAATTTTAAATCTTTTTTCAACCAAGACTAAAATTCCTGAAATTAGATTTTTAAATAAGTCTTGTGCACCTAAAGCTACCGCAACACCAAACAAACCAAGTCCTGCAATAATTGGACCAATTTTAATTCCCCATAATTCAAGAACAGCGGCTAATCCAAGTATAAAAATTAAAACTTTTAATGACTTTATTATCCATCCAATAAGTTCTCTTGTTAGAAGTTTATCTAGTCCACTTAATATATAAGATACTGGTTCTATTATTTGATGTATGACCCAAAATATTAAAATTGTTATTAAGGTTCTGTTAATAGTATCTACAACATCCCTACCTTCGGCAGAAAAAGTCATGTAATAACTTGCAATAAAGAAGCCTAAAACAATTGGCAAAAATCTTGCAGGGCCTTCTAAAGATCGAACGAAAGTATCGTCTAACTTATTTGTAGTTCGCTTTGATATAATTTCTAATTTTTTAATAACTAATTTACTGATCAAGCCTCTAAAAACTAGAAAAACTAGAAATATAGCAATACCAATTAAAATTTGGAAAATATCAACTCCCAGAATCCCCTTATTCCAAACGGATAAAAATATTTCAGAAAAATTATTTATTATATCCATGGCTAAATTTTATATAACAAAAACTCCTCTTCTCCAGGATTAAAAAGAAATATCTTTTTCCATTTAATTTCGTTCAGTATTGATGAGGTTTTTTCACCTATACACATTAAATTCGTATCCATCCATAGACTTTCTAATTGATGAATTTTGATAAAGTTTAAAAAGCTTGATCCACTATTTTGGGAGTAAACATAAACCATATCAGGCATATTTTGTTTTAATTTTTTAACAAAGTCCTCATTATAATTCATATTGTGATCAACTCTGTAATTCACAATCCTCTTAATACTATAGCCTTCATTTATTAACTGTTGGTCAAGATCTACTGAAATAGTTTCTCCACTTACATAAACTAACTGACCACTCGATGCATCATAGTTTTGCAAAATTAATTCTTTTAAGTTTGAAACATTTCCTTCTGCTGCAATTGTATTTTGGAAACCAAAACTTCTTGCTTTTTTTTCAGTTGTCTCTCCAACACAAAAGCATTTGATTGTCTTATTAATTTTATCATGGTTTAGAAATTTCACAGCATTAGCACTAGTGAAAATAATTCCATTAAAATTCTCAAAATTAATTTTATCATGAATTACCTCCTCAACACTTAATAAAGGAAGATGAGAAACTTGATGACCTAATGATTTAAATTTAACAATCATTTCAGAACAATCTTCTAATGGTCTTGTTAATAAAATATGCATATTATCTTTTATAAGAATTGTTAGATTTTGTTTTTAAAATTTGACCAACTTCTGTTCCAATTTGACTGAAATCTTCTGCTTTGCCAGTTTTTTTTTCATAAAACCTTTTAGTGCCATCTAAAGAGAATAGTTCTGCTTCAACAATAATTTTATCCTCTTTTATTATGGAGTGGGCTGCAACTGCAGTTTCGCAGTCTCCCTCTAAAACTTTTAAAATATTTCTCTCAACATGTGCTCTCATAAATGTTTCATTGTGATTTATTTTTTTTAAAACTGAGATTATTTCCTCATCATCTTCTCTACATTGAAGAGCGATTATACCTTGTCCAGCACTTGGGATCACTTTTTCCGGAGAAAAAATTTCTGAGATCTCACCACCAAAATTTAAAAATTTAATTCCTGCATAAGACAAAATTATTGCATCATATATTCCATCTTTCAATTTTTTAATTCGTGTATCAACATTTCCCCTAATAAGTTTACATTCAAGATCTGATCTAATTTTTTTAATTTGATATTCTCTTCTGAAAGATGAAGTTCCAATTATAGAATTTTTTTTTAATTCACTTAATTTTTTTTTATTCATTGTAATAAGAATTTCCCTCGGATCATTTCTTTCTAAAAATGAGTCTGTTTTGAGACCTTTTGTTTCAAGAGCTGGCATATCTTTGAGAGCGTGAACTGCAACATCAATATTTTTATCTTGAAGCTCTTTTTCAATGTTACTTGAAAATAATCCTTTGCCTCCAACTTCTGACAATCTTACATCCTGAAACTCATCCCCTTTAGTCGTAATTTTTTTTATAACTACATCTTCTTCACCAAAATCTGTAGTTTTGATAATTTTATCCTTAGCTTTTTCGGCATAAAGTATCGCCAACTTGCTTCCTCTAGATCCAATAATAATTTTTCTACTCATAAATATATTTATTTCTTACTTGTATTGAGATTGTACAATTATTAAAAACTATTTGAATGAGCAAAAAACCCTTAATTCTCGGAATAGAAACGAGCTGTGATGAGACAGCTGCATCAATAATAACTGAAAATGAACTGGGAAACCCTTTAGTTCTATCCAATATTGTTTCAAGCCAAGTTGAAGTTCATAAAGAATTTGGAGGAGTGGTTCCAGAATTAGCAGCACGATCTCATATTGAGAAAATTGATTGGATTGTTGAAAAAGCTATTGATGAAAGTGGAAAAAAAATTGATGAAATTGACGCTGTAGCTTCCACTGCAGGACCTGGCTTAATTGTTTGTCTATCAGTTGGTTTAAGTTTTGGAAAAGCTTTTGCTATTTCTTTAGATAAACCTTTTATAGCGGTTAATCATCTGGAAGGTCACGCATTAAGTCCTAAATTAAATTCAAATTTAAATTATCCATACCTGCTTTTGTTAATATCAGGCGGACATTCACAGTTTTTAAATGTTCAAGGTTTAGGTAAATATAAAAGATTAGGAACAACAATTGATGATGCTTTAGGAGAAGCATTTGATAAAACTGCAAAACTTTTAGGAATTGAATTTCCAGGTGGTCCTCAAATTGAAATTTTGGCAAAAAATGGTGATCCTAGTAAATATGATTTACCAAAACCCATTTTTAATAAAGGCGGTTGTAACTTGTCTTTTGCGGGTCTTAAAACAGCAGTGTTAAGAGTAACAAAAAATATTAAAACAGATCAGGAAAAATTTGATCTAGCTGCATCTTTTCAAAGAACCATAGAGGAAATTTTATATAAGAAAACTAAAGTTGCTTTTAAAGAATTCGAAAAACAAAATAATATAACCGAAAAAAATTTTGTTGTTGCTGGAGGAGTGGCAGCTAATAAAAATATTAGAAATATGCTAATAAGTTTATGTGAAGAACAAAACTACCAAAGCATCTTTCCACCAATAGAACTTTGTGGAGATAATGCTGCAATGATAGCTATGGTTGGTTTAGAAAAATTTAAATTAAAACAATTTAGTGAATTAGATCACCCTGCAAAACCTAGATGGCCGTTGGATGAAGATGCTGCTTTTTTAAAAGGAGCTGGAGTCCAATTATAATGCAGTATTGGTTAATGAAATCTGAGCCAGATGTATGGTCTATTGATCAACAAATAAAGTCAGGTACTAAAGGTGCTCCTTGGGATGGTGTAAGAAATTACCAGGCTGCAAGAAATTTAAAAACTATGAAAAAGGGTGATCTTTGTTTTTTTTATCACTCAAATATCGGTAAAGAAATTGTAGGTATTGTTGAGGTCATTAAAGAGCATTACACAGACAAAACTGATAAAAGTGGTCGCTTTGTAGCTGTCACCGTAAAGTTTAAGAAAAAATTAGATAGACCAGTTACTTTAGAAAATATAAAAAAACATAAGGAATTGGGCGATTTAGCGTTGATTAAGCAGAGCAGATTATCTGTCATGCCAATCGATTATAAAAGCTGGAAAATTATAAATAACATGAGTAAAATTTAATATAAAAAACTTTACATGCCAAAAAAAAAGAAAAAAAAATCTAGAGTAAAAAAAAAATCTTCTAAAAAAGTTAAGAAAAAAAACAAAATAAAAAAGGTTTCGAAAAAAATTAAAAAGAAAAAGAAAAGTAAAAAGAAGACTAAAAAAGAGAATGGTTCTTCTCCCCCTGAAATAGTCATTAAAACTAAACCAGAGTGGGTAAAAGCAAGTTTGGCAAATAAAAGCAAGTATCAACAAAAATACTCTCAATCTATAAAAAGTAATGATGATTTTTGGAGGAAAGAGGGAAAAAGAATTACTTGGATAAAACCTTATAAAAAAATCAAAGATATTAAATACAGCACTAAAGAAGTAAAAATTAAATGGTATCAAGATGGAACTTTAAATGCTTCTGCAAACTGTATCGATAGGCATCTAAAAGACAAAAAAGATAAAACTGCAATTATTTGGGTTGGCGATGATCCAAAAGATAGTCAAAAAATAACTTACAAACAATTACACCAAAAAGTTTCCAAAGCAGCAAATGGTTTGAAAAAACTTGGAATTAAAAAAGGTGATCGAGTTACAATTTACTTAACTATGATCCCTGAACTTGCAATTTTAATGCTAGCATGTGTAAGAATTGGTGCAGTTCACTCAATAATATTTGGTGGTTTTTCTGCAGAATCTATTTCAGGTAGAGTAAATGATTGTGAGTCTGAATATATAATCACCGCTGATGAAGGTGTTAGAGGTGGAAAAAATATTCCATTAAAATATACAACTGATGAAGCTCTAACAAGTTGTCCAAATGTAAAAAAATGCATTGTTGTTAAACGAACTGGAAATTACATCAATTGGAACGAAGAAAGAGATGTCTGGTATCATGATCTAATAAAAGATGTTCCTAGTCATTGTGAGCCAGAGGAAATGAATGCAGAGGATCCTTTATTTATTTTATATACTTCAGGTTCAACTGGTAAACCAAAAGGAGTTCTTCATACTACCGGTGGTTATATGGTTTATGCATCAATGACTCATCAATATATTTTTAACTATAAACCAAAAGATATTTATTGGTGTACTGCTGATATTGGATGGGTAACTGGACATAGTTATATCATTTATGGACCTCTTGCTAATGGTGCAACCACAATAATGTTTGAAGGAATTCCTAACTATCCTGACACTTCAAGATGGTGGCAAATTGTTGATAAATATAAAGTTAATATTTTCTACACCGCTCCCACAGCTATTAGAGCATTAATGCGTGAGGGTGACAAACCAGTTAAAAAAACATCTAGAAAATCTTTAAAATTACTTGGAACTGTTGGTGAACCAATTAATCCTGAGGCTTGGATGTGGTATTACAAAACTGTTGGTAACTCTAAGAGCCCAATTGTAGATACTTGGTGGCAGACTGAGACGGGAGGAATACTGATAGCTCCTCAAACAGGAGCCATTCCTTTAAAACCTGGTTCAGCAACAAAACCTTTCTATGGAATAAAGCCTGTCATTGTTGATAAAAACGGAAAAGAGATAAAAGGCGCTGGAGAAGGAAGACTTTGCATTGCTCAATCATGGCCAGGCCAAATGAGAACTGTTTATGGAGACCACCAAAGATTTATCGACACATATTTTTCTCAGTTTAATGGAAAATATTTTACTGGTGATGGATGTAGAAGAGATAAAGATGGATATTACTGGATAACTGGACGAGTTGATGATGTAATAATTGTGTCAGGACATAATTTGGGTACAGCTGAAATTGAAAGTGCGTTTGTTGCTCATCCTAAAGTTGCTGAAGCTGCAGTAGTTGGTTACCCACATGATATTAAAGGAAACGGTTTATATTGTTATGTCACTTTAAATGCAGGTGAAACTGAAACTGGAGATCTTGAGAGAGATTTAAAACTTTGGGTCAGAAAACAGATCGGACCACTTGCAACTCCTGACTTGATACATTTTACACCAGGTCTTCCAAAAACTAGATCAGGTAAAATAATGAGAAGAATTTTAAGAAAAATCGCTGCAAACGAACATGGACAACTAGGTGATACCACTACTTTGGCTGATCCAAGCGTTGTTGATAGTTTAGTTGACAACAGAAAAAATATTTAAAACTGAATTAAGTTTTGAAATTCTTGTTTGATGACATCCCACTTTAATATCATAGAGTT
>CACKYN010000010.1 GCA_902604355.1 uncultured Pelagibacteraceae bacterium
ATAAATAATATTTTTTATAAAGATGAGTCTAAAAGATTTCATTTAAAATCCTTTAAGGCATTAGGTGGAGCATATGCTGTTGAAAGAATATCTAAAAGAAAAAAAAATATAATTATTTCCTCTGCAACTGCTGGAAACCATGGAAGATCTGTTGCATGGGGTGCAAAAAGATTAGGTTTAAAATGTAAAATCTTTGTTAGTCAATACGTGAGTGACTCAAGAGTTAAAGAAATTAAAAAATTTGGAGCTGAAGTTATAAGAGTTAAAGGTGATTACGAAAACTCACTTAATGAATGTAAAAAATTGTCGAAAAGAAATAATTGGAAAATTGTACAAGATGTAGCGACAAGAGATTACAAATTAGTCCCTCAACTTACGATGGCAGGATATTCCATAATGATAAGAGAAATATCTAAACAAACTAATCAATATATCACCCATATTTTTTTACAAGCCGGTGTTGGGGGTATGGCTGCAGGTGTTGTAGCTGGTGTTGCAAAATATTTTAAAAGAATTCCAAAAATTATAATTGTTGAGTCTGATAGAGCTGATTGTGTACTTCAGAGCATTAAAATTAATAGACTTAAAAAAATTAAGATTAAAAAAGAAAGTATCATGGGTGGCATGTCGTGTAATGAAATGTCATATATTCCATGGCAAATATTAAAAAAAGCAAGCAATTGTTGTGTATCAGTAAGTGATCGGAATGTTGCCAAAACTATAGCTATGCTTAAAGACAAAAAGCTCAGCAAAAATTCAATAATTGGTGGAGAATGCTCAACACCTGGAATTATAAGCCTAATTAGTGTTTGTAATAATTATAAGACTAAAAGACTCATTGAACTCAACGAAAAATCTAATGTTTTAGTAATAGGATGCGAAGGTAATGCAGATGTTAAACTTTACAAACAACTGCTATCTAAAGGAAGAAAACAAAAATTTACATGACAAAAAATGCAATATTTTGGATCAGGGAAGATTTTAGAATTGAACATAATCCAGCACTTTCTTTTGCTAGTCAAAATCATGATAATGTTATTGGATTATTTATTTATAACAAAGCTGATTTTGATAAAAAACGGGAAGCACAAAAATGGTGGCTTTATAAATCTTTAGAACAATTTAAATCAGAATTATCTAAATATAAAATAAACCTTCAAATATTAGAGGGAGATGAGCTAAATGTGTTATCAAAGATAAAAAAAAAAGACAACATTTCAGTTTATTGGAATAAAATATATGAGCCAGATGTAATTGCTAAAGGTAAAAAAATAAGAGATGCTTTTTTAAAAAATGAAGTTAAGTTTAAATATTTTAAAGGAAATATTTTAAACGAATTTCAAGAAGTAACTAAAAACGATGGGACACCCTTTAAAGTATTTAGTCCATTTTGGAGAAATGCAGAACAAAAATATTTGAGCCTACCTCCAAATAAAAATTATATTGTAAAAAAAAAGACAAAGTCGATCACATTTTTCAAGAATTGTATTGAGCCTAAAGATATTTTGCCTAAAAAGAATTGGTATAAAAAATTTGAAGAATATTGGAAAGTTTCAGAAAGTGACTCAAAAAAAGTTCTTAACACTTTAATTGAAAAAAAGATTAAAGATTATGGAACAGCTAGAGATTATCCGTCGGTTGAAGGTACATCAAAATTGTCTCCTTATATTAAACATGGTCAAATTCATGTAAGCACTATTTGGCAAAAGTGTAATGAAATTAGATCTAAAGGAATTGGCTACAGAAAATATATCAATGAATTAGGTTGGCGTGAGTTTTCACATAGTTTAATTAATTATTTTCCAGAATTTTTAAAAGGTAATTATAGAAAAGAATTTGATCAATTTCCTTGGGTAAAAAATGAAAAGTTTCTAAAAGCATGGAAATTAGGAATGACAGGCTATCCTATTGTAGATGCTGGAATGAGAGAGTTATACGAAACTGGATGGATGCATAACAGAATTAGAATGGTAGTTGGTTCTTTTTTGGTTAAGCATTTGAGAATTAATTGGACTGAAGGTGAAAAACATTTCAGAAATTGTTTATTAGATTTTAATAAAGCAAATAACGTAGCTCAATGGCAATGGGTTGCTGGCTGTGGAGCTGATGCTGCACCTTACTTCAGAATATTTAATCCAATTTTGCAGGGTGAAAAATTTGATAAAGAAGGTTTGTATGTGAAGAAATGGGTTCCAGAATTAAATAAAGTGCCTACTAAATTCATCCATAAACCCTGGGAAATGGAAAATAAATATCAAGAAGCTATAAAGACTATAATAGGGAAAGATTATCCTAAACCTATTGTGATTCACGAAAAAGCAAGAGCTGCTGCTCTAGAGGCTTTTCAATCACTTAAGAAATGAATGCTCTATTCACCAATAAAATGGTGAATAATTGTTCTATTTTGCTTCTCTAAACGATGTTCAAATAAATATAAACCTTGCCAAGTTCCAAGTAGTAATTCATTATTTTTAATACTAAGTGAAATTTGATTGTTGGTTAAGGCAGATTTTATATGTGCGGGCATATCGTCTTTACCCTCAGTGGTGTGAACGTATAATTTTTTGTCCATAGGCACCAGTTTATCAAAATAATTTATTAAATCTGTCTGAACATCTGGATCAGCATTTTCTTGAACAATTAAGGATGCACTAGTATGTTGAATACTTAAATTAAGCATCCCATTTTTAAACTTATTTTTTTTAATCCAATGAATCGTCTGGTCTGTGAATTCATACAACCTTTGACCAGCAGCACTTATTTTAAGATTAAAGAACTCTTGCTTCATTAATTCTTTTCCACAGATGTTAATTCATATAATCGACTGATAGTTCGTTTAAATGGATTTTCTAATAATCTTGATGAAGTAAATTGATCTATATTTTGCTCAGCAGTAACCGCTAAAGGGATATTTTTGTCATATATGACATCTATTAGAGTTATAAATCGTTGTTGTTGATTGGAATTAATATCATTAAATTGTGGAATATTATCAAGAGTAACAAATTTGCAATTTTTAATTATCTCTAAATAATCTTCAGCACCAAGGTTTCTATTACATAGATCATCAAAATTAAATCTAGCTACTCCTTCATAAAAATGTTCTATTTTAAAATCTCTTCCCTTTACATTAATTATTTTTGATAAATGGTTTTTATCTTTTGTGATAGTTCTAAAAAATTTATTTATTTTAAAATTAGTCTCTTGATTGAGAGGGTAAAAATATCTTTGTTTCTGATTTTCATTTGATTTTCTATAATCGTCTTCAATTTTGAGCTCAAGTTCAGCAGAATGTTTCTCCATAATTTTTATAAAAGGTTTAAACTGATCTCTTTGAAGTCCGTCTTTATAAAGTTCAGAAATTTTTGTATTAGAGGTTAAAATAATTTTAATATTTTCTTTAAATATTTGCTCGAATAATTTTCCTAAAATCATCGCATCAACAATGTTAGTTACTTGAAACTCGTCAAAATAAATTAATTTAGTTTTAGATTTTAAATCTTTTACAAATTGATAGATTACATTTTCCTCGTTCTTTTCCTTTCTTTCATGTGCAAAATCATGAAAGCTCAGCATAAACTCATTAAAGTGCTGTCTTAATTTTTTTTCTTCTACTAAATCAAAAAAAAAATTTAAGATCATTGTTTTTCCAACACCAACACCTCCATGTAAATAAAAAGCTAGTCTTGAATTATTTTTTAAAAAAAATTTATTTAAAATTGATTTATTAAAATTTAATTTATAATAACTTTTTAATTCTTCAATAACACTTAATTGATAAGAATTAATTTCTAAATTATTTTTTTTACAAAAATTTTTGAAAAGATTTTCTAAATTCATTTTTTTGTTTTAAAATCAATACCATATTCTGATCTTGGTCCTTTTCGTAATCCAAATGGACCTGAAATAAATATAGTTAACGGTCTTGTTCCTGGCTTAAGATCCACTCTATGCAAATTATTTGCTGATCTAAAACCAATATAACCAGGCGGTCTCCAGAATTTTCCTGTTCTCAATGTTTCCCAATAACCACCTCTTAAAACTATTGTTATATAGGGAAAAGTATGATTATGCACACCATCACCATGATCATCGGCTAGCATCTCATGGATTAAGATATTGAATGGAAACCACTTTGGTCGATGTCTCATCAGAACATAATAACGATTCATCCATGGCTTTGCCTCATGGAATTTAGGATGCGAGGGCCCTCTATCTAATACAACTTTTTTTCTTCCGATCTTATCTAACAATTTTAAGATCATATTTAATTATATTGAATGATAGATCCACGTCTGACTAAATATAGATTATTATTAAATATTAATGGCTTCGACACAAGATTCGGAGAAACCTTTTCTATTCTGAGAATGCTGCCGTTTTGTAAATCTTTCACAATTAATTTACCATCTGAATTCGTTAAATACAAATTCTTATTTCCTATAGCAAATCCTATTGGATAAATATTTTTTCGTTTTTTTAGTTTATAATTTTTAAAAAAATCTGTTACTCTAATTATGTTTCCCTTATTCTTTTCTATTACATACAAGTAACCTTCATTGGATACAGTAAATATTAAATTTCCAGTTATCACAGGCGTAATATTGGAGTTTATATCACTTATCCAATTGGTGGTACCAGTTTTAATATCAATTGAATAAAATTCATTTTTATTATTTGAAAAAAAAATAGAACTTCCGTCCGAAACAAGTTTCGATGTTTTAAAATCATAGGTTTCATTTAAAATACTAGTGCTTTGTGTAGGTAATTGCCAAACAATCGAACCGCTTTCAATATCAACAGCAGTGATATCACCAATTGAATTATTAAACACCACCATATCATCTAATATAACTAATGAATATTTTGAATTGGAAATTGTAAAAGAGTCCTCTGTTGGTAAGTTCCAACATTCTGATCCGTCCTTTATTTTATAACACCTAAGGGTATTTTTATAATCGATAACAAAAAATTTATTTTTATATTTTTTTATTTCTGAATTAAAAGGATAAGTATTATTTTTAGACCAGTTGAGATCACCGTTATTAGCATTTATTGAGTAGTATTTTGCTATGCTGTCACTTACTAAAATACTGTCTTCATTAAAAATAAAATCTAATTTAGGATGTAATTTTTTTTCAGCTTTCGAATAATGGTTTTTTTTCCATAAAATTTTTTGATTTTCATCGTATCTTATAATTGAACCTTTTTTATCAAAAAATACGATATCATTCTCTATAAAAAGAGGCTTAAAATTAATTTGATTTAAGTCCTCTAATCTTGAAAATTTGTAACTTCCTATTTTTTTTAACTCACCTTTATAACTCTGTGAACCAAAATCATTTCGATTGTTGATATATTGGAAATTTTTTTTAATCCCTGAAAGATCTAAGTTTAAATTTTGATTAAATTCTACAACAACAGACTTTTTTTCCTCAAAAACTTTTTTAATATTTGGTTCAGCCAAAAGTTCTTTATCTTTATCTTTCCATATTCTTGAGTTTTCGTTAAATGAACAATTATTAAAGAAAAAAAAAGCAATTAATAAAATAATTAATCTATTCACTCAAATCTCTTTTCAATCTTTTCTCTGCTTCTAACCTTATATCTGGATTGGGGTTTTCTATACTAATTATTTGATTGAAAAACTCTTTAGCCTTCTGATTTTGCTCTTTCGCATAAAAATACTCTGCCAATAAATATAAAGCATGAGATTTCCAGACACTTTGGGAGTTTATTAATGGATTTAAAGTGCTTAATAGATCCCCCTCTGCATATTGCTCCGCATTATATAGGGCTTTTTTGTATATTATTAAATTTTTTATCTCCTTCTCTAAAGATGTTTGATTTATCAAAATATCAAAGAAACTATTTATCTGACTCTGATCTGAAATAAGTTTATTATCAATGATGAAATAAAGTGACAATGGGGAATAAGTTGGATCTTTTTCGTTAATAATCTCAATTAACTTTTTGATAACTTTATCTTTAGAATTTTCTGAATATTCAATAGTTGCTAAATTGAAGTCATCCGAAATTTTTTTCTTTTTATTTATTTTGTATTTATCAAAACTATAATAGCTAATAATTATAATTAATATTAATGCTATAGATGAAATTATTTTATTCCTATTATTAACAATAAAATTCTTAATTTTATCATTTCTATTATTAGAATTTATAATTGATATTTCTTCATCCATATCTAAATCATATTGCGCAAAACATACTGGAGTATTCCACCATTTTTATAATACTCTAATTCATTTTTTGTATCTATTCTACAAAGTGCCTTGATTTTTTTAATTTCACCTGAAGCATATTTAATTTCAACTTCCACATGATCAGAAGGATTTATTCCTTCCTCAAGATTTAAAACACTTATTAACTCTGATCCTTCTAATTTTAAGGTCTTTCTATTCGTTCCTTCTGTAAATTGAAGAGGCAATACTCCCATACCTATCAAATTAGATCTATGAATTCTTTCAAAACTTTCCGCAATTACTAATGTAATTCCAAGTAACTTAGTTCCTTTTGCAGCCCAATCTCTTGAGGATCCAGTGCCATACTCTTTTCCACCGATTACAACTAGGTCTGTTCCTCTTCTTTTATATTCAACTACTGCATCATAAACTGGTACTATTTTATTTTCTGGATATAATTTTGTAAATCCACCTTCAGTTCCTGGTGCCATTTCGTTTCTAATTCTTATATTTGCAAAAGTACCTCTCATCATAACTTCATGATTTCCTCTTCTAGCACCATACGAATTATAATCTTGAGGTAAAATTTGATGCTCCATAAAATAATCTCCAGTAGGACTATCTTTTTGGATACTTCCAGCTGGTGAAATATGATCAGTAGTAATCATATCCCCAAGTATCAATAAAGGTCTTGCCTCATTAATTGGTTTAAACCCCTCAGGCTCATCTGATAAATTATCAAAAAAAGGTGGTTTTTTTACGTAAGTTGACCCAGAGTCCCAGTTATAGATACTGCTCTTTTCACTTTTTATGTCCTGCCATTGCTTTGGGCCTTCAGCTACATTTGAATATCTTTTAATAAACATTTCCGCATTTAATGATTGCTTTAAGGTATCCTCAATTTCTTGATTTGATGGCCAAATATCTTTTAAATAAATATCTTTTCCATTTTGATCTTTTCCGAAAGAGTCTTTGTATAAATCAAATTCCATATGACCTGCTAGTGCATAGGCAACAACTAATGGAGGAGAGGCTAAATAATTTGCTTTTACATGAGGCGAGATTCTTCCTTCAAAATTTCGATTTCCAGATAATACAGATACTCCATAAAGCTTATTGTTTTGAACTGCTTCGACTATATTTTCTGGCAATGGCCCTGTATTTCCGATGCATGTTGTACAGCCGTAACCTACGAGGTTAAAACCTAGTTTATCTAAGTATTCATTTAGACCAGCTTTTTTAAGATAATCTGTAACTACTTGAGACCCGGGCGCCAAGGATGTCTTGACCCATGGTTTAACGTCTAATCCAAATTCAACAGCTTTTTTAGCCAATAAACCAGCTCCTATCAATACATTAGGATTTGAAGTATTTGTACATGAGGTTATCGCAGCAATTAAAACTGAGCCATCTCTAATTTTGTATTCTTCACCTTTTACATCAGAAGTTTCAAATTGAGTTTTATTTGTTGCTTCTTGAAAAACTTTAAAAAAACTATTTTTAGCATCTGTTAATAAAACTTTGTCTTGCGGTCTTTTTGGTCCTGAGATAGTTGGCACTATGGTTGACATATCCAGACACATGGTATCAGTAAATTCAATGTCATCGCTTGCCCATAAACCTTGTTCTTTTGCATATTTTTCAACTATTGAAATTATTTCTTCATCTCTTCCAGAGAATTGAAGATATTTTAGTGTTTCATTATCAATAGGAAAAAATCCACAAGTTGCTCCATACTCAGGAGCCATGTTTGCAATAGTAGCTCTATCTGCTAAAGTTAAATTTTTTAGACCTTCTCCATAAAATTCAACAAATTTTCCAACTACACCTTTATCTCTCAACATTTTTACTATTGTAAGAACTAAATCTGTAGCGGTTGTTCCCTCTGGCATTTTATTTTTTATTTCAAATCCAATAACCTCAGGAATAAGCATAGATATAGGTTGCCCAAGCATGCCAGCTTCGGCTTCAATGCCTCCTACTCCCCATCCCAAAACTGAGAGTCCGTTGACCATTGTTGTATGACTATCTGTACCAACTAAAGTATCAGGAAATAAATAATCCTCATCTTTAAATTTTTCACACCAAACAACTTTAGATAAATACTCTAAGTTAACTTGATGACATATTCCAGTTCCTGGAGGTACAATTCTAAAATTATTAAACGCATCCTGTCCCCATTTTAAAAATGAATATCTTTCTGCGTTTCTTTTAAATTCAATGTTTACATTATTTTCAAAAGAGTCTGCTTTAGAAGATTGATCAACTTGTACAGAGTGATCGATAACTAAGTCAACTGTTGAGAGTGGATTTATTGAGTTAGGATCAATATTCTTTTCTTTAACAGCCTCTCTCATGGCTGCTAAATCTGCGACTGCTGGTATACCAGTATAATCCTGTAATAATACTCTTGCAGGTCTATAAGCAATTTCAGTTGTTGATTTTTTACTTTTTAGCCAATCTCTTAGAGCATCAATTTGTTTTTTAGTAACTGATAAATCATCCTCATATCTTAATAAATTTTCTAAAAGAACCTTTAGTGATTTAGGTAATTTAGAGATACCTTTTAATCCATTGCTCTCAGCTTTACTTAAAGAATAATATCTGTAGTTTTTTGAATTTATTTTTATTTCAGATAAAGAATTGTATGAGTTTTTCGTTCCTGGTTTCATAATTTAATAATAAAATGTTGCTATACAAAATAATAGAAGCGTTGACATAGCATAATTAAACCATTTAATAAATTTCTCATTTGTCGCAAATTTCCTCATAAATCTACCCAACAGTGTCCAGAAAATTATACTTATTATTGCAAACATAAAAGCTACACTCAGCATCCATAATGAATAATTTAAAAAGTTTTTACCTGATTCTGTATAAGTTGATACTGCTATAACCGCAACTATTACACCCTTGGGATTTAAAAACTGAAAAAGAAAAGTCTCAATAAAATTTACAGGTTTCAATTCTTTATTATCAGTTGATAATTTAGAAAATGAAATTTTATATGCTAGATAAATTAGAAAAATTGTGCCAGTTCCAATTAAAACTTTTTGAATTATTGGATAAATA
Organism: uncultured Pelagibacteraceae bacterium; assembly: GCA_902604355.1. GTDB lineage: Bacteria > Pseudomonadota > Alphaproteobacteria > Pelagibacterales > Pelagibacteraceae > Pelagibacter. The sequence goes on from CACKYN010000010.1 coordinate 9,276, forward strand.
TTAAAAATATTAATCAAACCAAAATTGACTAGTGCGAGCATAGTAGTAAAACCAAAAATTACGCCAAGCATCAAAGGTATTGATTTTTTTATGCCATGATTAAATCCAGAATGAGATGCGACAACATTATTTGGGCCAGGTGAACAACTAGTTACAAACATAAATAATGAAAGAGATAAAATTTCAGGATGCATATTTTATGCTATAGGGAGCCCATTCTCAGATTTTTGAGATGGGTGCACTAATATCACTTTTCCCTCTTTATCAATTGATCCAAGAATAAGTACTTGTGATACCACTCCTGCAATATTTTTTTCTGCAAAATTACAAACTCCTATGACTTGTTTTCCTTTTAAATTTTCTTCATTATAATAATGAGTAATTTGAGCAGATGATTGTTTTATGCCAATTTCATCCCCAAAATCAACTTGGATCACTAGTGATGGTTTTCTAGCCTTTTCATTTTTTTTTACAGATAAAACTGTGCCAACTCGAATATCAACTTTATCAAAAATATCGTAGGTTATTTGTTCTTTCATATAATTAATATATAATGAAACTTAAATATGAGTACAGAAAATAATTTAGATGTTTTATTTGATAACTCTGTTAAAATTTTATCTGACTTAATAGCCTTTAAAACAATTTCAGGAGAAGATAATAATTCACTTATAGATTATTGTGATAACATACTAAAAAAACTTGGAGCTACATCATTTAGAACTTTTGATGATCATAAAAAAAGAGTCAATTTGTTTGCAACTATTAAATCTAAAACAAATAGTAACAAAAAACCTATAATTTTATCAGGACACACAGATGTTGTGCCTGTGTCTAAAGGTTGGTCTACAGATCCTTTCAAGGCTACTATTAGAGGCGATAAACTTTATGGAAGAGGATCATGTGATATGAAAGGATTTATTGCATGCACATTAGCTTTTGCACCAATTTATTCGAAATCTAAACTTGATAGAGATATTCATTTTTCTTTCACTTTTGATGAAGAAACTGCATGCCAAGGAGCACCCATTCTCATAAAAGAATTAAAAAAAAGAGAAATTAAAGACGGAATTTGTATTGTTGGCGAGCCAACAAACATGAAAATTATTGATGCTCACAAAGGATGCTACGAATACACAACTTATTTTAAAGGTTTGGCAGGTCATAGTTCAACACCACATAAGGGCGTGAACGCTGTTGAATACGCTTCGAGATATGTAAATAAATTGATTGAATTAAGGAATGACCTTAAAGATAGAGCTCCTAAAGACTCTATATTTGATCCTCCTCATTCAACTCTGTCTATAGGAGGTATTTTTGGTGGAATTGCTCACAACGTGATTGCAGATAAATGCCATGTCAATTGGGAAACAAGACCAGTGGTTAAGGAGGATGCAATATTTTTGAATAAAGAACTAGATAAATACACAAATGAAATTTTATTGCCAGAAATGAAAAAAGTTTTTTCTAGCTCCTCTATTGAAAAAAAAGTTATTGGAGAAATAATTGGATTTGATCGTAAGGATAAATCCGATGCTTGTGAATTAATTTCAAGTTTAACAGGAGATAACACTAGACAAGTTGTATCTTTCGGAACTGAAGCAGGTTTGTTTCAAGAAATAGGAATTAGTACAGTTGTTTGTGGTCCAGGCTCTATTGAACAAGCACACAAAATTGATGAATTTATAATATTGGACGAATTAAAAAAGTGTTTGAAATTACTTGATGGAATTAAAGAAAAATCTTCTTTAAATTAACTCCAACCACCAACTGATTTTACCTCTAAAAACTCTAGCAAACCCTCTTTACCAGCTTCTCTTCCAATACCAGAATGCTTAAAACCACCAAAGGGAGCGTCTACTGCGATACCCGCACCATTTACATCAACCATTCCAGATCTTAATTTTCTGGCAAGTCTTCTGATTTTTTCAGAGTCTTTACTTTGAATATAATTTGTTAAACCATAATCAGTATCATTAGCAATTTCTATTGCTTCTTCTTCAGTTTCAAATGGTATTACTGACAAAACTGGCCCAAATATTTCTGTTCGTGCTATTTCCATTTGATTATTGACATCTGCAAATACAGTAGGTTTAACGTAATAACCCTCATTCATACCATCTGGTTTTCCTGGTCCACCAGCAACTAATTTTGCACCTTCGTCTATTCCTTTTTGGATTAACGTTTGAATTTTATTAAATTGTAATTCAGAAATTACAGGTCCTATGTGTTCACCCTCTTTTTTTGGATCATCCACTTTAAATTCATTTGTGTAATTTTTTAGTCTTTCTATTGCTTCATTGTAAATAGATTTTTCAACCAACATTCTTGTTGGAGCATTGCAAGATTGACCTGAGTTTCTAAAACATCTTAAAGCTCCTCTTTCTATGGCCTGTGGATCTGCATCTTTAAAGATAATATTTGCTCCCTTGCCACCAAGTTCTAAACTAACTCTTTTAAAATCTTTTGCTGCATTTTGAGATATTAATGCACCTGCTCTGGTTGATCCTGTAAATGAGATCATATTTACGTCTGGATGACTAGTTAAAGCATCACCAGTTGTTGCACCATCTCCATTTACCAAATTAAACACACCTTTTGGAAATTTTGCTTCGTCAATTAATTCTGCAAGTATCATAGCTGAAAGTGGAGCTAATTCTGATGGTTTTAAAATCATAGTACAGCCAGATGATAAAGCTGGAATTACTTTTAAAGTGACCTGATTCATTGGCCAGTTCCAAGGAGTAATTAACGCACAAACACCTTTTGGCTCATATATTAATCTTTGATTTTTTGCATGATCACCTAATGGTTTTTCAAATTCAAACTCTTTTAAATATCTTATAAAAGATTTTGTATGACTTGCTCCAGTTCCTGTTTGTAGTTTTGATGCAAAATCCTTCGGTGCTCCCATTTCTTGAATAATGGCATCGGTTATATCGTTCCATCTTTTCTTATATAAAGTGTAAAATGTTTCCAAGAGAGCAATTCTGTCCTGTCTCGTTGAATATCCCCAAGTTTTGAACGCTTCTTTAGCACAGAGCACTGCATCATTAATGTCATCTTTACTTCCAAGTGAAATTACTGCGCAAGCTTTTTCTGTCGCTGGATTGATTACTTCAATATCGTTTGGTTTTTTTGGAGCAACCCACGAACCATTTATATAAAAATTTCTTTTTTCCAACATTCTAGAAAACTATCCTCTCTTTATGTTTTTGCAAACAAATTAGTTAATTCATACACTATAGTTGCTGCAGCCAGCGAAGTAACTTCTGCATGATCGTAAGCTGGAGAAACTTCAACTACATCAGCTGACACAAGATTCAAACCTGATAACCCTCTTAAAACATTTACCATCTCTCTAGTTGTCATTCCTGCAATTTCAGGCGTACCTGTTCCAGGAGCAAAAGCAGGATCTAGCACATCAATATCAATTGAAAGGTATAATGGATTATCTCCAACTCTTTTTTTAATTCTTTCTGCTATTTTATCTGTTCCTTCAGTTTGAAATTCATCACAATGAATTATTTTAAAACCAAAACTTTCGTCATTTTTTATATCATCTCTGCTATAGAGTGGCCCTCGAATACCAACATGCATTGAAGCATCATCTAAAAACAATCCCTCTTCCCTAGCTCTTCTAAATGGAGTTCCATGTGTATAAGGTGCACCAAAATACGTATCCCATGTATCCAAATGAGCATCAAAATGCACTAATGAAACTGGACCATTATTTTTTTTATTTATTGCTCTTAATAAAGGTACAGCAATTGTATGATCTCCACCTAGACTAATTATACCACCTACTTTTTTTAATAAATCTGTAGCACCTAATTCAATTTGCTTAATGGCTTCATCGATACTAAATGGGTTGCATGCTATATCACCTGCATCAGCCACCTGTTGAATTTTAAAAGGCTCAACATCATAACTTGGATGGTAATTTGTTCTCAAATGTCTTGAGGCTTGACGAATACTTTGTGGTCCAAATCTTGCTCCAGGTCTATAACTAGTTCCTGCATCAAAAGGTACACCCACTATTGCAACATCACAGCTTTCAACATCTCTTAACTCAGGTAATCTAGCAAATGTAGATGGGCCTGCATATCTTGGAACTTTTGTGCCACTTACTGGTTGAATTGGATTTTTATTTTTTTCTTTTTTCATTTTATTTTAAAACTAAGTTAATATCATCTAGTTTTATTCGTCTATAATAATTTAATGAAATATATAATCTCTATAATACTAATATTTAATATTTCAGTAGTAAATGCGAATGAAATTTTTAATCTGTTAAAAATCCCTAATCTAGAGATCTATAATACTAATAGTTCAAATGGATTGAAATATTTATACGCAAAAAACAACTTTAAAATAGGATTAAAAAAAAATATTTCTTGCGATAAGTCAAAAATGAATAAATTGGATAAAAAATATCCAATTATTGAAAAAAATTTAAATAAATATAAGACGGATTTTTTAATCAAGAACAATCTAAAATTCATTATTTTGTGTGAAAATCTCAGCGTTTCATCAATTAATACAGGAGGAGTGCCAAACATTCTTAAAAGGTCATTAATCTTGGATATTAACTTCAATCTAGAACACTTCGAAAGAATGATCCATCATGAATTCTTTCATATGATACAAGCAAAGCATAATAAGATATTTGATGAAACTCTATGGTCTAATTTTAATAAAGCAACTTTTAAATATGCGGAATGTTCGACTTGTTCAGATCGAATAGATCTTGATCTTTATAAAAATACAGATGGATTCTTAACAGAATATTCAAAATCTATTCCTTCGGAGGACATGGCCGAAATTTTTTCTTTTCTTATGACCAAAAAAAAAATAGTAGAAAATATAATTGAGAATGATTTAATTCTAAAAAATAAAGTAGAGTATTTAAAGAAAAATTTAAAATTAATAGATAATAACTTTACATTTTAATGATTAAAAAAGTTAAATCATCTTTATCAGAAAAAATATTATTTATTTTTCTAATTTCATTAACTGTTATTACTTTTGGCTCTTTTTATATAATTAAAAACAAATGTTTATTTGTTCAACAGCTTAATTTAAATGAGCTTAAAATAAAAGATGCAAAAAATTTTGCGATTATGAATGTAGAGTGTGGAAAAGTTGCCATTGAACTTTATCCTCAAATTTCACCTAAATCGGTGGAAAGATTTAAATATTTTATTAATTCAGGTTTGTATAATAATTCAGCATTTTATCGTGTTATAGAAAATACTTTGGTTCAAGCAGGTGATCTTGAGTTTGGTTATCATGATAATATAAACTATTTTAAAATTGGAAGTGGTACATCTAAGCTTGGTAAATTAAAATCAGAGTTAAATAATGATTATGAATTTAAAGCAGGAACTGTTGCTATGGCTAGAGGAGAATTTGATACTGAAGATAGCGAATTCTTTATTATCTTAAAAGATATTCCCTTGTACCAGGGGGAATATACACCCATTGGAAAAGTTGTGTTTGGTTTAGATGCTTTAAAAAAAATCAAAGTTGGCGATAAAACAGATTATGTATTGCGCCCTGATTATATTAAAGAATTTCAATTATTAGAAAACTAATTAACTAAAGGTTTTCCAGTTGCAAGAGTATGCTTTATTCTTTCCTGAGTTTTAGGTGTTTCAATAAGCTTCATAAAAGCATCTAGCTCTAATTTAAACATATCGTCTTCTGAAAGTTGTTTGTCTATTGATGTATCTCCACCACTTAGCACATATGCTAATTCTTTAGCAACTACCATGCCGTGATCTAGTATAACTTTATCATTGTAAAGTTTATCTAAAACTTTGTGCATTTCACCCCTAACACTCTCACCAGGTAAATTAAATACTAGTTCGGTTGGAGATTTAAAATCTTGGTTGTCCTCTAAAATTTGTTTTGATGCATCGAGTAAACTATTTCTATTCATTATTTTTTTGTCTTCTGGCTTAAGGTATTTTAAAGGTTCTGCCTCCACCGGTGAAGTTGCTGTCTTACCATAACCAATAATGTCAAAAACTTTTAATGGAGCAAAATGAGGATCTTTTTTACTTTCTTCAGTATTCTGCCATCTTGCTAACATTTCTTTGCAACCACCACCAGCTGGTATCAATCCTACTATTGTCTCAACTAAACCAATTACAATATTCGTATGCGATGCTACAAAATTACTTTGCACAAGAACTTCAAAGCCTCCTCCCAAAGTTAAACCAGAAGGTGCAGATATTACAGGATATTTTGAATACTTAAGTTCTTTACAAGTTTCTTGAAAATATTTAATGAATTTTTCAATAGATTTAAAATCTCTTTTATTTGCAAAATCCATCGTATAGCTTAGATTTACTCCTGCAGAGAATTGCATACTTTCATTAATAATAATTAAAGGTTTATCTGTTGCTTTTTTTAAAGCATCCATAGATTCATAATCTAGAGCGTTTGCTTTTGTGGTAAACTCAACAATATTATAGTCTTTAAATTTATAGATTTGGGCAGAGCTATTTCCATCGATGCTTTGAGCTTTTCTCTTAACTTTTCCTAAAGTTTCAATTTTTGTATATTTTTGTCTTTCTCCATAAAAGTTTTCATTTTTTGATTTTGCAAGATCCTCTAAAAATTTATTTCCTTCATAATTATCAATTTTATTAAAAAAGCTTTCTATTCCAATTTCTTCTAGCATCTCAAAAGGTCCTTTAGACCAGTTAAAGCCAAGACGCATTGCTTCGTCAATATCGTTAAATTCGTCTGTTATCTCAGGAACTAATGATGATGAATATTTAATTATTTTTGAAACAACTGACCAGGCATATTCACCATATTTGTCATCTCGATTAATTAATTTTTTAAGATCAACTTTATCAGACTTAACATCAATTTTTTTACTAGCTGAATAATCTCCTGTTTCTAGATTTAGAGCCTGTAAAATTTTTGCACCTCCCTCTTTATTTATTCTATAAAAGCCACCTTTGCCTTTTCGGCCGGTATAACCGGTTTCAATTAATTTTTTAATTAGAGGAATTTCTTGTGCAACCTCATGAAATTTATCAGTTTCAGGCAATTCTTTTATAAAACTTTTCAGCACATCGGCCATTAAATCAATGCCGATTAAATCATATAAACCAAATACTCCTGTTTTAGGAATTCCCATTGGTCGTCCAAAAATAGCGTCAGCCTCTTCCACGGCTAATTTCATTTTGAAAGCCTCAGTCATAGCTATCTGCATGGCATATACACCCACTCTGTTTCCTAAGAAACCTGGTGTATCGTTACAAACTATAGCCCCTTTACCAAGCTCAATCTCACAAAATTTTTGAAGTGCATTTATTTTTTTTAAATCATTATTTTCATTTTTAACAATTTCTAACAAGCCCATATATCGAACAGGATTAAAGAAGTGTGTAATACAAAAGTCTTTTTTTTGTTCGTCAGTTAAATTTTCTGACAACACCTTAATTGGTATTGAAGATGTATTTGAAGAAACTATAGCTCCATCTTTTCTGAATTTAAATATTTTATCATATATTTGATGCTTAATATCTATTCTTTCAACAACTGCTTCAACCACCCAATCAGCTTCTCTAACTATGTCAAAATCATCAGAAATATTTCCTACTTTGATGTTATTAATTTTTGATTTATCAATTAATAATGGTGGTCTTGATTTAAAAATTCTTTCTCGTGCATTTGTACTTATTTCAGTAGTTAAATCCAATAATGTTACAGGAACATTAGCGTTACATAGGTGCGCAGCTATTCCACTTCCCATTGTACCTGATCCAATAATTACAACTTTTTTAATATCCATTAAAACTTTAAAAATTTATAAAATTAATCAAAAACTTGAAATAGGACAAAATTCCTGCTTAATTGATTTAATCAAAGTATATATTTAATATAAAATTTAAAGATAAAAATGTACAATACAGTTATTGCTGGATACTCAAGATCACCTTTTACTATGGCAGATAAAGGAGGTTTAGTTGATATAAAGCCAGTTAATCTACTAGCTGAAGTAATTAAAAATTTAATATTTAAAACAAAAATTAATCCAGAACAAATTGAAGATGTTATTATAGGTTGTGCCTTTCAAGTTGGTGAGCAGTGTTTTAATATTGGTAGATTAGTTACCTTTTTATCTAGTTTAGACATTAAAATACCAGGTATGACTGTTGATAGATGGTGTGGCTCATCTATGGAAGCAATTCATATTGCTGCAGGTAAAATTGCAATGGGTTCAGGAAAAGTGTTTTTGTGTGGTGGAGTTGAAAGTATGACAAGAGTTAGGACTGGATTTGATCCTGTGCCTTACCCAATTAGCGAAAATGCTGAACAAAACCCACACTTATATCTCTCAATGGGCACTACTGCAGAAAATGTTGCAAAAAAATATAAAATTTCAAGAGTAGAACAACAAGAATTTGCCTTACAGAGTCATGACAAAGCACATTATGCACAGAACCAAGGTAAATTTATAAGCGAAATTGTTAGTATTAATAATATAGAAGTCGATGGAAATATTAGGCCAAATAGTACTATGGATAAGTTAAATAAATTAAAGCCTGCTTTTGACTCAAATGGAACAGTTACTGCAGCTACTGCTTCAGCCTTAACAGATGGTGCAGCGGTTACATTAATTTGTGAAGAAAATTTTGCTAAAGAAAATAAATTAGAAATTTATGGAAGAGTAAAATCTACTGCCGTAGAGGGTTGTGACCCAAATTTTATGGGGCTAGGACCTATATCTGCAACAAAGAAAGCCCTAAAAAGAGCTAATCTTTCAATTAATGATATTGATATTGTCGAATTAAATGAGGCTTTTGCATCTCAATCACTAGCATGTATAAAAGATTTAAATATTGATCAGAAGAAAGTCAATTTAGATGGGGGTGCTATAGCTCTAGGGCATCCATTGGGAGCTACTGGTGCTAGAATTACCGGAAAAGCTGCTCAGTTATTAAAAAGAGAAAATAAAAGGTTTGCACTTTCCACTCAGTGCATTGGTTTGGGGATGGGAATCGCTACTATAATAGAGGCTGTATAAGATTTATCTATTTATTCCTCTTAATCTCTCAGATCTTCTTCTAAGTAATTCTGCAGTAACTAAAATTAAAGTAGATAAAATAATTAAGCATGTTGCAACTGCAAGAATTGTTGGGCTTAGCTGCTCTCTTAAACCAGTCCACATTTGAACAGGAATAGTAGTATTCTCAAGCCCAGCTAAAAATAATACAACAACTACTTCATCAAATGATGTAACAAATGCAAACAATCCTCCTGAAATTACACCTGGAAGTATCAAGGGTAATGTAATTTTCATGAATGTATTAAATGGATTGCTACCCAAACTTGATGCTGCTCGCGTAACACTATGGTCAAAACCTGATAAAGTCGCAGTTACAGTTATTACCACAAATGGAGTACCTAATATGATATGTGCCATAACTATTCCTGTATGTGTTGCAGCTAAACCAACTTTTGCCATGAAAAAGAAAATAGCTACTCCAGATATAATCAATGGAACAATCATTGGTGAAATTAAAACTGCCATAATCAAGCCTTTATATGGCATGTGTCTACTACTAAGTCCTAAAGCAGCAAGGGTTCCTAAGATAATTGATCCAATTGTTGCAAATATTGCAATTATAAAACTATTTTTCGCAGCTAGTCCCCATGGATTTTTCGTTCCATAAACCATTTCGTGATACCATCTAAAAGAGAAAGCGTCAGGATCAAGTTTTTTCATTCCTTCAGAAAAAACCAAAAACTCCTCTGCATTGAATGATAAGGGAAAAATTACAAACAAGGGTGCAATTAAAAAGAAAAATACAAATGTACAAATAGCAATATAAAAATAATGCCAAATTCTATATCGTGTTTCCGTATAACTTGGTAATGCCATAATTAACCTAATTTAATATTATCAACTCCTACTAATTTGTTATAAATCCAATAAATCACTAAAACTCCTGATAACAACATTAAGCCCATTGCTGATGCAAAACTCCAATCTAGTGTGGTTTTCATATGATAAGCAATCTGATTACTTATCAAGGTACCTGATGCTCCTCCAACTAAAGCTGGGGTAATATAATATCCAATTGCTAAAATAAAAACTAATAAGCATCCGGCACCGATACCTGGAATAGTTAATGGAAAGTAAACTTTCCAAAATGCAATAAATGGCGTTCCACCTAAGGATTTACCCGCCCTCATTAAACTTGGAGATATCGTTTTCATAACACTGTAAAGCGGAAGTACCATAAATGGCAATAATATTTGTGTCATTGCAACATAGGTACCAACTTTATTGTACATCATTTCTGGTCTACTGTCGTCTGCAACAAGGCCAATCATTACAAAAAAATCATTAACTACTCCCTGCTGTTGCAACAAAATCATCCAGCTTGCGGTTCTTACTAATAGAGATGTCCAAAAAGGTAAAAGAACACATATCATTAAAAGATTGCTGTATTTCATGGGCAATGTTGCAAGTAAATGAGCTATTGGATAACCCATTAAAAAACAAAAAATGGTTACAAACAGAGCGATCTCTAAGGTTCTGAGCCAAAGTATTCTATGTATTCGTCTATCTTCATCTACTTGTGCAATACTACCATCGGCAGCGAAATACATATCCATACCTTTTAAATATTTTGCCATAGTATATGGTGGTGCAGTTCGTTTAATTGCTTGCCAATACTCTACATCTCTCCATCTTTTATGAACCTTCATAATTTGTTCTTTAATACTTTGACTTTCATCAATTTTATTTCGTTTAATTTGTCTCATTAATTTTTTGGTAATAGAATTAAAACCATTTTTTTCTTTATTTAGTCTTTGACCAAGTTTTCCTTGAGTTTGGTTTTCAATCAAAACTTTATAATCTGAATAAAAACCAGCAAAAACATCTTCAGGAGGCAATTCTTTACCATCCCATTTTTCCATCGCTTTAAAAGTTTTAGGTAGCATATTAGTGATCATTTTATCATCTACACTTCTAGTAAACATTTCTCCGATTGGAAAAACGTAAGTTATGAATAGAAATAGCAATAATGGAGCAACAAGAAGAAATGCTTTTATTTTATTCTTCTTTTCTGCTTTTTTTAGACTGACTTCAAGAGGAATTCCATCAGTAGTTAAAATCTGTTTTGTTTCTGAGCTCATAAAAAAAGGGCGGTTAATTAATAACCGCCCTAAATATATTATATTAATTCAGTGTTTAAAACTGAAATTATAGTCCTGCCTTCATCGCTTCCCATTTTTCACCAATCTCTGTTCCATTATCTGCCCAGTAGAAAGGATCAACTAAGAAATATTTCTTAGTGTTTGCAGGAGCTGTAGGCATTTGTGGCATCATTTCAGTTTTACCATCTTTGTACCAAGGCTCATTGGCTTTGATTATTTCTAAAGATGATAATCTGTAAGGAGCATATGCAATATACTTAGCACTACCAGCTAACATTTCAGTGTTAGTCATCATAGCTAAAGCTTTTTTAGCATTTGCTTCATCTGGTCCACCCTTAACTAATGCAAAATATTCATAGTCAAGACCTTGCCCATGCCATACTTGCTTAATTGGAGCACCTTCACCTACTTCAGCGTTAAAGAATCTTCCGTTCCAGCCAGTTGCCATAACAACTTCACCAGCAACTAATAGTTCTGGTGGTTGAGCGCCTGCAGACCAGAATACACATCCACCATTTGGATCTGTACAAAGTTCTTTAATTTTATTCATAGCTCTGTCAACACCACCTTCTTCCTCAAGTTTTCTGTAAAGTAGACCTCCACCTTTACCCATGTTTACACCATCAGCAGCTAAAGCGATTTCAAGGTTAGTTAGAGCACTTTTGTAAATGGCTCTTTTACCTGGAAATTTTTTAGTGTTAAAAAAGTCTTGGATAGTTTTAGGCTCTTTTCCATCAAATGCTCTTGTGTCAAAAGCATAATTCCAAGAGTACAGAATGTTTCCTACTGCACACTCACTTGGCATTGGAGCAAAAAAGTCTTTACTAGCAGGTGTTCCGTCTGGAGCTGCTGGGAAGTCTTTGTCAAAATCAAATTTAACAAATATTCCTTCATCACAACCATTAATAGTATCAAATGCGAATACATCGATAATATCCCAAGTTATAGCACCCGCTTCTTTTTGTGCTTTGATTTCTGATAATCCTCCAGAATAGTCAACCCAATTAATATCAATGCCTAGAGCTGCTGCTGTTGGATCACCATACCCTTGTTTTTGAGAGTCTGTATAAGCTCCACCCCAAGATGCTACAGTAACAGCAAAGGCTGAAGAAGTTACAGATACAACAAAAGAAAGAGCAAGTAACAATTTACTTAATTTTCTCATTATTCCTCCGTTTAAACGTTTAATATAAATTAATTTATATAAGTAAATTACACCAAAATGGTTATTAAGAGTCAACAGCTTATAATGTTCTTATTCTTACTTATAATTTAATAAATTGATTGTTTATTTTGGGTCTAAAGCTCTTGCATCGTAACTATTCCAACCAATTTTAATTTCTTGGCTAACCTTAAGCTCTAAATTAGATGTAGAGTTTGGTACTTTTAAAATAAATTCTGGATTACCTAATAAATTAACTCTTACCCTTGTATGATCTCCATGATAAATTACCTCTTCTATCTTACCGCTAAACATATTATCCATTTTTTCATTTGGTTCGATTAAAGCTCTCTCTGGCCTTAAAGACACGGTTGTTTTATCTCCTTTAGATTTTACAGAAATAGCATTAGATAATATTTCAGCATTTGACAATTTTACTTTACATTCATCACCTGAAATATCTGATACTTCACCATTAAATGTATTATTTTCACCTATAAATTCTGCAACGAATGAATTTACTGGTTTTTCGTAAAGTTCTGCAGGACTTGATAACTGTTGAACCTTTCCATCATTAAACACTGCAATTCTATTAGACATTGTTAAGGCTTCACTTTGGTCGTGAGTAACATAAACTACAGTTACACCAATACTCTCATGAATATGTTTAATTTCATATTGCATACTCTCTCTTAAATTTTTATCCAAGGCGCCTAAAGGTTCATCCATCAAAACCACTGCTGGATCAAAAACTAAAGCTCTGGCTACTGCTACCCTTTGCTGTTGTCCTCCTGAAAGCTGTCCTGGCATTCTTGTTTCAAACCCATTTAATGAAACCATCGATAAAGCTTTATCAACTTTTTTATCAATTTCACCTTTCTCAATTTTTCTTACTCTCAATGGAAAAGCTAAATTTTCATAAACTGTCATGTGTGGAAAAAGTGCATAATTTTGAAATACCATTCCAATTCCTCTTTTGTGAGGAGGTATGTTAGAAATTATATTTCCATCTAATAAAATTTCACCATTAGTAGGAGTTTCAAAACCTGCAAGCATCATTAGACAAGTTGTTTTACCAGATCCAGATGGACCAAGCATGGTAATGAATTCCCCCTCTGCAATATCTAATTGAAGATCTTTAACAACTAAAACTTTACCGTCATAGCTTTTATCAACTTTATCAAATTTAACGAATTCTGGATTTTTAGACATAAAGATGAATATAAAACATTTGTGGTAATAGAATTCAATAGCTAATTAACTCTTAATATGAAGTTCTTTTGGAAAATTACAAAATAATTCACAGCCATTATCTGTAACTCTTATTGCTTCAGAGGCCTCCACTCCCCAATCACCAAATTGCATTACTGCAATCATATGAAAACAGACATTGGGCTCAAGAATAGTCATATCACCTTTGTAAATATTTAAGGTATGTTCGCCCCAATCTGGAGGATAGCCAATGCCAATCGAATATCCTGTTCTAGATTTTTTTTCTATTCCATATTTGTCTAAAATTTTCCAAAACGCCTGGGCGACATCATCAGCAGTATTTCCAGGTTTGACTTCCCTAATACCAAAATTTAAAGCCTCAATAGTTTTATTCATAGTATCTATTTTTGTTTGGTCAGGTTTTCCTAAAAAAACTGTTCGAGCCATCGGAGCATGATATCTTTTATAAGTTCCAGATAATTCAATAATTGTTGCCTCACCTTCAACAAATTTGTCTTGACTAGCTGTCAAATGAGATGCTGATGTTCCTTTTCCTGTTGGAAGTAATGTTGCAATACTTGCATATTCTCCCCCAAATTCCTCTGTACCATAAAATAATGATTTTTGGATTTCTCCAACAGCATCACACTGCCTTACACCAGGATTAATTACCTCCATTGCAGTTTTCATTCCCTTCTCAGAAATTTTTGCAGCAGATTTCATATAAGTTATTTCAGTATCTGATTTTACCAGTCTTGCCCAATTAACAAGACGATCACTATCCTTTATTTTAGCTTTAGGAAGTCCTGATTTAATTTTTTCATAACAAAACGCTGTGAAATAATGTGCATCCATCTCTACACCGATTGATAAATTATCCCATTTTCTATCCTTAATAATATTAACTAGGTAATCATAAGGATGTTTTGGCCAGGTATGAATATAAGACTCATCGTAAGCTAGTATGTTCTCATTTTTTAAATAAGTCTTTAAGTAAGCTCCTCCTGCATCTTGAGCTCTTACAAAGCACAGTGGTTCTTCTGCATTAACATGAACAACAGCGCACTGTGCATAATAAAATGACCAAGCATCATAACCTGTTAAATAATTAAGATTATTGGTGTCATGAGAGATTAAAAGTTCAATACCTTTTTCTTGCATCATGTGTTGAACTTTCTTTAGTCTATGTTTGTATTCTTCTTTTGTAAAATACATTAATTTATTTGAAATAATTTACCAAATCCCTCTACTGAATTATTTTTATTTATTTTAACAAGAGTATCCCAAATCAATGCCTGGTTGCTGGATAATACTGTAGTATTTAATTTTTTTTCTAATTTATCTATTATAGGTAAAACTGGAAGAGCTGTACATGAAACAAACAGAGCATCTGCGTTATTTAAATCAATGTTAGATAATACTTCATATAAATAATCTTGATCAACTTTACCAATATCAAGATCTGACTCGATATCAAAATATGCATTAGATGTAATTTCAAACCCCTCACTTTTAAAAAACTCCATAACATCGTCATTTAATTTCTTACTATAAGGTGTAAATAAAAATATTTTATTAACATTCATTCTTTTTAGTGCAGTAATTGCTGCTGTGCTTGGTGTGGTTACATCTGCTTTTGGTTTTGCTGCCTTTACTTTTTTTTCAATTGATGCATGTCCAGCAGCAATAGTTCCTGAGGTACAACCGTAAACTACACAATCTAGATCTTGATCCGGTAAAATATCTTTTGTAACCTCAGTAACCTTTTCTGACATTTTAATTAGGTTTTCCTTTGTTAATGGATTGTAACTTTCAATTCGATTTACAAAAAAATCAATATCTTTATCTTTAATTATATTTATAAAATCCTTTTCAATCATAAAGTCGCTTGCAAGTGCTATTAGGCCAACTCTTGGATTTGATTTACTTACATATTTAGGATCTATTTTTGTTGAATTCATATTTTAAAAGGTGAATATATCAGAAGTTCTTTAATAATCATTAATATTAAAAATAACGGCATGAATATAAAAGATACCTTTGTTGCATCTTTAGTTCCTATCTTTTTAGGTTTTGGTTTCGTAATTGCAAAACCTGCATTTGAATCTTTTCCACCAGTTTTATTGATGGGTTTACGATTTATGTTTGCTGCATCTATTTTGATTTGGTGGTTTCCAATACCTAAAGGGTACTTAAAAAAAATATTTATAGCATCCTTCATAGCAAATACTTTGCAGTATAGCATAACGTACTCTGGCTTAAATTTAATTGACGCCTCAGCTGCAGTTCTTCTTGTTCAAACAGAGGTTCCATTTGGAGTTATATTTGCCTATTTTATGCTTAAAGAAAAACCAACTATAAGAGCTTTGATTGGGATAAGTATCGCTTTTGTTGGTGTTTATATTTTAACAGGATCTCCTAATTTAGATGGCAAGTTTATTGGTATTGGTCTTACTATCTTAGGTTCAGCAACTTGGGCGCTTGGTCAAGTATTAGTTAAACCATTGAGTAAAGAAATTAATCCTTTGGCTTTGGTTGCGTGGTTAGCATTTTTTTCAGCACCTATTTTAATAGTTTTTTCTTCAATACTTGACGGAAATACAATTAATTATTTAAGCAATGCTAAATTTGAACATTGGATAATTGCAATTTATATTGGTTTTATAATGCAACCAATTACTTATGGTTGCTTCTATTATGTTTTAAAAAATAATCCTTTATACAAAGTACTTCCAATTGTAACTATGGGTATTCCACCAACAGGATTATTAGCAGCTATTTTTCTACTTGGAGAAAAACCAACTCAAGAATTATTTATTGGTGGAGCAATAATTATAATTGGAGTAATTTTAATTGTTTTTACAAAAGATAAAAAGGAAGAGAAATAATTTAAACTATTTTTAAATGTTATTAAAAAGTTTTTCAGTTAAACGAGAGTGGGTTGACTACAATGATCATATGAATATGGCTTACTATGTACTAATATTTGACCAAGCCTTGGAAGTTGCGCTTGAAAAATTTAAAATGGGAGAAAGTGCAGCAAATGATTTAAATAGAAGCACTATGGTAGTTGAGACAAACACTAAATATTTAAATGAAATAAAGCAAGGCGAGGAAGTGGATGTTCATATGACTTATTTTGATCATGACAAGAAAAGGCTTCATTTAAAAATGGAAATGATTGAAAAAAGTAAAAAAAAAATATCAGCAACTATAGAGTGGATATCTCTTTATATAGATTTAAGTCAGAGGAAAGTTACTGAATTTGAAGAAGAAAAGTTAAAATTAATGGATAAGTTTATTGAGGATAATAGAACAAAATTTTCATCTAATGATCTTCTTTTTTCTTCAAAATTAAAGAAATAATTAAATATTACAAGTTCTAATAATTTGATATAGGTGCCCAATGAGCACCAATAATAATCCTAAAGGTATTATTTTAATTATTACTGCAATGACTTTTTTTTCAATGCAGGATGCATTGATTAAATTTATTTATGAGCAAGCAGCACTTTATGAAATTTTTTTTGGAAGATATTTTGTTGCAGCCATTTTACTGTTTGGTTATATAAAGTTTAGAAATCAGAAAGTTTCACTAAAAACTTACTATCCTTCTTTAACAGTATTAAGAGTTGTATTACACTTTATTGCGTTTTCTGCTTTTTTTATCTCGTTAACATATATGCCATTAGCGACTGCTAATGCACTTTTTTTTTCCTCTCCATTTTTTGTATCAATATTTGCAAAAGTATTTTTAAAAGAATTTATTGGAATTAGAAGATGGTCTGCAATTATATTTGGGTTTATTGGAGTTTATATAGTTTTGAATCCCGATTTTTCAAACTTTGAATATAAAAATTTATTGCCAGTTTTCTCTGCTTTTTTTTATGCAGCTTCTATGACTATTACAAAATATACCTCTGATAAAGATGATGTTAATACACAATTATTTTATTTTTATCTAATTGCTATAGCCTTGTGTGTAATAATTTTTATTTTTATGGGTAATGGCCAGTTTAATAATTCAAATTTTGACTCTACAACTCAGTTTATCTTTAGAGAATGGTTTTCAAATATTGAGTATACTTGGAAGTTTATTTTATTTTTTGGTTTTGTTGCTTCTATTGCATTTGTATGTATTTTTTCTGCTTATATTGTTGCGTCTCCCTCTGTGGTATCACTATTTGAATATTCTTTAATCATAATGTCAATGATACCAGGGTTTTTATTATTCAATGAAATCCCATCTTTAAGAACATTTTTAGGTGTTGCGTGTATTATAGCTGCTGGGATTTATATTTATGTTAGGGAAAAAGCTAGAGATCAATATATTGCTACAAAAACACCTTTAAGAAGATCATAAAATTTTATTGAAACTCTACTTCACTAATAATAAGGTTCAAGTATAGAGCGATACATAACTCGTCGTTAAATTCACATTTACGAAAGTGGGATCGATCGTCTTAGATTTAATTATTTAAGGAGGTTCGAATGAAGTTTGGATATTTTTGTAACACCACAAACTGGAATCATAAACCCTATAATCAATTACTAGACGAAACAAAAGAGATAACAACTTTTTGTGATGAAAATAATTGGGACTCTATTTGGTATACCGAGCATCACTTTAATCATGAAGGTATGGAGTCGTGCACCAATCCACTAATGATGGGTGTTGATGCAGCTGCTAGAACTAAACAAATAAAAATTGGACAAGCATGCAATGTTATTACTTTTCATAACCCTTTAAGACTGGCTGAAGACATTGCTTTATTAGATCAATTGTCAAATGGAAGAGCTCTAGTTGGTATTGGAAGAGGAATTTATGGAAGAGAGGCAATGAATTTAAATAAAGAAGCCGATCTAAAGGACCAAGCAAAAAATTTTAGACTGTTTGAAGAATCTCTTACAATAATGAAAAAAGCATGGACTGAGGAATTTTTTAGTCATAAAGGTGAATTCTATACTTATCCATCACCAAATTTTGTTTGGCAACACGATATGAGTCCTCCAAACGAAGAATTTGTAGACATTGAAACAAATGAGATGAAAAAAATAAGTGTGGTTCCAAAACCTAAACAAAACCCACACCCACCAATTTGGCAAGTAGTAGATGGTGCAAGATCAATTGAATGGGCTGCACAAAATGGTTTGAACACTATTATGTGGATACCTACTGTTAAAGCTCTTAAAAAAAGATTTGAGATATTCAGAGATGCAAAGTCAAAAGCAGAAAACAGAGAAGTGCCCTTAGGTGAAGGTATATCTTTAGTTAGAGATATGTTTGTTGCAGAAACAATGGAAGAAGCGGAAAAATTAGCAGGTGAACATATTATAAATTATATGAGATGGGTCTGTCATTGGCGAGGGTTGGGAAATCATATGGACCCAGGTGAAGAATTGCCAGAAACAAAACATAAATTAGATTTATTAAATTATGAATTTTTACATAAAAGAAATTTATTGTTTGGTACCCCAGAGTATGTTGTTAATAAAATTAATGAACTAAAATCAGAGTTGAATTTACAAAATCTACAAGTTTGGTCTAACTTTCCTGGAATAGACCACGAAGCTTGTATGAGAAGTATTAAATTATTTAATGATGAAGTAATTCCAAAAATAAATTTAGACAGTTCTAATATAGAAAAAGCAAGTTAATGAATTTAGAAATAAGAAAGTTTACTAAATTTGTAGACAAAACTTTTATTGAGGGTGGAAAAAAAGCTAAGGAGCCAGTTTTATTAGTTTCTGTAGCTGTAGTTTTTAAAAATCCATGGCACGGACTAGGATTTGTTGAAGACCTCAGACCAACTATTTTAGACTTAGCTCCTAAACTTGGGGATATGCTTGTACCTGAATTAATTAAAGAGATGGAGTCTCCTGATAAAATACTAGCATATGGAAAAGCTGGAGTTGTTGGATTAAATGGAGAGATAGAGCATGCATCAGCATTTATTCACACATTAAGATTTGGAAATAAATTTAGAGATGCTGTTGGTGGCACATCTTATTTAAGTTTCACAAATACAAGGGGGCCAGCTGGCTCAAAAATATCAATTCCAATGATGCACAAAACAGATTCTGGTTTAAGACCATACTATTTAACTCATGAGTTCACAATTCATGATGCACCATTTGATGACGAAGTTGTGATCGCTATAGGAGGCGCTTCGAGCGGAAGAGCTCACGCAAGAACAGGTGATAGATACCAAGATATGAAAGAGATGGGCATTAAAAATTAAAAAATGCCTTATAATTTTGATAGAAGTCAAAATCATTATTATTTTAATAATAAAAATTCAGTTCCAATAATTTTTGTGCACGGACTTGGATTGAATCAATCAATGTGGAAACCCCAAATTGATTTTTTTAAAAATAACTCTTTTGTAACATATGATCTTTTGGGCCACGGCAAGACCCCTTTTAGCGAAAAAATACTAACAATGAAAAAACTTGCTGACCAATTATTAGTTTTGATTGAGAATTTGAAAATAGATAAATTTCATTTAATTGGTTTTTCTATTGGAGCATTAGTTTCAATTGAGTTTGCTACAAACTATGAAAAATATTTAAATTCTTTGACTTTAATTTCTACAACTTACAAAAGGTCAAAGGATGAAAGGCAAAAAGTAATTGATAGGGTAAATTTAGCAAAAAATAATATGCCTATTTCTCAAATGGCAATGAAAAGATGGTTCTCTGACGACTATCTTAAAAAAAATCCTGATCTATATGAAGAATTCCTAGTAACTCTAAATAAAGAGGGAGTTGACCAAGAAAATTTTATCAAAGCTTACGAATTATTTGCAAATTATCAAGATAGCCCAGAAAAAGTTAAAAAAATTAGAACTAATACCTTAATAATTGTAGGTTCAGAAGATTCAGGGTCTACTCCAAATATGTCTAAAAATTTAAATAAAGATATTCAAAATTCACAATATTTGGAAATTAAAAACGGGAAGCACTTCACTACTATTGAATATGCAGATGAAGTAAATAATGCAATAATGAAACATTTAAATAATGCCTGAACTTAAAAAATATAAAATGTTTATCGATGGAGAGTGGGTTGACTCTGAAAGTAAAAAAACTTTTGAGACTTTAAACCCTGAAAACAATGAACCATGGGCAGTTGCACCCGAAGCAAGCGCAAAGGATGTTGATAGAGCTGTTAAAGCTGCACAGAAAGCTTTTGAGGGTGAATGGCCAAAATTACTTCCAAGAGATAGAGCTAAATTTTTAAGAGCGATTGCTGATCAGTTAAGAAAAAATGCTGAGATGCTAGGTAAGATA
The DNA here is from genome assembly GCA_902604355.1 of uncultured Pelagibacteraceae bacterium. Taxonomy (GTDB): domain Bacteria; phylum Pseudomonadota; class Alphaproteobacteria; order Pelagibacterales; family Pelagibacteraceae; genus Pelagibacter. The sequence goes on from CACKYN010000010.1 coordinate 30,139, forward strand.
GAAACAATTGATACAGGAAAACTTTTTAGAGAGACAAAACAGCAAGCAACTTATATTGCAGAATACTATGATTATTATGCAGGATTAGCTGACAAAGTTGAAGGCACAGTCCTTCCAATAGATAAACCCAATGTGCAAGCGATAACAACAAGAATACCTATTGGAGTTGTTGCCGCAATTATTCCTTGGAACTCTCAAATGTTTTTAACAGCAACTAAATTAGCACCAGCTCTAGCAATGGGAAATACTGTAGTTATAAAATCTTCAGAACTAGCACCTGCAGTCTTATTTGAATTTGCAAAGCTTGTTGAGAATACTGGAATACCTAAAGGAGTAGTTAATGTCATTACTGGTTTTGGTGATCCTTGTGGTAAAACTTTAACAACACATAATCTTGTAGAAAAAATTGCATTTACTGGAGGACCAGAAACTGCAAGACGTATCATTAAAAATTCTGCTGAAAATCTTTCTGAGGTAAGTTTAGAGCTTGGTGGAAAAAGTCCCGTTGCCGTATTTGATGATGCAGAACAAGAAAATGCGATCAATGGAATTACAGCAGGAATATTTGGTGCGAGTGGACAAAGTTGTATTGCAGGTTCAAGACTTTATATTCAAGAAGGAATTTATAATGAATTTCTAGATAAACTTTCTAGCAGAGCATCTAAAATAAAAATAGGAGCTCCGATGGATCTAGATACAGAGATGGGTCCTTTAAGTAGTTTTAAACAATTAGAAACAATTGAAAAAAATATTAAAGACACAATTGATCAAGGTGGAAAGATTAAATGTGGTGGTAAAAGAGACTCTTTTTCAAACAAAGGATATTACTTTCCACCAACAATTATTGAGTGTGATAATCATAATCTGCCCACTGCAGAAAATGAATTATTTGGGCCTGTATTGTCAGTGATGAAATTTGATACTGAAGATGAAGTAATAAATAAAATGAACGATAATCAATATGGATTATCATCTGGTGTTTACACAAGTAATTTATCAAGAGGCATGCGAGTTTCTAAAGCAATAAGAGCTGGAATTACTTTTGTTAACACTTATAGGTTAATCTCACCTTCAGCTCCATTTGGAGGTATCAAAGATAGTGGCTATGGCAAAGAAGCTGGGATAGATTCTATTAAAGATTATACAAGAGTAAAAACGACCTGGTTCTATACATCTGATGAACCTTCATTAGATCCATTCTCAATTAGATAAATCATTCTCCTGCGATTAAGCGCTCTAAAATAAGATAATTTAGTCATTGAATATTCAAATTATTCATAATTAAATTAGCTTTTATAAATTGTTAACAATATAGAGGAAGATGATGAGAAAACTATTTATCGCTGTATTTATGTTTGTTTCTAGTTTTGGATCAAACGTAATGGCAGACGGACATGCTATCAAGATGGGGATTATCTTAGGATTCACCGGTCCTATTGAGTCTCTTACACCAGCAATGGCTGCATCTGCAGAGCTTGCATTCAAAGAAGCTTCTGACTCAGGTTCGCTGTTAGGTGGAAAAAAAATTGAACCAGTAAGAGCAGATTCAACTTGTGTTGACTCTGCAGCAGCAACAGCAGCAGCTGAAGGAATTATTTCACAAGGTGTGGCAGCTATTATGGGAGCTGATTGTTCAGGTGTAACAGGTGCTATTGCATCAAACGTTGCTGTACCAAACGGTGTAGTAATGATTTCACCTTCAGCAACTTCTCCAGGATTAACTACTTTAGATGATAATGGATACTTCTTTAGAACGGCTCCATCTGACGCTAGAGGTGGTCAAATTCTTGCAGATATTACAAAAGATAGAAAAGTTAAAAGTGTAGCTATTACTTATACAAATAATGACTATGGAAAAGGTTTAGCTGACGTATACGAAGCAGCTGTTAAAGCTCATGGTATTAAAGTAACAACAGTAACTGCTCATGAAGACGGTAAAGCTGACTATTCATCAGAAGTTGCAACACTTGCTTCTGCTGGTGGAGACGCTGTAGCTGTAATTGGATATCTTGACCAAGGTGGAAAAGGAATTATTCAAGCTTCTTTAGATTCTGGTGCATTTGATAAATTTATTTTATCTGATGGTATGATCGGTCAATCTTTAGTTGATGCATTTGGAAAAGATTTGAGTAAATCTTTTGGATCTATGCCTGGTTCTACTGGAAAAGGTGCTGGTGTTTTTGCTGATGTTGCAAAAGCAAGCGGTATAGACTCTTCTGGACCTTATACAGGTGAGTCATACGATGCAGCAGCTTTAATTGTTTTAGCTATGCAAGCTGGAAATTCAGCTGACAGAGGTTCTATTGCAAAAAATGTGATGGATGTAGCTAACGCACCTGGTACTAAAATTTATCCAGGAGAGCTTAAAAAAGGTTTAGATTTACTGGCTAAAGGTAAGAAGATTAATTACGAAGGTGCAACCGGAGTAACTTTTACTGCAGTTGGCGAAGCTGAAGGTTCTTTTTTAGAACAAGAAATCAAAGGTGGAAAATTTAAAACTAAAAAACAAAGATAATTTTTACCGATATAAAACCCCAGTAGCAGGAGTTATTGGGGTTTTTTTATTTAAAACATATACTTGTCAGCCATGTACATGGTCCAAGCAATTGCAGCACCTAATATAATATATTTCATAATAATTTATTTTATTTCTATTTTTTCAGGAAGTATACCCTTTGGTCGATACCTCATTATCAGCAACAAACCTAATCCCATCATTAAAAATCTAAAGTAAGGTACACTCTCTATTAAGTGAAGTTTTAGAGCGTGAGTTTCTGACATTCCTGCGGTAAAAAAGTTTATTAAGAATAAAGCAATTGGGGCAGCCTCTATCCATAAGAACCAAACTGCAAAACCACCCAAAATAGCTCCAAAATTATTTCCACTTCCCCCAACAATAACCATAACCCAAATCAAAAAAGTATATCTCATAGGTCTATAACTTCCTGGTGTAAACAATCCATCTTGTGTCACTAACATTGCTCCTGCTATTCCGACAATTGCTGATCCTAAAATAAAAATTAATAAATGCTGTTTAACGACATTTTTTCCCATTGCATTAGCAGCTTCCTCATTATCTCTGATGGCTCTCATCATTCTGCCCCATGGAGAGTAAAGAGCCTTTTGTGTAAGGATTAATAAAATAATTACTACTGTCAAAAATAATCCTGAATAACAAAGTTTTACAAATACAGACGAGCCTTCAATTACAAGTTGGTTTAATGTGGATTGTCGATCAGATAAATTAGAAATTAATTCTAATTTCCCAGAATTAAATTTTTCAACCAAATTTATAAACCAATCCGTTGTTTGAAGGTCTACCTCGTAAGGAGCTGGTCTTTTAAGTCCAATTACATTTTTGACACCTCTAGTTAACCAGTCCTCATGTTTTATAATTGCTATGACAATTTCTGATATTAAAAGAGTAGCGATCGCTAAATAGTCTGCTCTCAAGCCTAAGGCTACTTTTCCAACAATAAATGCTAAACCACCTGCAAAAAAAGCACCAACAATCCAAGAAAAAATAATTGGTAATCCAAAACCACCTAAAAAACCAGTCTTGGCTGGATTAACCGCTTCAATAGCTTCTATACCTGGCTCTGCTGAAAATCTTATTAATAAAATCCCTGAGATAATTATTACAGCAATACTGTATGTTCTCATTTTGGATTTATTAAATCTTTTTAAAATAAATCTTATTATTAATACCATTGCTACAATAAGCCAGAGAGACATTAGTATATCAAACCCTCCCGCACTCCACGCTTCTTGAACTGGATCAACAGAAATTAAAACTGCAGCTAGTCCTCCTAAAGCTGTGTAACCCATAATTCCAAAATTTATTAATCCTGCATAGCCCCATTGAATATTTGCACCCATAGTCATAACTGCAGATATTAAACAGAGGTTAAAGATAGATAATGCAATATTCCAAGATTGAAAAATTCCAACCAATATTATTAAGGCCATCATAATACTGTATGCAGCGATTACATTTAAATTCTTTCTCACAATACTTTTCCTTTAAATATTCCTGAT
>CACKYN010000011.1 GCA_902604355.1 uncultured Pelagibacteraceae bacterium
CCCTCATCAAATCCACAGCTTCTGCTAAGGATTTACCTTGTACTTGAATGTTATTTATTTTTACAATGTAGTCACCAGCTTTTAGTCCTGCCTTAGAAGCGGGTGTATCATCTATAGGTGATATTACCTTAACTACACCAGCCTCCATACTTACTTCAATACCTAGACCTCCAAATTCACCACTTGTCTCCGTTTGCATCTGTTCAAGAATTTTTGGTGACATATATGCGGAGTAAGGATCAAGAGATTGAAGGAGACCATTGATAGCCGAGTCCATACTTTCAGACTGATTTATCTCATCTACGTACTCTTTATTTATTTTTTCTAGGACTTCACCAAAAAGATCAATTTTTTTATAAATATCATTCTCAGCTGCATTTACGCTGCTATTAAAAAAAAAAACAGATAAAAAAATTATTAAATATGTTTTAAATAATTTCATATCATAACTTTTTCTTTCGGAATAAATTCTGACCAAATTTTTTCAAGTTCATAAAATTTTCTTTTTTCAGGATGAAAAATATGAACAATTAAATCTATACCATCAACTAATTTCCATTCATTACTTTGTTTACCCTCAATCTTAGAATCTGGAACTCCATTTTTTTTCAACTTTTCTAAAACTTGTTCTGATAATGACTGTATATGTCTTGAAGAGGTGCCGCTGGCAATAATCATATAATCAGCCATTGAACTCTTATCTTTTAAATCAATTGTTATTATGTCCTGTGCTTTATTAAGATCGAGAGTGTTGATTACAATCTTTTTAAGATCTGAGATTTTATCCATTAATAAATTTAGACTATCAAATTTTTCTTAATTGAGAAGATGAAATGTTGACTTTTTTAAATTCAATAAATTTAAGTACATCTTTATTAAGCTGCTTAAATGCCTTTGATTTTAATGAATTTTTTTTATATCCATGACGATCAAATACTAAAATGTTGCATTTTTGTGAAATTAATTTCGACTTATGCCACTTGTGAAAGCTAATTAAATTATCTGCACCCATTAAAAAAAAGATTTCAATATTTTTATTTTTTTTTAAGTGGTTGATGAGATCAATGGTTTTGTTTGATTTAATTAAGTTTTCATAAAATTTCACTTTTATAAATGAATTTGAGCCAATAATACGTCTACATCCTTTAATTCTTTTTAAAACCGTTGTTTCACTTTCAGCTTTAAAGGGATTTTTTTTTGTTATAGCCCAGATTATATTCTGAAGTTGAAATCTCTTTTTTGCTTCTTTAGATATTGCCAAGTGTCCTTTATGTGCAGGATCAAAAGAACCTCCCAGAACTCCGATTTTGATTTTTTTAGTATTCAATTTATTTTCTTGTTTTTCCTTTACTCGTAATTTCATATTTATAAGAAACTAATTGATTTAATCCTACAGGTCCTCTCGGAGGTAATATATTTGTAGAAATCCCTACTTCTCCACCGAATCCAAATTCTCCACCATCAGCAAATTGAGTTGATGTATTATGCATAGCAATTGAGCTTTTAATATTTCTTAAAAAGTTTTTGGCTGTTTTTTTATTATTTGTAATTATACAATCTGTATGCATTGTTCCATATTTGTTAATATGATCAATACTTTCTTCAAGATTATTTACAATTTTTACTGATACTGCAGGTGCTAAATATTCTGTAGACCAATTTTTTTCTTTAGCTGGCAATATTTTCCCTCTGTAATACTTTTTTAAAAATCTATCTCCATATATTTTGCAATTTTTATTTTGTAGCTCATTCAAAATTGGATTACAGAAGCCTTTTGCAACTTTTTTATGAATCAAAATAGTTTCTGTTGCACCGCAAATACTTGTATTTCTTAATTTTGCATTATAAACAACTTTTTTTGCCATAGTTAAAGTTGCATCTTTATCAACATATGTGTGACAAAGTCCTTCAAGGTGCCCGATAATGGGTACACTAGATAAATCTTGAACTCTTTTTACTAAATTTTTTCCACCTCGTGGAATAATTACATCAATATATTTTTTCATACCTGATAGCATAATATCCACTACTCTTCTCTGTTTTGTATCAATGAATTGAATAAAGTTTTCGTCAACTTTATTAACTTTAAGTGCTTTTCGAAAAATTTTTGCTAAAATTTTATTAGTATTTATTGCTTCTGAGCCACCTTTCAAAATTACTGGATTTCCTGATTTAAAGCATAGACTAGCTACATCAGAGGTAACGTTTGGCCTACTCTCGTAAATAACTCCAATTACTCCTATAGGTATTGATATTTTAGTAATATTCAAACCATTAGGCCTTTTCCATTTTTCTAAAGTATTTCCAACTGGATCTTTTAATTTTGCAATTTTAATAATCGAATTTTGAATATCTTTTAACTTAGTTTCATTTATTAAAAGTCTACTAATTAAATTATTTTTAATACCTATTTTTCTGGCGTAATTTGCATCTTTTAAGTTTTGCTTAAGTATTAATTTTTTTTCATTACCCAATAATTCTGCATATTTATTTAATACTTTATTTTTGATTTTTGTATCAATTTTCTGTTCAAAAGCTTTTCTTGCTTTTCTTCCAACTAAATTCATATATTTGATCATTTAAACTTCCACCATATCATCTTTATGAATTACTTCCGATTTAGAAACATAACCTAATAATTTTTCAATTTGATTTGAATGATGACCCATAATTTTAATTATCTCATCAGATGTGAATGAACTTAATCCTCTGGCACATTCAACATTCTTCTTGTCCAAAATTTTTATATGATCCCCTTTATTAAATTTTCCTGAAATCTTTTTTATTCCAGCAGCTAGTAAACTTTTGCCTGATCGTAGAGCTTTTTTTGCTCCATCATCAATAATAATTTCTCCTTTTGGTGCTATCGAGCTTATTATCCATTTTTTTCTTGCGTCAAGTTTTGAGACCTTAGGACTAAACCAGGTGCACTCATTTTGCTCAATTATTTTTGTGATTGGGTTATTATGTAGCCCATTAGCAATGACCATACTACTACCTGCTAGTTGACAAATTTTTGCAGCCTCAATCTTAGTTTGCATACCTCCACTACCGAATTCATTCATACCTTTAATATTTACATTGCTTAAATCTTTTTTTAAATCTTTAACTATCTTAAGTAATTTTGCGTCTTTAAAAATTTTGGGGTTTTTTGTGTAAAGTCCATCAACATCAGAAAGAAGAATTAAGGTATCTGCGTTAGTAATTTGTGTAACTCTAGATGCCAACCTGTCGTTATCTCCATACTTTATTTCTGTTGTAGCTATAGTGTCATTTTCATTTACTATTGGGATAAATCCTAAGTCAAACAAATTTTCAAAAGTCCTTTTGGCATTTAAAGATCTTCTTCTTTCCTCTGTATCTTCAAGAGTAAGAAGTATTTGAGAAATGTTAAGTTTAAATTTAGCAAATGTTTGTGAAAATAAATTCATTAACTCAATTTGACCTATAGATGCAATAGCTTGACTTTGATCTAGTTTAATATTTTTTTTATTATACTTCATTTTTTTACAACCAAGAGCTATTGCACCTGAACTCACAATTACAACTTTTTGATTTCTATCCCTTAATTTTTTGATATCTTTTGCAAAACTTGATAGCCATTTCTTTCTAATTTTTTTATTTCTATCTACAATTAGTGAAGAACCGATTTTTACAACAATTATTTTAGAATTTTTAAGATACATAAGATAAAAGTTTAGCCTTTATTTTAGATATAGAACTTTTTTCTAAAGTTGTCATAGTCAATATCTCACATTTTTTATTTTTGGAAAAATGATCAATTACCTCTTTTGCAGTATCCTCATCAATTAAATCAATTTTATTTAGCACTATAAGCTCTTTTTTATCTAATAATTTAGAGCTGTAGCTTTTTAATTCATTTTTGACCTGATCGTAAGATTCATTGAGATCAATATTTGTTATGTCAATTAAATGTAAAAGCGATTTACATCTTTCAATGTGTTTTAAAAATTGAATCCCAAGACCTACACCTTCATGTGCTCCTTCCACCAATCCAGGTATATCCGCAATTGTAATTTCTTTATCATCATAAGAAGCAACACCAAGATTAGGATTTAATGTAGTAAATCTGTAATTTGCTATTTTTGGATTTGCATTTGTAAGTGCGGCGAGCAAGCTAGACTTACCTGCATTTGGTAAACCGATTATACCGATGTCTGCAATTGTTTTTAGTTGAAGCCAAATTATAAAATCCTCCCCAACAGTTCCTTTAGTAAACTTTCTTGGAGCTCTATTCGTTGAACTTTTAAATCTGGTATTACCAAGACCGCCTTTACCACCATTTGCTGCAATAAATTCTTCTCCTTTTTTACTAAAATCAAAAAGTAATGTCTTATTGTCTTCTTCAAAGACTTGTGTACCGAGCGGAACTTTTAAAACTAGATCGTCACCACTTTTTCCAGTCCTATTTTGTCCTGCACCATTTTCACCTCTTTCTGCTTTATGATGCTGCTGATATCGATAATCAATTAAGGTATTTAAATTTTCCTCTGACTTTAAAACTATTGATCCACCTTTACCGCCGTCTCCACCATCCGGACCTCCAAATTCAACATATTTCTCTCTTCTGAAACTTGGGGATCCATCTCCGCCATTACCAGCTTTAATATAAATTTTGACTTGATCTAGAAATTTCATAATACAACATCTACTTTGGTTGTACTATTAATTGGGTTTTACTGAAACGAAAGTTCTATCTGCTTTTGATTTTTTGAATACAACTTTACCTTTAACTACTGAAAAAATAGAATGATCTTTACCCATGCCTACATTCTCACCAGGAAAAATTTTAGTTCCTCTTTGTCTTACAATTATATTACCAGGTACGACTGTTTCACCACCATATTTTTTAACACCCAATCTTCGTCCGGCACTATCTCGTCCGTTTCTTGATGATCCACCTGCTTTTTTTGTTGCCATAATTAACCTTGTTTTATTTAGTTACCACTTCTTTGGTTTCTTCTTTTTTTGGCTTCTTAGAAACTTTTTCAGCTTCAGATAAAACTTTACCATCTTTTGCAAATATTTTATTTATTCTTATCATAGAATACTCTTGTCGATGTCCATTTTTTCTTCTTGAATTGTGTCTTCTTCTTTTTTTAAAAATTAGTATAGTTCTATTTTTACTGTTTTTAATTAAGTCAGCTTCGACTTTTGCTCCACTTACATGGGGAGCTCCTACCTCAATAGATTTATTATCCCCATATGCTAGGATTTCATTAAATTCAATTTTTGTTTCAGGTTTTGAATCTGGAAGCTTCTCTATCTTAAGAATTTCCCCAGACTTAACTTTGTATTGTTTTCCACCTGTTTTTATAACTGCGTAAGACATACTATGATTATTTATTTAAGTAACCGCAATATAGTTGTAGCTAAGTTTTAGTCAAGCCGAATTAACTAGAAATTATCCTTTAAATCTCGCAGTTTTGAAAAGGTTTTGACATCTTTTGCTCTTAGAAAAATATTGCAATCCAATTCTTCTTTAAGTGTAGATGGAATTGTGGGCAGGCTATGCTTTAACTTTATTTGAATATTTTGTATTTTTTTTTTAAGGTTTAAATTTTCAGAATCATGTTTGATACAAAATTTTGAATTATTAAGAGTATATTCGTGACCACAAAAAATTTGAGTATCAAGAGGCATAGCTTTAATCTTATTCAAAGAACTAAACATTTGTTCGTAGGTACCTTCAAAAATTCTTCCGCAGCCCAGGGAAAAAAGAGTATCTCCAGTAAATAGTAATTTATCTTTATAAAAATGAAAACAAATATGACCCTTAGTATGTCCTGGAACATGAACAATTTTAGCTATAAAATTATCTCTTTTCCATATTTCATTGTCTTCAAGACAGATATCAATTTCTGGAATTCTTTCTGAGTCATGTTTAAAGCCAACAACAATACTATTATATTTTTTTTTTAATTCCTTATTACCCCCAATATGATCAAAATGATGATGAGTATTTAAAATATATTTTAGATTTATATTTTTATTTTTAAGATAATCAACTATTGGACCAGCCTCGCTTGGATCAACAATACATGCCAAATTATTGGTCTCATCTATAATTAAATAACTATAATTATCTTGGAGACATGAAATAATTTCTACTTTCATTTTATTTCTCTATTAAAAATATTCCTAGATCTGCGAAAAAATTTTTAATTGTTAAATTGCTATTATTTATTATTGAAACGTTCTGATTGTTAATAGCCAATGATTTAAAGATTTTAATATCTCTTGATTTTACAAAGTGAAAAAAATCCTTAATTGAACACATATGAATATTAGGAGTATTGTACCATTCATCTGGTAATGTTTTAGTAATTGGCATTGTTCCTTTTAATAGTAAATGTAGTCTTATTCTCCAATAACCAAAGTTTGGAATAGTTACAATCGCTTTTTTTCCAACCCTTAAAAGTTCATTTATAACTAGCTCAGGATCTAAAAAAGCTTGAAGAGTTTGACTAAGAACAACATAGTCGAAAGACTTGTCTGGGAATTGTTTTAGATCTTTTTCTGCATTTCCTTCAATTACTGTCAATCCTTTTGCAATACACTCTTGTACTTTACTTTTTGATATCTCAAGTCCTCTAATATTTGTTTTTTTGTTATTTTTTAAAAACTCCATTAAAATTCCATCTCCACAACCTACATCTAATACTTTTTTCTCTTTTTCTATTAACTCAGCTATTACTTGAAATTCGTTTTTCATAATTAATTTTCTATATAGGATTTATCTAAAAAGTTTTTTAGCGCATTTAAAAAGTCTGGAACATCTAATAAAAATGAGTCGTGACCTTTATCAGACTCTATCTCAACGAAACCTACATCTGCACCAATAGAATTTAAGGCGATGACAATATCCTTGTTTTCTTGAGTTGGATAAAGCCAGTCAGATGTGAAAGATATTATAAAAAACTTTGCTCTTGTAGCTCTAAATGCATCAGATAAATTACCTTTGAATTGTTTTGCTAAATCAAAATAATCCATTGCTCTTGTGATATAAAGATAACTATTAGCATCGAACCTGTCGACAAATACCGAACCTTGATATCGTAAATAACTTTCTATCTGAAAATCTGCATCAAAACCAAATTTCAAATCTTCTCGTTCTTGTAGTTTTCTTCCAAATTTTTCTTGTAGACCTTTTTTTGAAAGATAAGTTATATGTGCAGCCATTCTTGCAACAGCCAAACCTTTATTTGGGATTGTATCTTCAGAGGAGTAATTTCCATCTTTCCAATTACTATCAGCAGCTATTGCCTGTCTTCCTAATTCATTAAATGCAATATTTTGCGCTGAGTGACTGGACGTACATGCAATTGGGATAACAGTTTTAGCTTTATTAGGAAAATTACTAATAAATTGAAGTACCTGCATACCACCCATTGAGCCGCCTGCGATTGAAAAAAGTTTATCTATGCCAAAATGGTCAAGCAAATTGTATTGTGCATTAACCATATCGTTAATAGTTATAACTGGAAAATTTGTACCAAAAGCAGTCCCAGTATTAGGGTCTTCATGGCTTGGTCCAAAAGAGCCCATGCATCCACCAATTACATTTGCACAAATAACAAAGTATTTTTTGGTATCAATTGCTTTATTGGGGCCAACCGCATAAGACCACCAACCATCTTTCTTTGTTATTGGATTTAAACCAGTTACAAATTGATCTCCAGTTAACGCATGGAAAACCAAAATAGCATTATCTTTTTTTTCATTTAATGAACCATAAGTTTCATATGCTATTGGGAATTCATTGATAGTTTTTCCACAATCTAACTTTAAAGGTTTTTTTACTATCAGAGTTTTAATATTATTTTCAGTATTCATAACAGGGCTATTATTTGAATTGTGAGAAAAAAAACTATTTTAGCGGTTTTTTTTAAGCGCTCGCAATTCAGTTAAATCAGCGCATAATTTTTGTACTAGAACTTATTTATTCTGTCAATTTTTTTAAAAATCGTCTTATTCTCTATAAAAATTTGTAATTTTATCTATAAAGAGCTCATAAAATTAAAAAATGATTACTCCAAAATTTAAAAAATTTAAGATTGAAGCCTATAAACCTGGCAAGTCAAAGGTCAAAAAGCTTAAAAAAGTAATAAAACTTTCGGCTAACGAATCTGCTCTTGGGATCAGCCCAATGGCAAAGAAATTGATATCAAATAAAAAAATAATCTTAGATAAATATCCTGATGGAAAATCCCAAGATTTAAAAAAAGCAATTTCCAAGAAATATAATTGTGATTTAAATAAAATTATTTGTGGTGCAGGATCTGATGAAGTAATTCAATTGTTGTGTCAATTATATTTAAATCCAAAAGATGAGGTAATAGTTCCAGAATATAGTTTTTTGATGTACAGAATTTACGCAAAAATTGTAGGTGCTAAAGTTTTATTTGCAAAAGAGGTAAATTTTAAAGTCTCAATAAGCGAGATTTTAAAAAAAATTACAAGAAAAACTAAAATAGTCTTTATTGCTAACCCAAATAATCCAACCGCAACTTATTTGACAAAAAAAGAAATATTAGAACTGAGAAAAAAAATAAATAGAAGGATTTTACTTGTAGTTGATGATGCCTATTCAGAATATATGAAAAATAATGATTACACATCAGGTTTAGATTTATTTAGAAATAGAGATAATGTATTTATCTTGAGAACATTTTCAAAAATGTTTGGACTAGCTTCTTTAAGAGTAGGTTGGGGTTATGGATCAAAAAAAATAATAAATGCTTTAAATGTGATAAAACCACCATTTAATGTAAATGGGGTAGCACAACTAGCAGCTGCTGAGTCACTTAAGGATAAAAAATTTATAAGTAGATCTATTAAGCATAATTTATTCTATGGTAAAAAGTTAAAAAAATTTCTTGAGATCTACAATATTTCTTCTAATAAAATTTCAGCAAATTTTTTATTTTTAAACTTTGATAATTGTAAAATTTCAGCAAAATATTTATACAAAAAATTAAAACAAAAAGGTGTTATCTTAAGATCAACCGAGGATGGCTATGGTATTAAAAATAAATTAAGATTAACTATAGGTTCTAAAGAAGAAAATTTAAAATTTATAAAAACTGTAAAAGGAATATTAAATTAAATGAATAATATTTTAATTATTGGATGTGGTTTATTAGGATCCTCTCTATTAAGACGTATTCATAAAAAAAAAATTGTTAAAAAAATATTTATTTATGAAAAATCAAAATCAAATGTTTCAAAAATAAAAAAATTAAGGCTACCAGGTATTGTTATCGACAAGCTCGATAAAGGAGCAATTAATTATGATTTAATTATTTTTTGCACTCCAATGAGTGAATATAAAAATTTGATTTTAAAGATAAATAATTTTATTTCCCCCAAAACATTAATTACAGATGTTGGATCATCTAAGATAGAAACCTCAAAGCTAATAAAAAAATTTTTGAAAAAAAATATAAGTTGGACGCAAAGCCATCCTATAGCAGGGTCTGAAGTTAGTGGACCAGAGCATGGTAAGGAAAATATGTTTCAAAATCGTTGGTGTATTTTAATAAAAGAAAAAAATACCAAAAAAAAATATTTAGACATTTTAAATACTTTTTGGAAAAAAATGGGTTCAAAAGTTATTGTTATGACACCTGAAAAACATGATAGAATCTTTTCTATAACTAGTCATTTACCCCATTTAATTGCTTATAATTTGGTGAAATCAGCGCAAGATTTTGAAAAAAAACAAAATTATGATTTAATTAAATTTAGTGCTGGAGGACTTAGAGACTTTTCACGAATAGCAGCTTCAAATGAAATTATGTGGAGAGATATTTTTTTTAACAATAGTAATTATATTTCAAAAGCTATTGATTTATTTATCAAAAATCTAACAGCTTTTAAAAAAGACATAAATTTAAAAAATAATAAATCAATATTAAAAAAATTAATTCAAACTAAAAGAGTGCGATCAAAAATTATTAAGTTAAAACAGGATATAAATAAACCTGACTTTGGTAGAAGTTAGAAATTTATTTTAGAAATTTTTCTCACTTTAAGATTTGCTGTATCAAGTATCCTTTTAATAGTTTTATTTATTGGCATTATAATTACTCTTTTTTCAGGGCCATAAGCATGAATTAATTGTTTGGAGTTAATGCAAATAGCAACGTGACCTTTCCAAAATATAATATCTCCCTTTTTAAATTTCTTTGACATTTTTTTTATAGAATAATTTATTTGGTCTTTAGTATCACGTGGATAAAATAAATTATTATAATAAAAAAATATTTGCAATAGAGCTGAACAATCAATTCCTTTATTTGTTTTACCACCCCAAAAATATTTAGTTTTAAGAAAAAGTTTTAATATTTTAACGAAATTTTTTTCTTTATGAGTAATTTTTTTTATATCTTTTGATTTAACCCATTGGTTTTTATCAAATCTAGCAAAACCATTTCTCTTCTCTAAAACTGATAATTTTGATCCAAAATATAAGTTTCTTTTAGTTTTAGTGTTAGGGTTTTTAAATATGTTTGCTTCAATATTGCTTATTTTATGTGAAATTTTTAATTCTTTAACATATTTTTTATCTTTAATAAAACCACTGTATCTATCATATAAAGATTTTATTTTGATCCAACCTTTTCTTTTTGATAAAATTTTAAATCTTTCTCCATATAATATCTGAGATGTTACCTCTGAGCGTATATTAGGTAATTTATAAATATTTGAAAAAGGTTCTTTAAAATAAAAATTATTTTTCACTTAGTTTTAATTTATTTTTTATCATCCATAGACAAATTAGAGAAGGAATAACCATTATTGCTGTGAGTATAAAAAATATTCCCCAGTCTCCATTTAACCAGTCAACTAAAGCACCCGAAGATGATGCAAGTGTTGTTCGACCAGCTGTTCCAATTGATGCTAGCAATGCATATTGAGTAGCGGTATATGTCCTATCTACCAACAAAGAAATAAAGGCAACAAAAGCAACTGTTGCAAATGCTGCAGCAATATCATCAAAAATTACTGCAAATGCAAATAACAACTCGGACTTACCTGTCCAAGCAAGAGCAGTAAACAATAAATTTGTTGATGCCATTAAAATACCAGCTAGAAACATTGCTTTAATTACTCCTGATCTGATTACAAATAATCCTCCTAATAATGTAAAAACTAATGTTGTTATCCATCCCAAAGTTTTTGAATAAATCGCTATATCTCCCTTAGAAAATCCTATTTCTTTATAAAATATTACTGACATTCTCCCTAAAAAAGCCTCTCCAATTTTAAATAAAAAAACAAAGCCAAGAATACCAAGTGCTATAGAAAAACCATTTTTTTTGAAAAAACTTACTACTGGACCTCCTAACGTTCCACTTATCCACGCAATAACTTTTGTTATAATATTTTGTGAGCCTAATTTATTTTGTATAATTTGGTCAGTCTCATTTTGTTTTTGACTTCTATCTAGAGAGATTGGCTCATGGACAAACATCAAACCTATATTCATTAAAACCACCACAACACCTAAAATCAAAAACGTAGTTTGCCAGTAATCAGCAACCCCCATATTTTCAAAATATTCTGCAGTAAACAGAGCTATTACACCACCTAATTTATATCCACTCCACCAACCCACAACTGCCATTGCTGCACCAGCAGCCATTGATTGATTTTCTTTTTCACCTATTTGTTCTATCCTTAGTGCATCAACAGTTATGTCTTGTGTTGCAGACGAGATGGCAATAATTAATCCGATAGTAATTACTAGAGCTAAATTATCAGTTGGATTAATTATACTCCACATAGTCAAGCAAATTAGTATAGAAAGCTGCATTAAAACTATCCAACCACGTCTATGACCAATTTTTTTTGTAAGATAAGGTATTTGCAACCTATCTATAAGAGGAGCCCACATGTAATTAAATGCATAAACAGCAAAAATTAATCCTGCCCAACCAATTGTTGATCTACTTAAACCGTCTTCTTTTAGCCAAAGGCTAAGACTACTTCCAATTAAAACCCAAGGAAAACCAGAGATAGCTCCTAATAAAAGAATCCTTAGCATTCTTTTATCAAAATATACTGAGAAAGTTTCAGAGAATGTTTGTTTTTTTACCTCAAGCATTTAGTTTCTCCAAAAGGATGGTAGAAACAATACTAGTATTGCGAACAACTCAAGTCTACCTAAAATCATTCCAATAGACAAAATCCATTTTGATATGTCTGGCAATGATGAAAAATTCCCATTAGGTCCAATTATTGGCCCTAAACCTGGGCCAACATTTGAGATAGATGTTGCAGCCCCAGAAAGAGCAGTAATAAAATCAAGACCAGTTAAAGATAATAATGCAGCTAAAATAAAGAAAATTACAAAATAAAAAAATATGAAAGATATAATTGAAGCAATAAATTTTTCATCCACCGAATTTTGATCATACTTTATTAAAAAAACTCCTTTTGGATAAATAATTTTTTTAAGTTGATTTAATATAAAAAGGTAGAGAATTTGAATTCTAAATATCTTAATTCCACATGTGGTTGATCCTGCACATCCACCAATAAACATTAACGCAAGAAAAATAGTTATTGGAAAACTGCCCCAACTATCAAATTCAGCATTTACATAACCAGTGCCAGTTAAAATAGAAATAGCATTGAAAAATATTGATCTAAATGAAAAGTTCTCATGATTAGTTAAAAATAAATAAAAACTCAGAACAATTATCGATAAAATTATTATTTTTAAAAAAGATCTTATTTGAGTATCACTTGAAAATATTTTTTTGTTTCCATTTAAAAACTTAATATAAGCAATAAAAGGCACACTTCCTAAAATAATAAATACCATAGAGGAAATCTCAATATAAACGCTATTAAAATAACCTATAGATTGGTTATAATTTGAGAATCCACCTGTTGCTATTGTAGTCATTGAATGGGTTAAGCTATCAAACTTTCCCATTCCAAAAATCCAATAACTAACAGCACAAACTGCTGTTAAGGCAGAATAAATATATATCAACCTTAAAGCAATTTCTTTTGATTTTGGAAGTATTTTTTCTGATGAGTCGTTGCTGGAGATTTTAAATAATTGCATTCCTCCAACATTCATTATCGGCATAAGAGTGATAGCCATCACAATTATACCTATACCTCCTAACCATTGTAAAATAGCTCTCCATAAAAGAATACCTTTAGGAGCGTTTTCTAAATTAGATATAATAGTTGAGCCTGTTGTGGTAATTCCTGACATACTCTCAAAAAAAGCATCTGTAATTGACATTTCCATAGAAGAAAAAATGAAAGGTAGAGAACCAAAAATAGCTACACTCAACCAAGATAAAGCTGTTAACAAAAATGCTTGTTGTAAATTAACTTTTCTATCATGATCAATATTAGTTAAAAAAAAAAGTGCTCCAAAAACTATTGTTACAATTGATGCTCCAAAAAAAGATGAGTCAATTTCTGAATAAATAAATTGCACAAATATAGGGACAAACATAGACACCCCTAAGATTATTTGTAAAATTCCAAGAGTAAAAAATACCGTTTTATAATTAGACATTTTGAAAGAACATTATTTTATGGTAAATAAATTTCAACTCTATAAGAATTAATAAAATCACTAATTTGAGATTTTAAAAGAACAATTCATGATTAAAAAAGATATTTTAGACAAAACCAGTGCATGGCCTTTTGTAGAAGCCAAAAAAATGCTGAGAGAAAGAAAATCATTCATTGAAAAAAAAGGAAAAATTACATTACAAACTGGATACGGACCAAGTGGTTTACCTCACATAGGTACTTTTGGAGAAGTTGCAAGGACTTCTATGATGGTTAATGCTTTAAAGGAATTAACTGATTTATCTACTGAAATAATAACTTTTTCGGATGACATGGATGGTCTAAGAAAAGTTCCAGAAAATATTCCTAACCAAAATTTGTTAAATGAAAATCTTCATAAACCATTAACTGAGGTTCCAGATCCGTTTGGGAAATTTAACAGTTTTGGTGAACATAATAATGAGATGTTAAAGGATTTTTTAAATAGTTTTAACTTTAAATATAGCTTTAAAAGTTCAACGGATTTGTACAAAACTGGATACTTTAACTCAACATTAAAAATAATTTTAGATAATTATGATGGTATAATGAATATTATACTCCCAACCTTAGGTAAAGAACGTCAAAAAACTTACTGTCCATTTTTACCTATATGTCCAGACACTGGACATGTACTTGAAATACCAGTTGTAGAAATTAATAAAGAAAAATCTCAAATAATTTTCGACAACAAAGGTAAAAAACTTGAAAAAAGTATTCTTGATGGAAACTGTAAACTTCAATGGAAGGTTGACTGGGCGATGAGGTGGTATGCTCTTGATATTGACTTTGAAATGTATGGTAAAGATTTAATTGAAAGTGCAATATTATCTACGAAAATTATCAACTTACTTGGTAAAAAGAATCCCTCAGGCTTTGCATATGAGTTATTTTTAGATGAAAAAGGTGAGAAGATTTCTAAATCGAAGGGAAATGGAATTACTATTGATCAATGGTTGATGTATGCATCTCCTGAAAGTTTATCCTTATATATGTATCAAAACCCAAAAAGGGCAAAAAAACTATATAAGGAAATTGTTCCAAAGGCTGTAGACGAATATTTAGATAATATTGAAAAATCTAAAAAACAAACAGATCAGCAATTGATAATGAATCCCGTCTGGCATGTTCATGAAGGCAAAATCCCAACTGAAGAAATGATTATGACTTTTTCCATGTTGCTTAACTTAGTTGAAACAAGTAATGCAGATAGCAAGGATTTACTTTGGAAATTTGTTAAGAAATATAAACCAAATATCCAAGAAGAAAACTCTCCAATCTTTGATGGATTAGTTGGATATGCAATTAAATATTTTAATGATGTAATCAAATCACAAAAAAAATATAAAAAACCAAGTGAAAGTGAAAAAAAAGCTCTTCTAGCTTTAATTAAAACTTTAGAAACTTGTAATGATGAAATGTCACCTGAAGAAATCCAAACTTTAATTTATTCAGTTGGTAAAGAAAATGGTTACGCTGATAAACTAAGAGACTGGTTTAAATTAATTTATGAGGTTGTTTTTGGTGATGAAAATGGCCCAAGAATGGGTTTTTTCATAAGTTTTTTTGGTGTAAATGAAACTAAAGAGCTTATAACGAATAAATTAAAATAATGTTTTCAAATTTAAGATCTTTAATATTCAAAATAGATCCTGAAAGAGCACACTTTTTAGCAATACAGTCACTCAAACTCAACCTAGTTTCAAATATCTTTGATGAGCATAAAAATGATCCTATTTTCAAAACAAAAATTTTTAACAAAGAGTTAAACAATCCTATTGGGATAGCGGCAGGTTTTGATAAGAATGCTGAGGTCTACAACCCTTTATTTAAGTTGGGATTTGGATTAGTAGAAGTTGGCACGATCACACCTTTAAAACAATATGGGAATAGTAAACCAAGAGTTTTTAGATTAGTAGAAGACCAAGCGCTTATAAATAGATTGGGCTTTAACAATCATGGTTCAGATGTTGTATTAAATAGGATTAAATCAAACAATAAACTGGGCGTATTAGGAATTAACGTTGGCCCTAACAAAGATTCTGATAATCGAATAAATGACTATTTAATAGGAATTGAAAAATTTTATGAAGTTGCAGATTATATCACCATTAATATTTCTTCACCAAATACTGAGAACTTAAGAAATTTTCACGATGAAAGAAAATTGCAGGATTTACTTAAATCTGTTTCAGAAAAGAAAAAAAATTTAGATTCAACTATTCCAATAGTAGTAAAAATTTCACCTGATATAAATGAAAACCAGATAAATCTAATTTCAGAAATTCTTTTAGAAAATGACATAAGTGGAATAATAATTTCAAACACTTCAGAGTCATCAAGAGACATTTTAAAAAATATTCAAAGACATCAAAAAGGAGGATTGTCTGGAAAACCTATTGAGAAAAAATCAAATTTATTAATAAACAAATTTTATAATTTATTAAAAGGTAAAATTAAGATTATTGGGGTAGGAGGAGTAGACTCAGGACAATCAGCTTACGAAAAGTTTTTACTAGGCGCAGACTATATCCAGTTATATACAGGAATGGTTTTTCAAGGTCCAAATATCGCCAGTATAATTAAAAAAGATCTAAAAGAATTATTGATTAGAGACGGGGTTAATAATTTTAGCGAAATCATAGGAAATAAAACTCTTTCTTAATTCTATTAAACTTGACGCCACCAACATCTAACCTTATATAGGCACTATTATTATGTCAAAAAAATGCGAACTTACTGGAAAAATTCCTATGAAAGGTCATAACGTTAGT
Source organism: uncultured Pelagibacteraceae bacterium (assembly GCA_902604355.1). GTDB lineage: Bacteria > Pseudomonadota > Alphaproteobacteria > Pelagibacterales > Pelagibacteraceae > Pelagibacter. The sequence goes on from CACKYN010000011.1 coordinate 16,386, forward strand.
CACGCTAACAACAAGACTAAGAGAAGATTTTTGCCTAATCTTAAGAAAGTAAAGTTTACTAGCGAGCTAATGAAAAGAAGCTTAAAATTAACAGTGAGTAATGCTGGAGTTAGATCAGTTGATAAAAAAGGTAGTTTTGATGAATATTTAAAAACTGTAAAAAATAAAAACTTATCTCCAAGACTTAAAAAATTAAAAAAAGGTATTTTAATTAAATCCCCATTTAAGAAAAAACCTTTGGCTAAATCTGCATAATGAATAAATTATTCTTATTTCTCTCATTTTTAATGGGAGTGGTTGTTTTATCATCAAATTATTTAGTCCAATTCCCAATTAAATACTATGGACTAGAAGAGATATTAACATATGGAGCATTTAGTTACCCAATAGCTTTTTTAATAACTGACTTAGCAAACAGATCTTATGGAAAATTAGTTGCAAGAAAAATTGTTTATATTGGTTTTGCAATAGGAATTAGTTTTACTATTATATTCTCAACAAATTTTGCAGATTTAATTTCAGTAAGAATTGCAATTGGATCTGGAACAGCCTTTTTAGTCGCTCAACTATTAGATGTCCAAATATTTGATAAATTAAGAAAAAGAGAGTGGTTCATTGCTCCTTTAACATCATCCTTAATTGGATCTACAGTCGACACATTTTTGTTTTTTTCAATATCTTTTTATGCAACAGGTATTCCTTGGGTTACTTTATCTTTAGGAGATTTAGCAGTTAAGATATTAGTTGCTCTTGTAATGCTAATTCCATTCAGAATTCTTCTTGGTACCTTAAAGCCAGTATAGTTTAGATTTTGGGCTCTGGTTGTGTCATACAATGAATAGCTCCAAAACCCCAAATCAGTTTAGTGCAATCAATTGGTACAATTTTTTTATTTTTAAAAAATTTTTTAAAAATTAAAATTACTTTTTTATCATTTTTGTCTTTAAAGATTGGCAATAGTACTATTTTATTAGCAATATAAAAATTCAGATAACTTGCAGGAACTCTTATTTTTTCAATATATATAGGCTTGGGCATTGGTACTTCAATTATTTTAAATTTTCTTTTATTTATATTTTTAGCGTTCTTTAAAATATTTAAATTTTCTTTTAAATTTTTATAATTCTTTTCATTTCTATTTTTTTCGACTGCAGTCATAATTGTGTCTTCAGAGACAAACCTTGAAATATCATCGATGTGTCCGTGAGTATCGTCTCCTTTAATCCCCTTATTAAGCCAAATGAAATTTTTAACATTTAAATATTTACATAATGTTTTTTCTAATGATTTTTTTGTAATCCCAGGATTTCTTTCTTGTACTTTGCTTAAAAGACATTCCTTCGTTAAAAGAACTGATCCCTTACCATTGACATCTATAGCACCTCCCTCTAATACTAATTGTTTTGACTTATTATTAATCTTAACAACAGGATCTATTTTTTTTACTTTAGTTAATTTTGATAATTCATTATTGATATTGTTGTCTTTTTTATAATCTTTGTATTTACTCCATGCATTGAATTTAAAATTTATAATCAACTTTTTTTTGGTCTTTTCATTTATTATATATATTGGACCAGAGTCTCTTAACCAAATCCGATTAGTGGTTATTTTGTAAAAAATAATATTTTGTAAGTTATTAGGAAATTTACTTAATAAATTTATAATTTTTTTTTTATCTTTATAATTATTTATTAATAAATTTATTTTTTGTGATTTTGACAATTCACTTATTATTTTTGTAACTAATTTTGGGATATTTTTAAAAAGACCAGGCCAGTCACTTTTGTTGTATGGCCAAGCTATCCATACACTTTCTTGCAACTCCCATTCTGCCGGCATTCTGTAGCCAATGAGAGATAAATTATTATTCATCTTTAGGATTTTTTAGAAGTCCTTTGTAATAATCTATTCTTCTATCTCTTAAAAATGGCCAATGATTTCTAGCTGTTTCAATTTTATTTAGATCAATGCTAGTAATTAAGATTTCCTCCTTATCTGATTTTGACTTCGCAATAATATTTCCACTTGGATCGATAATCATTGAGTTACCCCAAAAGTGTATTTTTCTTTTTCCAGTTTTCTCTAAACCAATTCTATTTATAGCAGCAACAAATACCCCATTTGCTATGGCGTGAGATCTTTGGATAGTAATCCACGCTTCCAATTGGGATTTTCCAAACTGTTTTTTCTCTTTAGGGTGCCAACCAATCGCTGTTGGATAAAATAAAATTTCTGCTCCTTTTAGCGTTGTTAGTCTTGCAGCTTCTGGAAACCATTGATCCCAGCAAATCAAAGAACCAACTTTTCCATATTTTGTTTTTGTAGATTTAAAACCTAAATCTCCTGGAGTGAAGTAGAATTTTTCATAATAACCTGGATCATCTGGAATATGCATTTTTCTATACTTTGATATAATCTTACCCTTGTCATCAATTACAATGCTTGTGTTATGATAAAAACCAGTAGTCTTTTTTTCAAATAAAGAAATCATTAAAACAACAGAAAGTTCTTTGGCTAATTTACAATATATATCTGATAATCTACCTGGAATTTTTTCTGCTAACTTAAACTTAGCATGATTTTCATTTTGACAAAAATATGGAGATAAAAATAATTCAGGAAGACATATTATTTTTGCTTTTTTCTTTGCTGCTTCTTTAATCTTAATTACAGAATTTTCGATATTTTTATTTTGATTATCAAAAACTTTAGTTTGAATTAAACCAATTGTAGTTTTTTTTACCATGAATTATTTAAAAATATTTGAAAAATTTTTCCGATCTCTACTCTTCCATTCCCCTCTATGATAAGCATCACTAGCTATAAGAGGCAAAACACTTGTAGCTTCTGCAAAAACCATTTGTTCTTTTGTAATATCAACTTTACCCCAAGAACTTGCCTCTTTTAGAGTTGAGCTACTACATGCTCCATCTCTACTATCTGCAACTGTGATTTGAATAGCATACTTGTGCATGTCAACATCTTTTCCTAAAAGTTCTGCACAAATAACTGTATCTTGAATGAAATTCTTTGGCACTCCACCTCCTATCATAAATAATCCTGAGCCTTTGGATTTAATCTTTATTTCTGTAAGTTCTCTAAATTCCCTGACAGAGTCAATTGTCATATGTTTTTTTGGATTTTTTTCTTGGTGCATTACCAAACCAAATCCTGCACTAGAGTCTGTAAAAGCAGGGCAGAAAATTGGCACATTATTATCAAATGCAGTTTCAATTAATGAATCTTTCTTTTTTGAGTTCTTTTTCAGATACTTTCCCATTTCATGGATAAATTCTCTAGAAGTGTAACTCCTTGGTTCTAATGTATTTGCTATATCACATATGATTTTGTCACACATTTGAAGCTCCTCTTCATCAATATAAGTGTCGTAAATTCTATCTATATAGTTATTTCTTAACTCGGTATCATCTTGAAATTGTGAACCTTGGTAATGTTTAAAACCTAGCGCTTCAAAAAAATCCATATCTACAATTGAAGCTCCGGTTGCAACAATGGCATCGACCATATTATATTTGACCAAATCCTTATAAATATTCATACATCCTGCAGCTGATGTTGATCCAGCTAGAGTTAGGAAAATAGTACACTCTTTATCTTTCAACATTTCATTGTAAATACTAGCAGCATTAGCAGTCTCTCTAGATACGAAAGACATTTTCTCCATTGATGTGATTATCTTTCTTGAATCAAAGGAGGTGATATCAATGTGTTCTACTGGGGTTTTTAAGAAATCTTTTTTACTATTGTGACCCAGGTTTTTTTGGTCTGACATTAAGCGACCATATTACCTTTATTGCTATCTTTACCGTACATGGTCATTATTGGTTTATCTTCAACTTCATAAATCTCATCCGAATAATAGCCATTGAATTGAGTTCTAAAAGTTAATCCATAAGCTCCAAGCTGACCAAGTTCTATATAATCATTTTCTTTTATATTGTTTGGAAGTAAGAAAGGACCCTTCATATAATCCATACTATCACATGTTGGACCAAAAAAATCAAAAGCAGTTAATTTTTTTGAAATAATTTTATTTGAGTTTTCTTTAATCATCTTTGACGGGTAAACAATATTTGGAGTACCAGCATCAAAAAGAGTACCATAAGTCCCATCATTTATATAAAGCTTTTGTTTTTTTCTAAGGTTAACTTTCACAACTGTTGATCCACTTTCTGCGACTAAAGCTCTTCCAGGTTCACAAATTATTTTGGGTAATGTTTCAAGTTTTAAATTATCTAGACTTTTATTAATTTCATTAAAATAACTATTTAATGATTGGGGAATTAAATCAGGATAGATAGTTGGAAATCCACCTCCTATATTTATATAATCTGGAACTATTTTAGTTTTTTTAATTATGTTTCCAATCTCAGTTATACCCTTTGAGTATGAGATTGGATGCATACATTGAGATCCGACATGAAAACTTAAACCAATTTTTTTTGCATGTTGTTTTGCTAATCTAGTTAAACCTATAGCCTCAGAGGTTAAAGCTCCAAACTTTTTTGACAAGTCTATTTCTGCGTGTTCGTTTGAAACTGCCACTCTTACAAATAATTCTAAATCTTTTGCGTTATTTGTACTTTCTATAATTTTGATTAATTCATCCTTAGTATCTAATGAAAAAGTTTTAACTTTATAATTAAAATAAGCTTTCTTAATACTTTCTCTACTTTTTACAGTGTGCATATATGAGCATTTTGCAGTAGGACTAAAACTTCTTATGCTTTTTATCTCTTCAATTGACGCAACATCAAATTGCTCTATTCCACTATCTATTATTGTTTTTATTACTTCTGGATGAGGATTTGTTTTTACAGCATACAAAACTGTTCCTGAGAAATTTTTTTTAAAAACCTTTACTGCAGATTCAATTGAACTTTTTCTGATACAATATACTGGTTTTTCAGGTTTCAGTTGATTAACAAGTTCTTCAACTGATTTAAATTTTAGCATTTTTAATGCCTCCAAAAAAATTTAACAAAAAAAAGTCTTTTAAATTAAAAAAACTTTAATATTTTTGGCTTCTAAAATTAAAAACCACCAATGTAAAGCAAATAATTCAAGTCAGTATTGTTAAATAATCATATATTGAAAAATTAAACTCAGTTACCATATAAGTACAATGAAAGATCAAGCAACACTCCAAAACCTCAGTGATTTTGAGAATAAATCACTATTAATTTGCGATGACGATAATCCTTTTAGAGAAAGATTGGCAAGAGCAATGGAAAAAAAGGGTTTTGAGGTTTTTCAAGCAGAGAGTGTACAAAAAGGTGTAGAAGCTGTTAAAGCAAAAAAACCTGGATTTGCTGTAGTAGACTTAAGGCTTGGAGATGGAAATGGCCTTGAAGTGGTAAAGGAAATTCAAACCTCAAATAGTGATAGTAGAATTATAATGCTAACTGGCTATGGAAACATTCCAACAGCAGTTGCAGCTATTAAAGAGGGCGCAATCGATTATCTAGCTAAGCCAGCAGATGCTGAAGATGTTGAAAAAGCTTTGTTAGCAGATCCATCAAAAAAGGCTGCACCTCCGGAAAATCCAATGTCAGCAGATAGAGTAAAATGGGAACATATTCATAGGGTGTTTGAGCTTTGTAATAGAAATGTATCTGAAACAGCAAGAAGACTTAAAATGCACAGAAGAACTCTTCAAAGAATTCTGTCTAAAAGATCACCTAGATAAATTTTCTAACTTTTATAATTTGCTTAACTAATAATGCCAGGATGGCAATTTTGAGTACTTCAGCCAATAAAAAAGGTTTAGCTCCCAACGCGAAAATAGGCTTGTCCCATCCGATTAATGTTCCTAACCATAATAATCCTAAAATATATATAGTTGAAGTTGCAATCACAAGTTTACCCAAAACTACAAAAAAACTATCCTCAAATTTAATCATAGATGCTAAATAGCATGCTGTTAAGAATCCAATTAAATATCCCATAGTTGGACCAGTGAAATATAAAAGCCCGACACCTTTTTCTGGAGAATTTGAAAAAACAGGTAATCCTGCAATTCCTTCAATTAAATACAACCCAATAGCAGCTAATCCAATTTTATAACCTAGGCTAATACCTAAAAATAAGACTACAAAAGTTTGCATAGTCATAGGAACTGGGTAAAAAGGAATTTTTATTTTTGCAGAAATAGTCAAAGCTATTGAACCAAGAACTATAGCTAACAAAGATTTGATTATTTTAGGTTGTGCAAGATTTTTTGTTAATTCCATAAAATTAATAATACTCTTAATTGTTAATATAATCTAGTGATTAGTAGATTAAATTAAAGTTTAGACTATATTGATTATAAAACATTTAATAAAATTTAATGCGAAAAATACAAAAATCTGATCATTTTTATCTTATTGATGGTTCTGGATATATCTTTCGAGCTTATTATGCATTACCACCGTTAAGTAGAAAAAGTGACGGACTGCCAACAGGCGCAGTTAGTGGTTTTTGCAGTATGCTTTTTAAACTTTTAGAGGACTCTAAATCAAATCAAAATATGCAGAAACCAACTCATTTTGCAGTTATTTTTGATTCTGCCAGGAAAACATTTAGAAATGAAATCTATAGTGAATATAAAGCAAACAGATCTGAGGCACCTGATGACTTGGCACCTCAATTTGAATACATAAGGAAGTCTGTTTTAGCATTTAACCTACCATCTGTAGATTTACCCAATTATGAAGCAGATGATTTGATTGCAACTTATGTGGATAAAATACTTAAAAAAGGTGGAAAGGTCACTATTGTTTCGTCAGATAAAGATTTAATGCAATTATATCAAAAGAATGTCCGTATTTTTGATCCAATGAAAAATAAATTCGTAACTGAAGAAGATGTAATTAAAAAGTTTGGGGTAGATGCATCAAAAGTAATTGATGTGCAGTCCTTAGCAGGTGACAGTAGCGATAATGTACCAGGAGTACCCGGAATAGGAGTAAAAACTGCTGCTGAGCTAATTAATAAATATGGCACTCTGGAAAAATTATTGAAATCAGCTCATGAAATTAAACAAAACAAAAGACGAGAAACTCTCTTAGAAAATAAAGATAAAGCATTAATTAGTAAAAAACTTGTGACTTTAGATCATAAGTCACCAATAAATAGAGAACTAGATGAGTTTCAGTTAAAAAGTATAGACAAAGATAAACTATATAAATTTTTAAGAGAGATGGAATTTAATAGATTATTAAGTTCTGCTATTTCTGCATATGGAGAGCCAGACTTAACAAACTCGGTCCCAGAAATTAAAAATATAGAAAAGCAAAGTCCAATTAATAATAAAAATTATTATTTAATTTCTAACCCAGATGAAATAGATGATTGGGTCGAAGAGGCTGAAGAGTTAGGAGAGGTTGCTGTTGATACTGAAACAAATTCTCTTGATCCTCATCAAGCAGAGCTAGTAGGTATCTCGCTTTCTTCTAAAATTGGGAAGGCCTGCTATATTCCAATTGGTCACAAATCGTCAAAATGTATTAAAAAAGAAGTTGTTATAAAAAAACTAAAAAAATTATTAGAGGATCCAAGCGTTAAAAAAATTGGTCAAAATATTAAATTTGATTTTATTGTTTTATTTAAACACGGCATAACATTGTCTGCCATGGAAGACACAATGTTGATGTCTTATGTTTTAGATGCAGGAAAAAATAGACATAATATGGATACATTATCAGAGTTACATCTTGGACATAAAACGATTTCTTTTAAAGAAATGGTGGGAACTGGAAAAAAAGAAATCAATTTTAGTGAAGTAGAAGTTTATAAAGCAAAAGATTACGCAGCTGAGGATGCCGATGTAACTTTTAGACTTTATAAAAAATTTCTTAAAAATTTAAAATCTGAAAAACTGTTTAATATTTATGAAATTTTTGAAAAGCCATTAATAAAAATTCTCGCATTTATGGAAATAGAAGGTGTTGAGATAGATAGTAAGTTTTTAACTTATCTTTCAAAAAAATTTGAAAAAAAAATTCTAAAATTAGAACAAGATATATTTAAAATTTCTAAAAAAGAGTTTAACATTGGTTCACCTAAACAACTAGGTGAAATAATTTATAATGACCTTAAAATAGCAGGTTTAAAAAAAACAAAAAAAGGTGGATTTGCAACGAGTGCTTCTGTTCTAGAGGATTTAGCCTTTAAGGGTAACAAATTTCCTAAATTAATTTTGGACTGGCGACAGTTATCAAAATTAAAAAATACTTACTCAGATGCACTACCTGAGCACGTTAACCCAATAACAAAAAGAGTACACACTTCCTTTTTGTTAGCAGCTACAACAACTGGAAGACTAGCTTCAAGTGACCCTAATCTGCAAAATATTCCTATTAAATCTGATGATGGCAAAGAAATTAGAAAAGCATTTAGGGCCAAAAAAGATCATTTATTAATTTCTGCGGATTATAATCAAATAGAAATGAGAATTCTTGCTGATTTAGCAGATGTGAAAGAGTTGAAAAAAGCTTTTAAAAATGAAGAAGATATTCATTCATTAACGGCTAGTCAAATATTTAATATAGATATTAAAAAAGTAAATCAAGACCATAGAAGAAAAGCCAAGGCAATTAATTTTGGGATAATTTATGGAATTTCTCAATATGGTTTAGCAAAGCAAATTAATGTATCTAACTACGAAGCTGAAGAATTTTTAAACTCATACTTTGGAAAGTTTCCGGAAATCAAAGTCTATATGGATAGAACTATTAAATTTTGTAGAAAAAGCGGTTATGTAAATAATATTTTTGGAAGAAGATCATACTTTAATGGAATAAATGATAAAAATTTTAATGTCAGAAATTTTCAAGAGCGTGCCGCAATCAATGCTCCAATACAAGGATCAGCCTCAGAGATAATGAGATTAGCAATGATTAGATTAGATAAAAAAATGTCTGAAGAAAAAATTATAAAACCAAAAATGCTACTTCAAATTCACGATGAATTAATTTTTGAGGTTCCAAAAAAAGACGAAAACTTGATGACCAAAATAATAAAAAATGAGATGACAAGTGTAGCTCAAAGCGACTATCATTCATTTTCTACTCCTTTAACAGTTGACGTTAATGTAGGTGATAATTGGGGAATGCTTCATTAATTTAATAACATTGCCCAATTTAGGACAATTTAGTATTTTTAAGATAAATATATGCAGAAACAAACTATAGCTTTAATAGATGATGACAGAAATATACTTACAACTTTAAGCATAGCTTTAGAGAAAGAGGGCTTTAAAGTACAAACCTACATAGACGGAGAGAGCGCATTAATTGGATTAACAAGAATGCCACCTGATCTTGCAGTTATTGATATTAAAATGCCAAAGATGGATGGAGAAGAATTACTAAAAAAACTTAGAAAGAAAACATCTTTACCTGTAATTTTTTTAACATCTAAAGACGATGAAATTGACGAGTTATTGGGTCTGAAACTTGGTGCAGATGATTTTGTAAAAAAATCAGGAGGTTTTTCAATAAAAGTTTTAATTGAAAGAATTAGAGTTCAATTAAGAAAAAAAGATTCAAACAATATTTTAGAGGAAAATAAAAGTTTAATTTCTCATGGAAGATTAAAATTAGACCCATCACAACTTGAGTGTGAATGGAATGGAAAACAACTACCAGATAAATTAACAACGACTGAATTTTTAATTGTTAAAGAGTTAGCAAAAAGACCTGGTATTATTAAAGAAAGAGCTCAATTAATGGACATAGCTTATAGAGAAGATACCGATATAGAAGACAGAACTATAGACAGCCATGTTAAGAGAATTCGTAAAAAATTCAAAAAAGTAGATCCTGATTTTTCAGCTATTGAAACTAGATATGGTAGTGGATATAGATGGAATGTTAGCTGATGTTTAGTAAATACTTAAAAACTCTATCGATATTAAAAAAATTCTTATTTATTAACTTTGTTATTTTTACGATTATTGGATTACTTACAATAGTCTACTTAAACAGCATACAATCGAATTTAGTTAAAAAAAAATCTGAAAATCATATTAAAGTAATTAATAATACAGTTGATAATCTCACAAGATTAAATGTAAAATTTGATACTGATGACATTAGAAAATTTCTATTTTCAACAAGATTCATATTTCAAAATTTAGATAGGGTAATTTTTTTTGACACTTATTTAAATCTTCTAGGTGATACGGACACTTTAGATCTTGATCCAAGATCATTCTCATCAAGAGTAGATGAGATTGAGTTTGAAACTTTAAGTGAAGATAAAAATGATCAAAATTTTGAAGAAAAAAATATTAATTTAGATCAAGAAAAACCGGATTTCTTGAAAAATATTTTGACTGATTACTCAGACTCCGACAAATCTGGAAAGCCATATACTTTCATTCAAGAAAATTATAACCAGTTTAAACTAATAACCATAAAAGATGTTGAAAGAGAGGGATCAATCGTTGGTTATTTAGCAATAACTGAGATTGCTAATGATATTAAAACTGCAACAGATGAAAGAAAGGCGTTTGTAATTAGAACTGCTATATCTGTAGGATTTGTAATTTTAATTTTTTCTTTTGTATTAAGTAGATATTTTATTAAACCAATTCAGAATTTAGTCCATTATACCAAATTGATTCAGGAAAAAAATCAGACCAAGTCAAATATTGAAAATTTAAAAAATAGAAAAGATGAATTAGGCCTTCTTTCAACTTCTCTTGAGGATATGACAAATGAGTTACAAAAAAGAGTAACGCATGCAGAAAATTTTTCTACTGATCTTGTTCATGAAATTAGAAATCCTTTAGCATCTTTAAAAGGTGCATCTGAAATTTTGCAAGATACAAATGATAAAGATCAAAGACTGAAACTAATAAATATTTTGAGCCATGATGTTCAGCGTATTGAAAGATTAATTACAGATTATTCTCAAATGTTAAAGGATGAAGTTGCTTTGAGTAAAGAAAAAATGAATAAGATAAATATAGAGCCAATTATTCAATCTGTTGTAGATGATTATAATAATATACATAAAGTTAAAAAGGATATTGATCTAAAGTATGAAAATGATGGAAAAAAAGAGTACTTTATTATGGGCATAGAAAACAGAATAGAACAAATAATTGCAAATTTATTAGATAATTCAATATCCTTTAGCAAAAAAGGTTCTAGCATTTTAATTAATGTTTCTGATAGTTCAGAAAATAAAGTTTCAATCAAAATACTTGATGAAGGAGAAGGGTTTAAAGAAAAAGATACTTCAAGAATATTTAAGAGATTCTATAGTAATCGACCCAATAAGTTTGGAGAACACTCAGGGTTAGGATTAAATATAGTTAAAAATCTGGTCGATTTACATGATGGAGAAATTGTAGCATCTAATCGAGTTGATACTGTTGGTGCTATGATAGAAATAAGATTTCCTAACATTTAATCTAATGTTGATAAAATAATACTTAACGTTATAAACCTTGCCATGGAAGATTATAAAGTAAAAGATATTTCACAAGCCGATTTTGGAAGAAAAGAAATTTCTATTGCAGAAAGTGAAATGCCAGGATTGATTGCTTTAAGAGAGGAATATTCAAAAACGAAACCCCTTAAGGGTGCTAAAATTATTGGTTGTTTACATATGACTATTCAAACAGCCGTACTTATTGAAACATTGGTTGATTTAGGAGCAGAGGTTAGATGGTCATCTTGTAATATTTTTTCAACCCAAGATCATGCTGCTGCTGCTATTGCTAAAGCAGGTGTACCTGTTTATGCGTGGAAGGGTGAAACTGAAGAGGAATACTTATGGTGTATAAAACAAACTATAGTAGGTAAATCTGATTGGAAGCCAAATATGTTATTAGATGATGGTGGCGACCTAACAGCGATCATGCATAACGAATATAAAGAATTGATGAAAGATGTTAAAGGAGTTTCAGAGGAAACAACAACTGGAATTAAAGCACTTAACAAAATGGAAAAAGATAAATCTCTTCTAGTGCCAGCAATAAATGTAAATGACTCAGTAACTAAATCAAAATTTGATAATTTATATGGTTGTAGAGAAAGTTTAGTTGACGGAATAAGACGTGCAACTGACGTTATGATGTCAGGTAAAATTGCGATTGTAGCAGGCTTTGGTGATGTTGGCAAAGGAAGTGCTGCCTCTTTAAGACAAAGTGGAGCAAGAGTATTAGTCACAGAAGCAGATCCAATTTGTGCTCTTCAAGCTGCAATGGAGGGTTACGAAGTAGTATTAATGGAAGAAGCTATAAGTAGAGCAGATATAGTTGTAACCGCTACAGGGAATAAAGATATAGTTACGGCAGACCACATGAGAGACATGAAGGATAGAGCTATTTTATGTAACATTGGACATTTTGATAACGAAATTCAGGTCGAGGCTCTAAAAAATTATAAATGGACTGAAGTTAAACCACAAGTTCACGAGATTGAACTTCCTGGTGGGAAAAGAATTATTTTATTAGCAGAAGGAAGATTGGTAAATTTAGGTTGTGCAACTGGACATCCTAGCTTTGTTATGAGTGCATCATTCACTAATCAGGTAATTGCACAAATAGAACTTTGGCATAATCATAAAAATTATGACAATAAGGTTTATGTCTTACCAAAACATTTGGATGAAAAAGTTGCTACTTTACATCTTAAAAAAGTTGGTGCTAAACTAACTAAACTATCTAAAGATCAAGCAGATTACATAAGCGTAGGAACAGAAGGTCCTTTTAAACCAGATGCTTACCGCTATTAAAGATAGCAAAATTGATATTACTTCTGAGAAATCTACAAGAGAATTGGCAGAAAACTTAACCTCCTACTTTAGAGGAGGTGAATACGTTTTTTTGTATGGGGAGATGGGAGTTGGTAAGACAACTTTTGTAAAATATCTAGTTAATAAATTTCAGATTGATCAAAAGTTAGAACTTACAGAGGTTACTAGTCCTACTTTTAATTTACTGAATGAGTACAAAACTAATAATTTTACGATTAAACATTATGATTTATTTAGGATAAAAAATAATTCAGAAATTAAAGACTTAGATATTTTTGAAAAAAATGAAAAAATTATTACTTTAGTTGAGTGGCCTGAATTAGTAAAAATTAAAGATAAAACAAAATCTATAGATTTAATATTTACATACGAAAATGAACTTAAAAATAGAACAATTAAGATAAAAGGTTTAAATTCGATTTAGTAAAATGCTAAATTTTAAAAAGTTAAATGAAATTAAAGGCGATGCATCCCTTCGAAAATTTTATAGAAATAAGAATAATCATTCAATCATAGTTTATGCTAAAAAAGAGAAAGTTAAAAATCTTTTAATCTACGATGCTATTAATAAAATTTTAAATAAAAATAAAATCCTAGCACCAAAGTTACTAAATCAAAATTATAAAAAAAATTATATAGAGGTTGAAGATTTTGGAGATAATACCTTATACAAAGTCTTGAAACACACTAAAACTAACAAGGAGCTCATTTTTATCAAAATATTAAAAACTTTAAGGAGATTACAATTAATCAAAGATAAACAGGTGGTAAATCTTAATAATCAGAAATATAAAGTGCTGGAATACGATAATAAAATATTATCCAATGAAGCAAAATTGTTTTCTGAATGGTACGCACCTAGAAACATAAATAAGTTTAAAATTAGAAATTTTAAAAAAAAATATGAAAATGAGGTTAAAAAATTGATATCTAAACTAGTTTTAAAAAACAATACTTTTGTTCACAGAGATTTTCACGTATCAAATTTAATGTATGTTAAAAATAATATTGCAGTTATAGATAGCCAAGATGCTTTAATTGGTAATAAAGCTTATGATTTAGCTTCACTTGTTGATGATGTAAGATTTAAAACATCTAATAAACTTAAAAATAAAATTTTAAAAAATTACTTTAAGAAATTAAAAAGAACTGAAATTAATAAATTTATAAATGACTTTGAAATTTTATCTGTTCTAAGAAATTTAAAGATCATAGGAATTTTTATGCGTTTAGCAATAAGAGATAATAAAAAAAAATATATCAAAATGATACCCTATGCCTGGGAAATGATTAACTATAGGATGAAAAAAAATAGAGAATTTGTTAATTTAAAATTAATACTGAAAAGTAATTTCCCTAAATTTGTTAAATAAATTGTGAAAATAAATACTGCTTTAATATTATGCGCTGGCTTTGGAAAAAGGTTAAATCCAATTACTATAAAAATACCTAAACCTTTGCTAGAAATAAAAGATGTTACCATGCTTGAGAAAAGCATAAACTTAATTAAAGAGATGGGTATAAGTAAAATTTTTATTAACACTTTCTATCTAAAAGAACATTTTTCAAATTTTATTAAAAATAAAAATTTTAATTTAGATATTCATATTGTTGAAGATGGAAGAAGTATTTTAGATACTGGAGGTGGTATATTAAATATGATCAGTCATTCAGGTGAAGATGACTTTATCGTCTTTAATCCTGATACAATTTGGTCAAATGAATATCGAGACGAAATTATAAAAATGGAAGAAATTTATTTTGCAAAAAAATTAGAAAATATACTTTTATTAGTTAATAAAAACCTAAGTTTTGATCAAAATTTAACTGGAGATTTTAATCTTTCAAATAATTTAATCTCAAAAAAAGATAACCTAGATTTTATTTATACTGGTTGCCAAATTTTAAACAAAAAAATTTTAATGAATCAAACTATAAATAAATTTTCAATTTTAAATATTTGGAATAAGTTAATAGATGAAAAAAAATTATATGGGTTTGAAAGTAAAAAAAAATTTTATCACTTAACAAACTTAAACATTTTTAATAAACTAAAAGATCTTTAGCTCGTTCAGTATCAAGATATTCACAATTTAATATCTTATTGTCTTCATTAAATTCTATAAACAATGGATTGCCAGTTGGTATTTCCAGTTTAGCAATCTTATTGTTGTCTAGTTTGAAAAGATATTTACATAAAGACCTCAGGGAATTCCCATGAGCAGAAATTAAAATATTTTTGTTTTTAAAATTGTTTTCAATATATTTAATATAATATTTGATCACTCTTTCATAAGTATCTTTTAAAGACTCGGTATCCGGAATTTTATCCACAGGTATATCTTTATATGTATTAATATTTATTGGGTGGTATGCACTATTTTTATCTAATGGATCAGGTCTTAGATCCCATGACCTTCTAAATTGATGAACTTTTTCTTCCCCAAGTTCTTTTTTCATCTCATCTTTATTCAAACCTGTAAGAGAACCATAGTGTCTTTCATTAAGTTGCCAAGCAGATTTAATATTTTTATAGTCATTTAATTGTTCCTGTATAATTTTCAGAGTATTAATAGCTCTCAATTGAAATGATGAGTAATATAGATCTATATTTATTTGTTTCTTCTTGATGAGTTCACCTGATTTTTTTGCTTGAGCTCTGCCGTTATCATTTAAGTCAACATCTACCCATCCCGTAAATCTATTTTCAAGATTCCACACACTTTGACCGTGTCTCACAAGTATTAAATAACTCATTTGTTTATCTTTTAGAATAATTTGATAAATAAAACTATACTTATTAATGATAAATTTTTTTTTTAAAAATAAAATTTTATTTATAATAATTTTTCTATTAACAGGCTGTTCTTCAATACCTTCCAACATCAGTAATAGCTGCTCTATTTTTAATGAAAATTATTTGTGGTATAAATATGCAAAAAAAGCTGAACTAAAGTGGGGAACACCTATTCACTTACAGCTTGCAATTATAAAAATGGAGTCCGGATTTGATTGGCTTGCGAAACCTCCACGTCAAAAACTTTTTAAAATAGTTCCCTACAAAAGACCTTCTAGTTCATTTGGCTACTCTCAAGCTGTAAAAGGAACTTGGAAACAATATAAGACTGAGACAGGAAATAAATTTGCAACTAGAACAAGATTTAAAGATAGTGTTGATTTCATTGGGTGGTATACAACCAAAACTGAAAAAATTTTAAAAGTTTTAAAAACAGACGCTTTTAAACAGTATATTGCTTACCATGAAGGTTGGGGAAATTATAAAAATTATAAAAGTAATAAGAAAGTTATTAATCTAGCAAAAAGAGTAGAGAAACAGTCAAATATTTATAAAAAGCAATTATCTGATTGTAAGAATTCTTTATCTACAAATAAATATATTGTTTTTTAATTTAATTGTTTTTTAAGTTCTAAATCTACTGCATCAATACGTTTTGTATTTTTTGCTAATGCTAAGTACATTGTCGGAGTTACATATAATGTGAAGAAAGTTGAAATAATCATCCCTCCAAGAATAGTTCCTCCAACAGCTAATCTAGACCCTTCTCCTGCACCTGGCCCAATATTTCCAATTACTAGTGGTAACATCGCAATCATTGTACTTAATGACGTCATAATAATTGGTCTTATTCTCAGTTGGCACGCTTTGAGTATTGCATCTTGCAGTTTAACACCAGTTGTTCTTATCTGGTTTGTATAATCCACTATTAAAATACTATTCTTTGTTGAGATACCAATCAGTATTATTAATGCAATCTGAGAAAAAATATTTATTGAACTATTTAAAAATAAAATAAAGACTAATCCACCAAAAACTGCAAGTGGAACCGTTAAAATAATTATAAAAGGATGAATGAAAGAGTTAAATGTTGCTGCCATTACTAAATATGCCGTGATCAATGCTAAAGCAAAGATTAAATATATTTCATTAGTTGTTTCTTTTAATTCTTCAGATTTTCCTTTCCAGGTTATTTGATTTTCAGGTGCAACTTTTATCGTGACATCCTCCAAATAATTTATAGCCTCTGATAATGTATAATCTTCTGAAAGGGCTGCAGATATTGTAATCGCTCTTTGTCGGTTATATCGGGGAAGCACCTCCGCTGTACCTTTTTCTTTGAATTCAACTAAACTTGCAACAGATACTAGCTTTCCTGTAGTTTCAGATCTAACAAATATTTTTGATAAACCGTCCTTATCACGTCTATCTGCGAGGTATTGTTGTAAGATAATTGGATATTCTCTTCCTTCCTTACTGAAAGTAGTAACTCTTTTTCCACCATAGAGTGTTTCTAAAGTTCTTCCGATATTTTCTGTAGACACTCCTAAATCGTTAGCTCTATTTTTATTAGTTATTAATTTAACTTCAGGTTTATTTTTTGTGTAGTCACTCTCTATTCGTGACATATTTTTATTTTTTCTTAATTCACGTAAAATATTTTTTTGTACTTCTTCAAGCTCATCGTAGCTTGTCCCATAGATTACCATTTGAACTGGCTTGTTATAGCTTGAAACTCTAATTGATTGAGGAGATATTGGAAAAGCAAAAGTTTCAGGAACTGAAACAACTTGACCGATAGCTTCTCTTAATACTGTTTGACTACTTTTTTTTCTATTTTTCCATTCATCTAATAAGGCAATGATTATAAATGTATTGTAAGTTGTTGCAGACTTACCAAATCCTGGAACTCTCATAATAACTCTCTCATATGGACTATCTTTCGCCTGTAATAATTTAATTATTCTGCTCTCAATAATTTGAGCTTTTTCTTGGGTATATTCAAATGAGCTTCCTTCATCAGTTGATCCAATT